>CAYQXR010000014.1:0-10169 GCA_964421625.1 uncultured Gemmatimonadaceae bacterium | reverse complement strand
ATGCCGCACCGTCACCGGTCAGCGTCACCGTCGCCGAGTCCTTGGGCGCGGCGGTATTGATCTGCGCTGAGGCTGAGCGGCTCGCGGGCGACACACTGGCCGCCAGCGGGACGGGCGCCGCCGTGATGATCAGGGTGTCGATCACCTTGGTGGTGGCAGCGCCGGCCGTGATGGTGATGGTATCCACGTAGGTGCCCACGGCCAGCCCCGTGCTGCTGCGGTTCCAGCGCACCTTGCCGTTGCCAGTGCCGCTACCCGTCGTGAGCGTGGTCCAGGCCTTCTTCTTGGTGGCACTCCACGTGGCCGACGATGCACCGTCACCGGTCAGCGTCACCGTCGCCGAGTCCTTGGGCGCGGCCGTGTTGATCTGCACCGACGCTGAGCGACTCGCAGGCGACACACTGGCCGCGAGGGGGATGGGCGGCGGCGTCTGGCCTCCACCGAGCGAGGGGAAGGCGCGGGCCAGCCCCCATGCCGTGGTGGTCTGATCGCCGAGGTGCAGGGCGCCGTTTTTCAGCTTGGTGCGGACCTGGTCCAGCGAGAGGCCCGGGTCCTGAGCCAGCAGCAGTGCCACAACCCCGGTCACATGCGGCGCGGCCATGGACGTCCCGTTCTTGTTGCCGTACCCGCCACCCGGCATGGTGCTGAGCACGTTCACACCGGGGGCGACCACCCAGAGCTCGGGACCATAGTTGGACGTCGACGCCTTGTTGTTGTTGATATCGACCGACCCCACCGCGATGGCGTAGGGAAAGGCCGCCGGGAAATTCACGGACGACTTGGAGCCATTCCCGGAGGAGCCAACGAAGTAGGTCCCGCTGGCGGCCGCGTTCTGGATGGCGATGCCCATGGACGTAGTGGATGTGGCGGCGCTCATCGAGGCGTTGACCACCCGGATCCCGTTATTGACGGCCCAGTTGAGCGCTATGATCTGGTTGGAGATCATCGCCCCACATTGCCCCTGCTGCACTTCCATCACCTTGAGGGCGTAAAGGGAGACGTTGGGGGCCACCCCCACCACCCCGACCCCGTTGTTCCGGGCGGCAAGAATACCTGCGACGTGGGTGCCATGGCCAGCACACTCTGACAGGTTGTCTGTCCAGGCCGCCGGGGTGGTCGTGTTGGTCAGTGCATTGTACCCACCGGCGTACACCAGGTCCTCGTGATTGGGATCGCCGCCGCTGTCCATCACGCCGACCTTGACCCCGGCTCCGCCATTGGTCATGCCCCAGGACTCGGGAGCCATGACCTTGGCAATCCCCCAGGGGGTGCTCTGGGCACTCCCAGCCGGACGGTAGGCGGACCAGGTGGTCGCCTCGGCTGCAATCGGGACGAACTGGTCCGGCTCGATCAGCGCGATGGTCGGATCGGCGTTCAGCTCGGCGAGGGAGGCGGCCGTCGCCGTGGCGAAGATGGTCCCGAAGCGCTGGACCGATCCGGTCACCGTCACCTGGGGGACCGACTCGATCCGGGTCCCCGCCTGGGCGAAGGCCATGGCGTTGACCTGGGCTCCTCCGGCGGCCCCGACCCCAAGCGCGGTGGGCTTGAGGACAATGATGACCCGTCCTCCGGCAGCTTGAACTGAGTCCTGCAGGCGGGCCAACTCTTGGGGGGAGCGCCCCTGGGCGGCAAGGCCCAGCGGGGCAGCAACAAAGAGGAGGGCCAAGGCCATACGTGGCAACGACATGCAATCCGTCCGATCCGGCATCAGGGGCAACGCCCGCGGGTATCCGGCTGGGGGTCAGGCCGCCCAGCATGCAAACTCTGGCCACTTGAATGCAGGTTCCGGACCAGTCACAGAGAGCGACAAACGCCAGTAGTTGCAAGGTTTTGACGACTCCACACGCCCTGCGAACCGCCCGACCGGCAGCACGGTCGTTCTTTTTTTTGACACCTGCCCATCCTACCCAGTGCGCCAGAGGTAGAACCCCGTCACCACCCGGAGACGTCGGCGGTGCTCGAAGTCACACCGAGTGGAATCCCGGTACCAGTCCAACAGGCCTCGCCCAGGGATACCGTTGCGCGCGCGCATCAGAGTGCGGACTTGCCACACGGATTCGAAGCTGCATCTCACCTACCAAGCTGCCACGGCGCGCAACATAAGCACTTGTGTATCAACGGCTTACTGATCTCATACAGGGCAGCACCCACGTGGCACGCACCATGCTCAAAGGGGACCCGAGTCAAAGCACCACTTCTACTCCCAGGGGTTCTACATGCTTCGTAAGTTCATCAGCAGTCTCGCTTTGGCGGCGATCGTCACGGCCCCGGCCGCGGCGCAGGACACGTACAATTTCTGGTCCGGGCATTCGTCGTCCAGCACCCCGTCGTACGGCTACATGGAGGGGCAATTCTATCCCGGCCCTGCACCGCTCGGCTTCAACCTCTCCACCTTCCAGATCTGGTGCGTCGACCGGGAGCACACGCCTGTGCAGGAAACCACCGTCTTCGTGACCCAGTTCACAGTCGTCGACGGAACAACCACCCGTGAGTCCAGCAAGTCGCTGTACTCTCAAGCGGCTTGGCTCGCCACCACGATGAACGCCGGGAACATCAGCGTCAACCAGTACGCGATCTGGGCCATCATGCATGGCAATGCGTGCGGGGGGCCGGATGACGATGAGGATGTCCCGGGCTTGGGTTCCTGCACCAACCCGGGCATCCAGGACGCTGTCGATGACGCCTTCGCGAACCAGGGCCTGATCAATCATAGCGAGTGGTACGTCATCACGGACAAGGCTGGCCTCGCCCAGGAGTACATCGCCCACTGCGTCCCTAACGAAGGCGAATGCACTTGGACTCCACCCGACTCCGAGACCCCGACACCGGAACCGGCGACCATGTCCCTGCTCGCCATGGGCCTCGCCGGCCTGGCAGGCAAGTCGCTCCGGCGCAAGAAGTAGTCGGCCCCAACGGGCCTGTAGACGAAGCGGGCGCCCCAGGGGCGCCCGCTTCGCTTTTCTCATCGTCAATACTGCGCCACACCACCCCCAGGCCCACATTGACCAGAGTGTGGGATATATTCGACACCCCTGTGGAATCCCGCCAACAAATTGGGCTGGCGCCAATTCCGTAAGTCCTTGAAATACATAGACTTGTGACTGGCACGCGACCTGCTATAGAGTTCTGCGAGTCTACAGGCAGCACCTCTCTTCACCTTGGAGTACTTCATGCTTCGTCGGATCATCGGTAGTCTCGCTCTCGCAGCGATCGTCGCGGCCCCCGCGGCGGCCCAGTACGATTTCAAGTACGTGGGGGGTAGCGGCACCCCCGTGTACGGCAACATGAAGGGCAATTTCTACAACGGCTCAGCCCCGCTCGGGTTTGCGGCCGGCGCCGACTTCCAGATCTGGTGTGTCGACCAGACGCACTCCACTGGCGCCGGGCAGACGTTCAAGGCCAACGTGACCCGGCTCAGCGACAGCGACATGTCGAACACCCGCCAGGGCGATGCGGACAAGTACTCCACCGCGGCTTGGATCGCCAGCAACATGTCCCCCACGCCGCAGCCCGGCGGGAACATGAAGGTCTCCCAGTACGCCATTTGGGCTGTCATCCATGGGCAGACCTACGCAAACGGGGACCTCTGCGTTCCGCACGACACCAATGGCGGCATGGGAACCTGCGACGAGGCCGAGAGGCTCAAGGTCAAGGCTATCATGGAATCGGCCTACGCGAACGAGGGTGATGACATCCTCCGCAGCGAGTGGTACGTCATCACGGACGTCGCACGCCACCCCAACAACAAGGGCTACCAGGAGTACATTGCTCGGTGCATGACCGCTGACGGCTCGAAGACCTCGCGGTGCAGCAACGGCTGGACTCCGCCAGATTCCGACACCCCCACCCCCGAGCCCGCGACCATGTCGCTCCTCGCGATGGGCCTCGCTGGTCTGGCCGGCAGCTCGCTCCGTCGGCGCAAGAAGTAAGCTGACAGCAGTACCTGCATCAGCTAGGTTTGAAGCGGGCGCCACACCGGCGTCCGCTTCGCTTTTCCTGCCACCCCAGGTTGCATGCCCGATCAGCCTTCCGCTCCCGCCACCCTGACCGCCACCGTGTTCATCCCGATGCGCAACGAGGCGGCGATGATCGAGACCTGCCTCGCCTCGGTTCAGGCCAACCAGCTCCCGGCCAACGTATCGATCGAGATCCTGGTGCTCGACGGCGAGAGCAACGACGGCTCGGTGGCGCTGGTGGAACAGGTCGCAGCCACCGATGCGCGGATCGTCATCCACCCCAACCCGCGCCGCCTCCAGGCCGCCGCGTTCAACCGGGCGCTGGCGCTGGCCCGTGGCGAATACTTCATCCGCCTCGATGCCCACTCGCTCTACCCACCAGACTACCTGGCTACCTGCCTGCGCCTGCTCCAGGAGACCGGCGCCGAGAATGTCGGCGGCGTGGTGCTGGCGCAGGGCACCACCCCCTTCGGGTCGGCCGTGGCGGCCGCAGTGAGTTCCCGCTTTGCCGTGGGCGACGCCCAGTACCGGGTCGCCACCACCGCAGGTTGGGTGGACACCATCTTCCCCGGCGCCTGGCGCACCAGCACACTGCGCGCGCTCGGTGGCATGCGGGAAGACTGGCTGGTCAACGAGGACTACGAACTCAACACCCGCCTGCGCGCCGCCGGCGGACGGATCTGGCTCACCCCAGAACTGCGGCCGACCTACTTCGTCCGCAGCTCGCTGACCGGCCTGGTCCGCCAGTACTTCCGCTACGGCTTCTGGAAGGTGCGCACCCTGCTGGAACACCCGGGATCCCTGCGCTGGCGGCAACTGGTGGCCCCGGCCTTCGTACTCTCGCTGCTGCTGACGCCGCTGCTGGTCCACCTCCTCGGCCCCTGGCTGGGCACCGTACACCTCAGCCTCTACCTGCTGGCCACCATGGCCGCCTCCGCGCTGACGGCGGCGCAGCACGGACTCCGCTACATGGTGTTCCTGCCAGTCATCTTCGCGACCATCCACCTGAGCTGGGGCACCGGATTCCTGCTGGGACAGATCCGGTGGCGGTTGGGCCCACGGTGAGCCGCACGTCCTCACATTGGCCCACGACCCTGGCCCTTCTGACGCTGGGTGGGCTCGCTCTCGTCACCGTCACACTTCATGTCGGCGGCGACGCCTATTGGTGGACGCTCCCGCTGCTCTACGGCCCGCGCTGGATCTGGACTCCACTCCTCCTCGGGTTCGTCCCGCTCCTTGTCACGCGACACCTGGCGGGGCTGGTGGCCAGCATGGTCGGCAGCCTCCTGCTGGTCATCGGGATTCTCGATATCGGCCTCGGGCTCGGACGGCTGACCACCCCTCAAGGGGTTCCGCTCCGCGTCCTGACCTTCAATGCCGGTGGACTCGGATCCAACGCAGCCACAGCCTCTCCCATCGTGGCCCTCCTGCGGAGCACTGCACCTGAGGTCGCCTCGATCATTGAGTGTCGTGATGGCGTCGAACAGGCGGTCCGGATGGCTCTACCTGAGTATGCCTTCCAACAGAGCCACGGCCTCTGCCTGATCTCCCGCTACCCCATCCTCGCGTGGGAGACAGCGCCACCATTGACGGTCGACGGCCCGGCTTCATCGGGCTCCACAACCCGCGCCACGCTCCAAACTCCCGTTGGCTCACTGCGCGTGGGCCTGGTCCACTTTGCCACTCCCCGTCATGCGCTCGACTCCTGGTTCGACCTCTCCCGGATCCCATCTCTCGGACCGCTGACATCTGCCGTCATCGCGCAGCGCCGTCACGAATCGCTCATTGCCCGAGAATGGCTCTTCCGCGGTGAGCCGCTCCCTACCATCGTCATGGGCGACTTCAACCTCACGGCGATGGGCGCCATTTATCGAGAGGCGTGGAGCGATTTGATCAACGCGCTCTCAACCCACGGGGTGGGAATGCGAAGCACCAAATTCACCTCCCGCTGGGGGGTACGGATCGACCATATTCTTACAACCGCAACCATCCGACCGAGGGCAGCGCGCGTCCTTCCGGACCAAGGCTCAGACCACCGTCCGGTCCTCGCGGACTTGCTCCTGGTGACGCACTGAATGGCACCCACGTTCCGCTGGCAGCGGCTTCTTGCATGGTTCTCGCTCCTGCTCATCGTGGCAGGCAGCGTGGTGATCTCGCTGCTGGGCGACCGCTTCTGGTGGACGGTCCCGATTCTCTACGGCCCGCGCTGGGTCTGGGTCCTGCCACTGATCGGCATGCTGCCCCTGCTCCTCCGTGCGCCGCGGCGCGGCAGTCTGATGTTGCTTGCCGGACTGCTGCTCCTGCTTGGGCCCATTCTCGATGCCCGCATCGGACTCAGGGGTCTGGGGGGCACACCGAATGGACGAACCGTCCGGATCGTTGAGTTCAACGCCGAGGGGAACAAGAGCACTGATGTCGCGGCGCAGCAGGCAGCCACGCTGGCGACATTCAATCCCGATGTAGTCGTGGTCACTGAATGCGGCACCATGCTGCGCGCGGCGCTCGGGGAGACATTTCCCGACCACGCAGTGCGCAGCGACTTCTCGCTCTGCCTGGCAGTGCGTGGCGACGTCCTGCACTGGGAAGTCCGCGACCCGAGTGATTTCTGGCGGGAGTATGGCTCCGCCGCAATCATCCGATCAGATGTGGTGCTGGGCGAGGATACGCTGCGGATCGGGCTGGTCCACCTCGCCACACCACGTCGAGCCCTGCGGCGCCTGGCCGATTCAGCCACCATCCAGGAACTGCGGGACCGCGTCACACCAGGAACGGAAGCCCCATCACGCGGTGCACTGCTCGCAGTGCGGACCAGCACCCGGGCGAATCTCGACCTGCGCCGCCGCGAGTCACTCACCGCGCGCGACTGGGTCGCCACAGACAATCACCTGCCGCTGATCGTGGCCGGAGACTTCAATCTGCCGATCGCCAGCGCCATCTATCGGGAGTACTGGGGGGACCTGACCAACGCCTGGTCATCCCGAGGCGTCGGCCTGGGGCATACCAAGCAGTTGCGCTTCTGGGGCATCCGGATCGACCACATCCTGACGGGACCCGGTGCCGTGCCGGTGCGAGTGGAACTCGGACCACCGCTCCACTCCGATCACCTGCCGCTGATCGCCGACCTCGTGATCGTCCGCTGAGGCTCTCTCAGTGGCGGATGATGGCCTGGTATCCCTGAAGATTCTGGAGCTGGTAGGTGCCGCGTGCGGCGGCAGCAAGGATGGTGACGCGGAACTCAGGGGCGCGGTTCACGTCGCGCACGTGGATCCTGGCCACGGTGCCCTTCTGGATCAGACCCGTGACGATGAGCTGGGAACCAGCCGCCGTCTGCGAACCGAAGCCCTGGTAGCCGCTGGCAGCCACCGAGTCGATGCCGGGGCCGGTGATCTGGAACTGCACCGCGCCGTCGTTGGTGGAGGGAGTGTCGAGCTGGAGGTTGAGGACCCCGGCCACCGGCGTTGGCTTGGTGGACTCTGGGTCGACCCCTGTTGCGTCGCCGCCACATGCGGTCATGGAGGCGATTGCGCCGAGTGTGGCGAGGGCACGTACCCTGCTGGCAGCAATACGGCGGGAGAGCTTGAAGGTCCAGGTCATCGGTCAACCCACTCCGGGAAGATGCTCCGGACCCGTGGTCCGGACGGTAAGGCAGGGTCGGCAGGAGCGCCGCTGTCGTGATTCAAGGCAAATGGCGGACCACCGGAGGCCCGCCCGAGCCGCCCTTATTATCTCGTTACGCTACAAGCACTTACAGATTTACTAGCTGCCAACCTGAGCCACTGCCACCAGAAAACCGTTCAGATATTTATCAGCCATGACGACGCCATCACGCGACCCTGCCCGACCTGCCAGTCCAGCGGGCCCTGACCAGAGCACCACCCTGGCCACCCAACTGAGGGTCGGCCTGGTGCTCTGGGGCAGCCTGGTGGCCTGGCTGACACTGCGGCCCCTGACCGGATTCGCCCTGGCCATCCACCCCGTCGTGCCATGGACCTGCCTGGTCTGTGGCGGCGCCGGGATCACGGACCTGCTCCTCAACCTGCTGCTCTTCACCCCGCTCGGCCTCCTGGGCCACCGACTGGGGTGGTCCCTGACCCGCTGCTTGGGCCTGGCACTCCTCTGCACACTCACCATCGAGCTGACCCAGTACTTCCTGATCATCGGCCGAGACGGCACGCTGAGCGATGTGGTCACCAACACGCTGGGTGGCGGTGCCGGATGGCTGATCGCCCGGGCGCTGGCGACTCCTCCCACCCGGGCAACGCAGCGGAGACGCCTGACCCTGCTGTTGACCACACATGCCCTGATCTGGTTCGGCAGCGGCGCCCTGCTGCGCCCCGATCTGCCGACCTCGGCGCAGTGGTTCGGCGGCGTACAGGCACCAGCCGGCGGCACGGCGCGGCTCGGGAACACTTCGCTGACGGGTGACTCCAACGCGGTCATACCGCCCAATGCGCGCGCGGCAACCCTGCGCTTCACGCTGCCGACGGCTCCGCCGCCCACCAGCCAGTGGATCGGAGCAGACCTGCACGACCGCCAGGGCCAGTCCTGGGCCTATGGCCGCCACGGCAACGGCTGGGGCCAGCTCTGGCTGCGTCAGCATGCTTCGTCGCGGGGCTTCCGCACCTCGCGCTGGTCGGTGGCCGTCGATACTGGCCTCCCCATACGCGAAGTGGCATGGCACTGGAGCGACCGTGGCATTGTGGCAGAAATGACCGACGCCGAGGGGGCCATCCTGCTGCGTCAGGCTTCACATCTGTCCGTGGCTATGGGCTGGACGCTGGTGCAACCATTCGGCGACCGGGTACCGCTCGGGCGCAGCCCGTGGACCCTGCTGTGGCTTGTCGGCTGGTTCGCTTGGCTTGGTTGGCTGGCCGCCCCGCTGGGGCGCACCACTGCACTGCTCGCCACAGCCATCGCGCTCGGCGCGCTGCTCGGCGCGGCCACGTGGATGGGCTGGCCACTGACGTGGCAGGAGGTGGCAGCGGCGGTGGTTGGCGTGGGGGCGGGGGTGGTGGTGCGGGGATTATTCCAACGGGTACGCGGGTGACGTAGGGGCGACCAGCTGGTCGCCCGTCAACGCACAATCGCAGGGGACGTAGGGGCGACCGGCTGGTCGCCCGTCAACGCAAGATCGCGAGGGCCGTAGGGGCGACCGGCTGGTCGCCCCCTACGGCCCCGGGAACGTGATGTCCGCCGACGAACGAGGCCGCAGCACCCAGGTGCCATCGCCCTTTGGGGTGAGCACGCCGCGCACCACGATGTTGCGGCCCGGGCGATACAGCGAATGCACCACATCAAAGCGCTGATCAATGACCACGGTCAGCGTCTCCTCCGGATCCAGGACACTGGTCACGGTGACGTGGAAATCGGGATCGACCACCATGGTATCACTGATCTCGATGCCGCTGACCTGAACCAGTCGCGCGTCGAGGCTGCCGCCGCCGGCCGTCCGCGCCTCGGCGACGGTGGTGGTGCGGACAATCGGAATGGGTCGCGCACCCAGCGAGGTGATCTTCGCCTCCTTCAGCACCACCTGCCCGTCGAGCAGGCCAGTGAGCCCCAGAATCCGCACCGAATCACCGATGGCCAGCGTGCCGTCGCCGACCACGGTGGGCCGGGGCATCCGGAGCGCGCCACTGGTGTCGGCGACGAAGGCGTCCTCCAGGTGGAAGCTCTGCGGCGGCGCCAGGATCTTTGCCTTCAGCACCACGCGCCGGTCGGCCGGCAGTTCGCGGATCTGTGCCGTGGTCAGATGCGGATAGGTGAACAGCACCTGCCGCAGATCGCCGATCGAATCGAGGCGGGCCAGCAGGCGAATCGGCCCCGAATCCATCACGGCCAAGGTCACCGAGTCACCGAGCATGGAGTGATCGATGGCGTAGCGGTAGCTGCCCAGGGGCAACCCCGTGGAGGGCGCCCGTCCGTCCACGCCCGTCACCACGGTGCGCAGCGTGTCGGTGCCATGCGCCGAGAAGATGAACACCTTCACGCCGGCAATTTTGGTGTCGGTCTGCGAGAAGATGGAATCGCCGTCGGTATCCAGCGAGGTGTGCACGTGGAAGGAGCCGGTCAGGTACTGCGGCTCGACGATGTCTTTACCCGCGTTAGCGCAGGCCGTCAGCAGGGCGGCCGAGGCCGCGACGGTGGTGGTGAAGAGTCGACGCATGGCTTAACGCTCCAGTCGGAAGCCGAACCGCAGCAGGCGCGGGTCGC
>CAYQXR010000013.1:0-46092 GCA_964421625.1 uncultured Gemmatimonadaceae bacterium | reverse complement strand
GTTGCGACCACCCGCCCCGAGACCATGCTGGGCGACACCGGCGTGGCCGTCCACCCGGACGATGAGCGCTACCGCCACCTGATCGGGCAGGACCTGGTGCTGCCGCTGGTTGGCCGCCGCATCCCGATCGTGGCCGACGCCGCGGTCGACCCGGCCTTCGGCTCGGGCGCCGTGAAGGTGACCCCGGCCCACGATCCGACCGACTTCGAGATCGGTCAGCGCCACGGCCTGGCGGCCCTCGACGTGATGACGCCCGAGGCCCGCATGAACGACGACGTGCCCGAGCGCTTCCGCGGGCTCGACCGTTTCGAAGCCCGGCGTCAGGTCGTGGCCGAGTTCGAAGCCCTGGGCCTGCTGGAGGGCGTGGACCAGCATCCGCACGCGGTCGGGCACTGCTACCGCTGCGACACGGTGATTGAGCCGCGCCTCTCGGACCAGTGGTTCGTCCGGATGGCGCCCCTCGCTGAACCTGCCCTGGCCGCCTACCGCCGCGGCGACCTGACCTTCCTCCCCGAGCGCCAGGGCGACAACTACGCCCAATGGCTGGGGGGAATCCGCGACTGGTGCATCTCACGGCAGCTCTGGTGGGGCCATCGCATTCCCGTCTGGTACTGCGACGCCGAGGGCTGCGGGCGGATCACCGTGGCGCGCGACACGCCGACGGCCTGCCCGGACTGCGGCGGACCGGTGCGTCAGGACGAGGACGTGCTCGACACCTGGTTCTCCTCCTGGCTGGTGCCCTTCTCCTCCCTGGGCTGGCCCGAGCGCACCCCCGATCTGGCTGCGTTCTACCCCGGGCACGCGCTGGTCACCGCCCCCGAGATCATCTTCTTCTGGGTCTCGCGGATGATCATGGCGGGCTTTGCCTTCCAGGGCCAGGCGCCGTTCCGGACCATCTATCTGCACGGCACAGTGCGCGACACGCAGCACCGCAAGATGTCGAAGTCGCTGGGCAACGGGGTCGATCCGCTCGAAGTGATCGACCGCTTCGGCGCCGATGCGCTGCGCTACACCGTCGCCAGCGGCATGGCCATCGGCACCGACCTGATTCTGGACCCGGCCGACCTGGAGACCTCCTTCACTCCCGGCCGCCATTTCGCGAACAAGCTCTGGAACATCGGCCGGTTCCTCATCGGCCACCTGGATGCGCCAGTGCCCGAGAGCCGCAGCGGCGGCGAGCCGTCGCTGGCCGACCGCTGGATTCTGGCGCGGGCCGCTGACACGGTGCGCAGCGCAACTGAGTCCTATCAGCGCTTCCGCCTGAACGAGGCTTGCACCACCGTCTTCCACTTCCTCTGGAGCGACTTCGCCGACTGGTACCTGGAGCAGATCAAGCCCCGGCTCTACGGGACGGCACCGGGCGGCGACACGGCCCGCCAGGTCGCAACCACCGTGTTCGACCTGGCGCTGCGGCTGCTGCACCCGGTGATGCCTTTCATCACCGAGACGCTCTGGCGGCGGCTCCCGACCTCACCGGCCGGGACGTCGATCAGCCGGGCCCCATGGCCCGTGGCCGACGATCTCGCCGTCGATGGGGCGGCCATCGAGCAGTTCGGCGCCATCCAGGAGGTCATCACGGCCATCCGTGCCCTGCGCGCCGAGTACGGCGTCGCACCGGGCGCGCTGGTGCAGGTCACGTTGGCCGATGCCTCGCCGCGGGTGCTGGCAGCGGTGGCCTCCGAGGGAGAGACCATCCGCCGTCTCGCCAAGGTCGAGTCCCTCGCCATTGGCCCGGCCCCGGAGGGGGCCAGTGCTACCGTGGTGCTCGACGACAGTACTGCCGTGGTGGTGCCGCTGGGTGCGCTCATCGATATCGACCGCGAGTGTGCCCGGCTCCGGACGGAGGCGGCCCGCCTCGAAAAGCTGGTGGCCGGCCAGGAGCAGAAGCTCTCGAACGAACAGTTCGTCACTCGGGCCCCGGCAGCCGTGATCGCCAAGGAGCGCGAGAAGACTGAGGCCATGCGCGCCCAGGCAGCGGCGTTGCGGGACAAGTGCCGCGCCATGGGATGTCCCGACTGATCGCACGGGGCCTGCTCCTCGGCGTGGCCGCACTCACCGGCTGCGCCCGCATGGCCCCTCCCCCGGGTGGCCCGATCGAGAGCACCCCACCCCGACTGCTCGGCTCCAGAGATTCCGTCGCGACCATTCCCGGATTCGACGGCTGGGTCGAGTTCCGCTTCGACGAAGTCATCTCTGAAGGCGGCTCGCCCAACTACGGCTACGGCAATGGCGATCTGGAGCGGCTCATCATCCTGTCGCCGGACACGCTGGTGCCAACTGTCCGCTGGGGGCGGACCATGATCCGGGTGCGGCCGCGCGGGGGCTGGCGTCCGGATCAGCTCTATCGGATCGAGTTGCTCCCCGGCGTGCGCGATCTCCGCAACAACACCAGCAAGGAAACCGCCGTCGTGACGGTGGTCACCGGCGGTGCCGCGCCGACCCGGTACGTATCGGGACGGGCGGTGGATTGGGTCTCGCGCAGCGCCGTGCCGGGCGCACTGATCGAGGTCATCACCCTGCCCGACTCGCAGACCTACCGCGGCTCGGCCGACTCCACCGGCCGCTTCGAGTTCGGTCCACTGCGCAACACCGAGATGATCGTCCGGGTGGTGATCGACCGCAACGGCGACCGCCGGATCAGCAGTGGCGAAGCCTGGGAACAGGCGCGACTGGTGGTCGATCAGGATGCCGTCGGCGAACTCTGGGCCTACATGCGTGACACCACGCCGGTCAAGTCGACCGGCGTCGTCACCGTCCGCGACACGGTGGCCTTCAACATTCCCGTGACCCACCCGCTGGCTCCCGACCTGCTGCTCTCGCCCGACTCGATCCGGATCATCACCCTGCCCGACTCGACGCCGGTCCGCGCCATGGCGGCTCGCCCGCTGGCCCTGTGGGACTCCGTCCGGCGCGCCCGCCGGGAGGCCGAGGGGGTGGCTCCGCCCGTGGTGACCCCGCCGCCGCCACCGCCGCCGGGCTCAGACACCCTGCCGGGTCCGGATATTCCCCGGGCCAACAAGCAGGTGATCGGCACCACACTGGTGGTGGAACTGCAGAGCGCCCCGGCACCCGGCACGCGCTTCCGGATCGAGGTGTTCGGTGTCCGGACTCTGAGCGGCACCAGCGGTACCATCCGCGCGGACATCCAGACGCCGGAACCGCCGAAGCCGCCGCCGGCCGACTCGGTGGTCCGGGACACCCTCCCCCGCTCAGGTCGGCCATGACCCGCCCGGCCGTCTTCCTCGATCGCGACGGCACCCTGATCGAGGATGTCGGCTACATCCGCACCCCGGCCGACCTCTGCCTGCTCCCTGGCACCATCGAGGCGCTGCGCCTGCTGGAGGAGGGAGGGTATGCCCGGGTGGTCATCACCAACCAGTCGGGGATTGGGCGGGGCCTCCTCAGCGAGGCGGAGTACCACCAGGTGGCCGGGGCCCTGGAGGCCGCGCTGATCGAAGGCGGGGCCTCCCTGACGGCCACCGGCTACTGCCCGCACGATCCCGAGTCTGGCTGCCGTTGCCGCAAACCTGCCACCGGGCTGTATCTGGACGCCATCACGGCCTGCGACCTGGACCCGACCCGCTCATGGTATGTGGGTGACCGCCCGGGGGATCTCCTGCCCGCCGTCACTCTGGGCGGCCGGGCCGCCCTGGTCCTGACCGGCGAGGGCACCCGCCATCGGGACGACCCCAGCCTCACCGGGTTCCCGCAGCGCGCCACCCTGCTCGACGTGGTCCGCGACCTGATCCTCCCCGCCTCGCGATCCTGAGCCAACCCACCGGCTGCCGACGGGCGGAACCCGCTGGGCGCGTGTAGATTGCCGGGCTGTGACGTATCGGGTCTCCGTCGCGGTCTCGGGCCGTGGCAGCAATCTGGCCGCGCTCACCGAGGCGCTCGCGGCTGACACGGTCGCGGAGGTGGTGCAGGTCCTCTCGGACCGGCCCGCCCCGGCGCTGTCGTGGGCCCGCGAGCGCGGCATATCCGCCCATCAGCTCACCAACTTCCGCGACGCCGACGAGTGGCTGGCGCGGTTGCAGGAGTCCGAGGCCGATCTGCTGGTCCTGGCGGGCTACCTGCGGCTGGTGCCCTCGGGCGTGATCGCCACCTACCCGGGTCGGATCCTCAACATCCACCCGTCGCTGTTGCCGCGACACGGCGGCGCCGGCATGTACGGCAGCCGGGTGCATGCTGCAGTCCTGGCAGCAGGTGACACGGAAAGCGGTGCCACGGTCCACCTGGTCGACGAGGTCTACGACCGGGGCCGCATCCTGGGCCAAGCCCGCGTCCCCGTCCTGCCCAACGACACGCCCGACACCCTGGCTGCCCGCGTACTCGCAGCGGAACATCGCCTGCTCCCGGCGGCCGTGGTGGCCGCTGCGCTGGCGGGCCATCCCATCCCTTTCCAGGTACCATCGTGACCGACACCTCCCCGCAGGCACCGCGCGCCCTCATCTCCGTCAGCGACAAGCGCGGCATCGTTCCCTTTGCCGAAGGACTGGTCCGCCTGGGCTGGGAGATCGTGTCGACCGGAGGGACGGCGGCGCTGTTGCGTGAGGCCGGGATCCCGGTCACGCCGGTCGATCAGGTGACCCGCTTCCCCGAAATGCTTGACGGCCGGGTGAAGACGCTGCACCCGGGCGTCCATGCCGGTCTGCTCGCCCGGATGGATCAGGAGATCCATCGGCGCCAGATGGAGGATCACGGCATCCGCCCGTTCGCGCTGCTGGCCGTCAATCTGTATCCGTTCCAGGCGACCATCGCGGTCCCCGACGTCTCTTTCGACGACGCCATCGAGAACATCGACATCGGCGGCCCGGCCATGCTCCGGTCGGCAGCCAAGAACTTCGAGTTCGTCCTGCCCATCGTCGACCCGCGGGACTATCCGACCGTGCTCGGCCACCTCGAAGCGGACACGCTCACGCCGGAGTTGCGGCGGGAGTTCGCGGCCAAGGTGTTCACCCACACCTCGGACTATGACAACGCCATCGCCGGCTACCTGACCCCTCGCACCGATACGCTCCCAGCCCGGCTGACATTGGCCATGGAGCGGCGGATGACGCTCCGGTACGGCGAGAACCCGCATCAGCGGGCTGCCCTCTATGTCACCGAAGAACCACGCGGTGTCGGCGACCTGACCCAGCGGCACGGCAAGGAACTCTCCTTCAACAACCTGCTCGATATCGACGCGGCCATGAGTGCTGTGGCCCCATGGACCACGGCGGTGGCCTGCGCCATCATCAAGCACACCACGCCCTGCGGTCTGGCGCTGGGGCGCTCTCCGGCCGAGGCCTTCGCCCGCGCCCGCGCCACGGACCCGGTGTCGGCGTTCGGGTCGGTGGTCGCGTTCAACACCGTGGTCGATCGGGCCACCGCCGAGGCGATGGCCGACCTGTTCGTGGAAGTGGTGGTCGCCCCCACCTTCCACGACGATGCGCTGGCCGTGCTCACCACCCGGAAAAACCTGCGGGTGATCGAGCTGCCGGTCTCCTCGGGGCGTGGGCAGCTCGACTGGAAAAAAATCCGCGGCGGCTTCCTGCTGCAGGACCGTTTCATCTTCGACCCGTCGGAAGACGACTGGCGCGTGGCCACCCGGCGTGCACCCACACCGGCTGAACGGAACGATCTGCTCTTTGCCTGGGCGGCCGTATCGACGGTCAAGTCGAACGCCATTCTGCTCGCGCGCGCGGAGCAGGCCATCGGGATTGGCGCGGGACAGATGAGCCGGGTCGACGCGGCCTTCCTGGCCGTCCACAAAGCCCGGGCTGCCGGTCACGATACCGCAGGCGCCGTGCTGGCCTCCGACGGATTCTTCCCCTTCGCCGACTCGGTCACCGAGGCGGCGGCCGCTGGGATCACCGCACTGATCCAGCCCGGTGGCTCGATCCGTGACCCCGAAGTCATCGCCATGGCGGACGAACTTGGCCTGGCGATGATCCTGACCGGCAACCGGATGTTCCGCCACTGACCCCCGAGGCCACCATGACCTCCGAGACCCCCAGCGAGTCGCTCGATACGCGCCCACCATATCGGTGGGCCTGCGCCACGTTTGCCGCCGTCCTCGTGGTGTACCTGGTGACCCTGGCGCCGACCACGGCGTTCTGGGACACCGCCGAGTACATCGCAGCGGCGAAGGTGCTGGGCATCCCGCATCCGCCTGGCAATCCGCTCTTCACCCTGATGGCGCATGTGTGGGGCCTGCTGCCCCTGGCCACTGACTACGCCGTGCGGATCAACCTCTTCGCGGCGGTCACCAGTGCGGCGGGCGCGGGGTTCTGGTTCCTGGTATCCGAGCGGTGGCTGCGCGACATTCTGCCGGCACGGGGTCCGCGACTGGCCGCGTCCTTCGCCGGCGTCTTCGCCAGCGCCATGGCCTGGACGGTCTGGAGTCAGTCGACGGTCAACGAGAAGGTCTACACCGTCTCGCTGCTCACCATTGCCCTGGTGGTCTGGTGCATGATCCGCTGGGCCGATGCGCCGGTCGGCGAGCGGCGCGACCGCTGGGTGGTACTGGCGGTCTACCTGTCATTCCTCTCGTCCACCAATCACCAGATGGGCCTGCTCGGTCTGCCGGTGGTCGGCTGGTACATCCTGATGACCGACTGGCGCATCATCCTCCGCTGGCGGGTGGTGTCGCTCACGCTGTTCGTGGCCGTCCTCGGCGTGACGCTGCACCACATTTACCTGCCGATGCGCGCCGGGCAGTTCCCGCCCATCAATGAGGGTGAGCCGGTGGGCTTCGGCTCCGACGCTCTGAAGGAAGTCCTCAGTCGGCACCAGTACGGCAAGCCGCCGGTCACCGACCGGATGTCGCCCTTCGGCGCGCAGCTCGCCAACTACTGGACCTACTGGTCCTGGCAGTGGGCCCGGGACTACGACGGCCTGCGCCAGCTCGCGACCACGCTCTTCACCGTGCTGGGCCTGGCCGGCCTGGTGGCGCTGCTCCGGCGCAATCTCCGCAGCGGTGGAGCGGCGGGCGGCCTGCTGGTCACGCTCACGCTGCTGCTGATCTTCTATCTGAATTTCCGCTATGGGTACTCGTACCACCTGGACGACCCGGGCATCACCCCGGCCATGCGGGAAGTCCGCGAGCGGGACTACTTCTACATCGTGTCCTTCGCCTTCGTCGGCGTGCTTTTCGCCGCGGGCTTCGCGCTGATCCTCCGGGAGGCTGGTGATCGACTCGGCCACCAGCTCGCCCCCGCCCGCCGTCACTGGCTCGCGGCACCCGTCCTGCTGCTCAGCCTGGTCCCGCTGGTCGGGAACCGTCTCACCGCGCCACGCAGCGGCGAGACGCTGGCTCACGACTTCGCCGTCGATCTGCTGCAGTCGGTCGAGCCCTACGGCATCCTGGTGACCAAGGGCGACAACGACACCTTCCCGCTCTGGTTCGCCCAGGAAGTGCTCGGCATCCGGCGCGACGTCACCCTGATCAACCTGTCGCTGGCCAATACCCCCTGGCACCTGCGTCAGGTCCAGCGTCGGCCGATTGAGCCGTTCGACGTGTCGACGGCGCTCCCGGTCTGGCGTCGGGGCGCCGACTCGGCGACCATGCCGCTGACCGGTGCGAGTGTGGTCGGGGAATGGCCCATGCCGCAGGGTCCCCTCTTCCTGCGGACGGAAGCCTGGCTGAATTCGCTGCCGGGGCGGGCCGCCACCCCCGCGGGCACGCCGAGCGCTGGGGGCCTGACCCTGCAATTCGGCAACCCGTCCCTGACCCGGGCTGACATTGCCATGTCAGCGGTCATTCTCGACAACATCGGGCGTCGGCCCATCTACTTCTCCTGGAGCGCGGGATCCTACCCCGACCAGACCTTCGGCCTGTCGCCCTGGCTGGTGTCGCAGGGCATGGTGCGGCGCCTCATGCCGGACAGCGTGGTGATCGGGGGGAACATCGTCGACGGGCCCCTGGGTCCCACCGACCTTGCCCGGACCCGCTCCCTGCTGTTCGAGGCCTACCACCATGAGTCGGCCGCACGGGACCGCCCCCGCGGGTGGGCGGATCCGCCGTCCGGCATTATTCTCCAGATGTATCTGATCGCCTATGGCTACCACGCTCCCCTGCTGGCGGAGCACGGCGATACAGTGCTTGCTGCCAGGGCCGATGCCATTGCCCAACGGGTCCGGCGTTCGATGCCGGGCGAGGTGCCGCGCTGAGCCGCGGCGCCGCCCCCGGCCTCCGGGCCGCCTGACACCCCTACTACTCCACCGATGGAGCCTTTCGTGGACGGACAGACCGACGGATTCACCGCCGAGCGCCCCCCCTATCGCTGGGCGTTCGCGACCTTTGCGGTGATTTTCGCGCTCTACTACGTGACCCTGGCGCCGACCATCGCGTTCTGGGATACGGCAGAGTACATCGCAGCGGCCAAGGTGCTGGGTATCCCCCATCCGCCGGGCAATCCGCTCTTCACCCTGCTGGGTCACGTCTGGGGCCTCCTTCCTCTGGCGAGCGACTATGCGGTCAAGATCAATCTCTTCGCCGCCTTCACCAGTGCCGCCGGCGCGGGGTTCTGGTTCCTGATTGCCGAGCGCTGGCTGCGGGCCATTCTGCCGACCCGTCTGCCGCGCCTCGGAGCGACGTTCGCGGGCGTGTTCGCCAGCGCCACGGCCTGGACGGTCTGGAGCCAGTCCACGGTGAACGAGAAGGTCTACACCCTCTCGTTGCTCACCATTGCCATCGTGGTCTGGTGCGCCGTCTACTGGGCCGATCAGCCCGCCGGTGAGCGCCGGGACCGTTGGCTGGTGCTCGGTGTCTACCTGTCACTGCTCTCGACCACCAATCACCAGATGGGCATCCTGGGCCTGCCGGTGCTGCTGTGGTATGTCGTCAGCACCGACTGGCAGGTGGTCCTCCGGTGGCGCGTGGTGTCGCTGGCGCTGTTTCTGGCCGTGCTGGGTGTCACGCTCCACTACATCTATCTCCCGATGCGCGCTGCCCAGTTCCCGCCGATCAACGAAGGTGAACCGGCCGGCTTCTTCTCGCAGGCCCTGAAGGACAACCTCAATCGCGCCCAGTACGCCAAGCCCAAGCTGTTCCCGCGCCAGCCGTGGTGGGAAGGCATGCCGGTGGAAAACGGCAAGAAGCTGATGGCGCAGCTCACCAACTACTGGCAGTACTGGACCTGGCAGTGGGGCCGCGACCTCGGCAACTTCCGCGGCCTGGCGGTCGGACTGTTCACCGCGCTCGGGCTGGGCGGTGTCATCGCGCTGGTCCGCGCCCGACGACGAGAAGGCCTGGCCGCCCTCGGCCTGCTGCTCACCCTGACCATCGCGCTGACGTTCTACCTGAACTTCAAGTACGGCTACTCGTACCAGCCGTCGAACCCCGCCATCACCCAGGAGATGCGCGAGGTCCGTGAACGGGACTACTTCTTCATCGGGTCCTTCGCCTACGTCGGGGTGCTCTTCGCAGCCGGGTTTGCGGTGCTGCTCCGGGCCATCGCCACGCGCGGCGACACCGGGGTGCTGGACGAGAAGCGCGCCATTGCTGCGATGCCCATCCTGCTGCTGGGCCTGGTCCCGCTGATCGGCAACCGGGTGACCGCGCCGCGGTGGGGCGAAACGCTCCCGCGCGACTTTGCCATCGACATTCTGGAATCGGTGGAGCCCTACGGCATTCTGATTACCGCCGGTGACAACGACACCTTCCCGCTCTGGTTTGCCCAGGAAGTGCTGGGCGTCCGCCGCGATGTCACCCTGGCCAACCTGTCGCTGATGAACACCGACTGGCATCTGCGCCAGATCCGGCGTCGGCCGCAGGAGGCCTTCGACCCCGAACGCTCGCATCCGTTCTGGCGTCCGGGCACGGACAGTGTCAATCAGCGGCTCGGGCTGCCGCCCCAGGGCAACTGGCAGATGCCCGACACGCCGGCGCTGATGGCCTCGGAGCAGGCGCTCACTGCCATCCGCGAGTTCGAGCGGACGCCGGCCAATCCCATCCTCGACATTCCGTCGGGCGACGGGACCGCCATCCGGATCCACTTCGGTCGCCCGTGGGTGGAGCGGGCTGATGTGGCCGCTGCGCACCTGATCAACGACAACATGGGCAAGCGCCCGATCTACTTCTCGTGGAGTGCGTCGACCTACCCCGATGACGTGCTGGGTCTGGGGCCCTACCTGCTCTCACAGGGACTGGTCCGCAAGTTGATGCCCGATACCGTCCGGATCGGCGGCAACATCGCCGAGTTGCAGCCGGGTTCCGGCGTCGATCTGGAGCGGACGCGGGCGCTGCTGTTCGATGTGTATCACGCCGAGTCGGCGGCGAAGGATCGCCCGCGGGGCTGGGTGGATCCGCCGTCCGCCACCATCCTGCATCTCTATGCCCTGACCTATCTCACCGGAGCCCAGCTCTTCTCGGAGAACGGCGCCAACGATCTCGCCAACCGCGCCGGTGACATCGGCCAGCGGATCGCCCGGTCGCTCGAGTTCCGCGAGTAGTCCGTCTCGTCACTGTTCACCCTGGAGTCGACCATGCGCTGCGCCCACCTGCTCCTCCTGGCCCCCGGCCTGATCACGGCGACCCTGTCGGGCCAGCAGGCGCCCACCATCACCGAACAGGTCAGCGGTACCACCGCCGGCCTGATCGCGGTCTCGGCGGTCAACGAGCAGGTGGTCTGGGTCAGCGGCACCCGGGGGACCGTGCTGCGCACGCTCGACGGGGGCGACACCTGGAGCATCCGGCCGGTGCCCGGCGGCGAGCAGCTTCAGTTCCGGGATATCCATGCGGTGTCGGCGGATACGGCCTGGGTCCTGAGCATCGGCAACGGTGCGGACTCGCGGATCTACCGGACCACCAACGGCGGCAGCTCCTGGGATCTCCAGTTCAGCAATCCCGATACGCTGGCCTTCTACGACTGCATGGCCTTCTTCGATCGGCGCCAGGGGTTTGCCATCTCCGACGCGCCCGACGCGCTGCTCCGGATTCTGCGTACCGACAATGGCGGCGCGTCCTGGGCGCTGATTCCCCGGGAGGGGCAGCCCGCCGCGCTCAAGGATGAGGGCGCCTTCGCTGCGAGCGGCGGGTGCGCTGTGTCCTGGGGCGAGCGCCACGGTTGGATTGCCGCCGGCACACCGGGGTCGCGGGTGTTCCGGACCACCGACGCCGGGCGGACCTGGACCGTCCACAACACCCCGCTCTATCAGGGCCCCGGCGGTGGGATGGCGGCCGTCGCCTTTCGCGACTCGCTGCACGGCATCGCGGTGGCCTCACGCAACGGTGTGGCGCTCGACACTACCAGTGCTGCCGTAGCGCTCACGCGCGATGGCGGCGTGACCTGGCAGCTCCTGCCGAACCGCCCGCCGGCGGGCTCACTCTACGGTGTGACCTGGTTCCCGGGGATTGCCCCGACGGCGGCCATTGCCTCGTCGTTGGGTGGCCTGATGCTGACCCGGGACGAAGGCACCACCTGGACGCTGGTCTCGCCGGTCTACCGGTACTGGGCGGTCGGCACAGCGGGCCGGTACGCCTGGGGCGTGGGGGTGAACGGGAAGATCACCAGGCTGGGCGGGGGCAGCTAGCGCCGCTGCAGGGTATGCACTTGGAAGTGGATCGCGCCGTCCGCGTCCTGCGTGCGGCCCGCTGGCCATGTTCCACAATGCCCACCCCCGCGCTGTCGCGGACCCTGGGGGGCCTGACCCGCAACCAGGGCTCTGAGCACACCAGCGCGGTTCCACTGGGAAGGCCCCGACCTGGTCGCCATCGGAACCGCACTATTGCAGATCTCCGCCGGATCGGTGAGGCCCCCTGCGGGGAGGCCTGTCAGTCGTTAGTATCAGTATACACTGCATGCTCCCAGGTAGATCCCGTCCCCCACCTACCGCACCGCCTCCTCCAGTGCCACCCGCGCGTCCGTCTGCTCGTCGCGGTACTTGACGATCACCGGCGCATACAGTGCCACTCCCCGCCGAGCCCCGGTGCCGTGCGTGACCGGCCGGGTACCAGGCACCACCACTGCACCGGCGGGAATCTCCAGCGGCTGTCCTCCCTCGCGCCGCAGCATCCGGTCGTGCACCAGATCGACGACGACGGTTCCACCCGTGAGCAGCACCCCGGGCGCGAGCACCGCACCGGCCCGGACGATGGTGCCTTCGTACACGCCGCAGTTCCCGCCCACCAGTACATCGTCCTCGATGATGACCGGCAGCGCGCCCACCGGTTCGAGTACGCCACCGAGCTGAGCAGCAGCCGACAGATGAACCCGTCGCCCCACCTGGGCGCAGGAGCCGACCAGCGCGTGGGAGTCGATCATGGTGCCCTCACCGACCCAGGCGCCAACATTCACGTAACAGGGTGGCATGGCGATGACCCCGCGGGCAAGATGGGCCCCTTCCCGGACCGCGCTCCCCCCCGGCACCAGCCGAATCCCGGCATCGGCGGCAAACGACCGCACGCCATACGTGTCCTTGTCCACAAAGTGGAGCGGACCCGCCTGTCCGGCCTCGGCGAGCTGCCCCAGGCGGAAGCCGAGCAGGATGGCCTCCTTGACCCAGGCGTTCACGCGCCAGGTGCCGTCTTGGTCCCGTTCGGCTGCGCGGATCACGCCGTCTTCAAGTGCGGTACGGAAGGCGATGAAGGCGGCGCGGGCCTCGCGGGGATCACTGGGCGATGCCGCATCGAGCCAGGGGGCGATGCGGGTACGGATGGCGTCAGGCATGAGAGAACGCATGCTCCTGCAGCAGAGTGGCGAGGTGAGCCCGCAACGCCGGCGTCGCGGGCACGAGCGGCAGGCGCACGGCATCGGTCCCGAAGCCGCGCAGAGCCAGGGCTGCCTTCACGGGAATCGGGTTGGCTTCGAGAAACAGGGCGTCGATGATGGCGATCAGGTCCTGCTGCCGCCGACGCGCTGCCTCCATCCGCCCGGCCAGCGCATCCGCGACCATGGCGGCCACCTGATCGGGCAGCAGGTTCCCCGCCACCGAGATCAGCCCCTGGGCACCCGCCGCAATGGCCGGGACCGCCAGGTCGTCGTCCCCGCAGAGCACCACGAACCCCTCAGGCACGGTGCGCACCAGGTCGAGGATCCGCCGCACCTGGGCGCTGGCCTCCTTGATCCCGCCGATGTTCGGATGGGCCGCCAGCGTCGTCACAGCCGCGACACCGAGATCGACCCCGGTGCGCCCCGGCACATTGTAGAGCAGCAACGGCACCGGGATCGCATCGGCAATGCGAGTGAAGTGCTCGATCATGCCCGCCTGGGTCGGCTTGTTGTAGTAGGGCGCGGCGCTCATCACGCCCGCGACACCGAGGGGGGCGAGCGACTGCGCCTCCGCCACCGCCCGGCGGGTACTGTTGTCCGTCACGCCGGCCAGCACCGGCACGGCCCCATCCACGGCGGCCAGAACGGTGCGGACCACGCTGGCCCGTTCGTCGGGTTCGAGGGTCTGCGCCTCCCCCGTCGAGCCGCAGGCCACCAGAAACTCCACCCCGGAGGCGACATGCCAGCGCGCCAGCGCCGTCAGTGTGGGATGATCCACCGCTCCGTCCGGCAGGAACGGTGTGATGATGGCGTTCCCCATACCCTGTGGGATCATGGTGCAACTCCTTCCGTGGCGGTGAACAGATCGTCGAAGGTGAAGATCCCGCGACGCCCCTGGAGCCAGTGGGCCGCCGTCAGCGCGCCGTGCGCGAAGACACGGCGATCGCGAACCACATGGCTGAGCGTGAGCGATTCGTCCGGCGCATCGAGCACGACCGTGTGCTCCCCGGGACAGGTGCCGCTGCGGATGGACGTGATCGGCAGCGCGAGCTGCGGTGCCGCCTGTTGGGCCACGCGCTGCAACTGGAGTGCGGTGCCGGAGGGTGCATCGCGTTTGGCGCGGTGGTGCCGCTCGACCAGTGTCGCGTCGACACCGGGCCACTGCGCAGCACTCGACATCAGCGTCCGCAGCGCGCGCTGCATCACCTGGACACCCAGGGAGAAGTTCCCCGCAGTCAGCAACGCGCCCTGCCCGGCACGAAACGCCGCCTCGATCTCCCCTCGGTGCGCATCCCACCCGGTCGTCCCGCAGACCACCAGCGCTTCGGCGTGTGCCAGCGCCAGGAGATTGGCGGGTGCGGCAGCGGGCGCGGTGAACTCGAGCACGACGGACACATCCGCCAGGCGCTCCCGGGTCAGAGCGGCTCCGGCCGGGTTGTCCGCTGCGGTGATCACCCCTGCGACGGTTACACCGGCGGCGCGTGCGGCCGCCTCGATGGCGCACCCCATCCGACCACCGCCGACAATCAGGACCCGCATGGGACCTCCGGGAAAAAGGTGTCGTGCAGCGCCCGCACCACGCCGGGACCATCGCGTTCGGGTACCAGGAAGGTCAGGTTCGACGCCGAGGCGCCCTGGGAGACCATCAACACATTCACATCGGCAATCGCGCCGAAGACGCGGGCGGCGACGCCCGGGGTTTCCCGCAGCCGGTGCCCCACCACGGCCACGATGCCGCATTCCGGCTGCACTGTCACCTCACCCACCTCCTGCAGAGCCTCGATCACCCCGGCCAGCCGTGGCCCGGGATCCACCGTGAGCGAGACACTCACCTCGCTGGATGCCAGCACGTCGACCACCATTTCGTGACGCTCGAAAACTTCGAAGATCCGGCGCAGGAAACCGAACGCACCCAGCATCCGGGCCGCGCGCACTCGGAGAATGGTGGTGCCCGGGCGGAAGGCGATCGAGGTGATCGGTCCGCCGCCATCCACCGCGCTGTCGGACGTCACCCGGGTGCCCGCCGCTCCGGGGGCAAAGGTGTTGCGGATGACGATGGGGATGCCCGACTCCGCCAGGGGGAGCTGCGTGGCCGGGTGCAGCACCTTGGCGCCGAAGGCGGCCAGTTCGGCGGCCTCGTCGTAGCGCATCTGCGGCAGCACATGGGCCCCGGGCACCATTCGCGGATCGGCCGTCATGATGCCGTCGACATCGGTCCAGATCTCGACCCGCTCCGCCCCCAGCGCAGCCCCGAGCAGCGCGGCGGTGAAATCCGAGCCACCTCGGCCCAACGTGGTCTCACGTCCGTCGCCGGTGCGCCCGATGAAGCCCTGCGTCACCGGCACCCCACCGGCAGTGAGCACGGGCTGGAGGTGCTGGGCCGCGAGTGTGGCAATGGCCTCGCGGTTCGGCGTCGCAGCGCCGAAGCGCGCATCGGTCCGGATCACGTCCCGGGCATCGCAGCGCGTGGCCGCGATGCCGTGACTGATCAGGGCGGCCGTGACCAGGTCCGAGGAGAGCAATTCGCCGTACCCAACCACCCGGTCGCGGAAAGCGTCGGTCCACACACTGCCGCCGTCCCCCGTCAGCAGATGCCGAAGTTGCTCGATGTCCTCGCCCAGCGGCTGCTGAACGTCGGCGAGTCCGAGACCGCGTGCCACCTCAATGTGCCGCGCCAGCAGATCGGTCAGCCGCTGCTCGCGCGCCGCGGGCTCCAGATGTTCGAGAGCGAGCAGGAAATCGGTCACCCGGTGCAGCGCCGAGACGACCACCAGCGGTTGGCAGCGTAGTGCTGCCCGCACCACATCCACCAGACGGGCGATGGCGCTGGCGTCAGCCACGGAGGTGCCGCCGAACTTCATGATGATCATTGTGACACTCCTGCCAGCAGCGTGGTGGCCAGTCGCTGATAGGCCTCGACACCGGCATGCAGCTCGGCCAACGGCAGATGCTCCTCGTCGGTGTGGGCGAGATGGATCGAGCCTGGCCCGAGCTGATAGCCGACGCCCCAGTCACGCAGCAGGGGCAGGTCGGAGCTGTAGGCCACCACGGTGGTCTCCCAGCCGGGCAGTGCCGGAGCCCGCACCACAGGAACCTCCAGCGTGAACTCAAGTTGGCAGTGCGGACCGGCAGCGCGATGGGCTGCCTCACGCAGCGCCGCGGTGTCACCAATGGTCCGCCACATCAGCTCGGCGCGGGCGTGCGCGGCCAGGACATTGGGAGCCTCGCCTCCGTGCAGCCGCCCGATGTTGAGCGTGGACGCCCCCAGGGTGGGATCGGTCTGTGGCGGAATGGCGCGGATCCGGGTGAGAGCATCGAGCAGGTACTCCACGGCGGATTCCCCGAGGTCCGGGTAGCCTGAGTGAGCGGCGCGACCGCGGGCGGTCAGCGTGGCGCGCAGGGCGCCCTTCTGCCCGATCATCAGTCGGTTGCCGGTGGGTTCACCGTTGATCAGCCAGCGCCCCCTGGGTGTCAGGGTGGCTGCCGCGAGCGCCCCATCGGAGCCGTCTTCTTCTCCCACCAGGAAGAGCAGGCCGACCCGCGTCTCACCCGCGGCGGCCAGTCGCTGCGCGGCGACCAGCATCGCGGCGGCGATCCCCTTGGCGTCGCAGGCGCCCCGGCCGTGCAGCGCATCGGCCGTCCGCCATATGGGAAGCGGCGGCGGCACCGTGTCCAGGTGGGTGGAAAACACCACCTCGGGCTGATCGCGGATGGCGAGCAGGTTGGCGCGCCCCGGTGACACGGGCTGCTCCACCACCGTCCAGCCGAGGCTGGTGAGCGTGGTCGCCATCCAGGCGACCACGGGCCCCTCCGCCCCGGTGGGGGAGGGGATCTGCATCAGGTCCATCGCAAGCGTTGCCGGATCTGGCATACGAACGAAAAACCCCGCCGTCCATCGCTGGTCGGCGGGGTCCCCCACAGTCTGAATGTGGTAAGGGTTACTCCGGTCCCGACCAATCGCCGATCTTCAGCCCGACGCGCTTTTTGGCGCAGGCAGAGATCGACTTGAGGGAGACCGGCTTGAGCGACATGCTGAAGGAGTAATGGGGGGTGCGGGTGGGGCGCAAGACTAGGGGCGACCGGCTGGTCGCCCGGAGGTGCGCGATCGTTTCGGGGTGCCGGGGATTGTCGCGTACGCCTCGCGAGCTCGCGGGTCGTCACGACCCGCCATGCTCACACATCCCGTCACACTGCGCGGGACCCCAACGGGTAGCGCCGTCTGGTGCACGCCGCGCGACTTTAGTCGCGCGGCAGGTGGGAGCAGACCCGACGGTCAACGCCCACTAAATAGTATGCCGAATCAGGATTCGACGCGTCCGTGGGTCCAGGACCACTGTGGTGTAGAAGCCCTTCTCCGGCCCATTGAGGGGAGGGTCACGGAAGTACAGCCCTTCCGAACCGACTCGGTCCTCCAGGTATCTGAGGAAGAGCGTATCAACCGTCGAGTCGATCGGAATGTACCCCTTGGCAACGGCCTCCTGGGACAGTCTCGCATACGCCTCTGCCGACAGCTCGACCCTGATCTCGGTCCGCCCGTTGAACCTGGGGCCACCACTCCGTGGGCCATCTACCAGCGTGATCTCGGCATCGCTCGGGATGTCCAGGTGGGAGATCCTCCGCGCGCGGGAGAGATCGGTGAAGTACCAGACATCGCATCCGCTCAGCAGAAGCACCAGCCCAACCGCCAGGATGCCGAGGCGCTTCACGGTCGGACCATCACGCGGCGGGACGGAAACCACACGACCTCACGTCGTGTCATAGCGGATCAGGAGCCGGCGCGTCGTCGGATTCAGCACCACCGTCATCCAGTAGCCCCCTCCGGGGCCGCCACTGGGGGGTGGATGACGGAAGTACAATCCATTCGCGGCAATCCGATCTCCGAGGAAGAGAGTGTCGACCGTTGCATCAATCGGGAGATAGCCCTTGGTCGCAGCCTCCTTCTCCAGGGCGGCGTAGGCCTCGGTTGACAGCTCGAGCACAAGCTTCGCTCCCTCACTGAGGAACCCGCCGGACTCGTGGGTCCTCATGATGACCTTCGCATCCCTCGGGATCTCCAGATGCGTGACTCGCCTTGCCCAGGTGACCTCGTCCATCAGCAGGCCACATGCGGACAGGAGTACCATGAGTACGGCTGACATGGCCATGAGGCGCTTCATGGCCAGACGCAGAAATCGGTGGTGAGGCGCATGGGCCATCCTGGAGCGGGGAGGACGCAACGGGTCCAAGGGAACAAAGGTGCCAAATGGAACATGGGCGGTGGCCAACGACTGCACAAGCCCCCCGCAACCTTCCCCGCCCCCACCTCGTAGGGTGGTCGGGCCGCCCCTACCCGCACGCTCCCCCCTGCCCCTATGTTTCCCGGGCTGGCGTGGTGGCAGAGCGGTTGAATGCACCGGTCTTGAAAACCGGCGGACCCTCACGGGTCTCGTGAGTTCGAATCTCACCCACGCCGTCCACCGCCCGTTCCCTCTGCGAGGAGTTCCCATGCGTACCACCCCGTTGCTGCTGCTCTCCGTGCTCGCCCTGCCGCTGACCGCCCAGCAGTTCGAGGGCCGGATCACCATGAAGATCCCTGAGGGCAACCAGGAGATCAATTGGACCGTCAAGGGCGCCAAGTCGCTGATCGTCCTCCCCGCCGTCGGCGGCGCGGGCGACACCCGCGTCATCATGGATACCCAGGCGCGCACCGCCACGATCCTGGCCTTCCTGCCCGGGCAGGGCGGCATCCGGCTCACCATGCCGACCGACGCCGCCGCCACCACGACGTCCACCACCACGGCTACCCCGGCGGCCGGGGCACCGCGCAAGCTCGGCACGACGCAGACCATCGCCGGGCACAAGTGCGATGACTACGAGATGCCCGACGCCGAGAAGACCCGGCTCTGCATCACCACCGCCCTGGGCGCCTTCATGGTCCCGTCCACCGGCGGCGGTGCCGGCATGGGCATGCTGACCGGCGGCCGCAGCGGCGCCGCCAGCGCGCTCAGCACGGCGCAGAGCTGGAGCAAGGTGCTGCCGGCCAACTCCTTCCCGCTGAAGGTCTGGACCGGCGAGAACAAGGTGATGCTCGAGGTGGTCCGCGCCGTCAAGGAGACCGTCCCGGCCGACGCCTTTGCCATCCCCGCCGACTACACCGACATGACGGCCATGCTGCAGCAGTTCCAGTCGGGCCGCGGCCGCGGCGGCGGACACTGAGCCGCACCGCTCCCCGCACCCGCGACGGATCACCGGCCCTCCCGGTGATCCGTCCGCGCTGGTGGACCTGCCGCACGCTCGCCCTCCTGACCCTGGCAGCGGCCTGCGGCGGGTCCCCGCAGCAACCACAGGCGACGCCACACACCGACTTCATCGACCCAGACGGTCTGGCGCTCACGCTCCCCGACCTCCCGGCCCGGCGCATCGTCTCGACCATGCAGTCGGCCACCGAGTGGGTGGTCATCCTCGGTGCAACGGACCACCTGGTGGCCCGCACCGATTTCGACCGCCAGCCGGAACTCGCCGAGCTACCCTCGATCGGCGGCGGCCTGGACCCATCCCCCGAGGTGGTCGCCTCGCTCACACCGGACCTGGTCCTCGGCTGGCAGAATCGCGCCTCCCGCGATCTGGCGACCGCGCTCCGCCCGCTGGGAATCCCCATCCTGGCACTGGAGACCAACGACACCAGCGACATGTTCCGGCATCTGCACAGCCTCGGCGCGGTCACCGGCAAAACGGCCCGCGCCGACTCCCTGGCCACCAGCCTCCGCGCAGAACTCCAGCAGCTCCGCAGCGAGTGCCCCGCGACCCCACCGGAGCGGGTCATGCTGGTGCTCTGGAGCGACCCGCCGATGACCACCGGCCCCGGCACCTGGGTGGCCACTCTGCTCGAAACGGCCTGTTTCGCCAATGTGTTCGACGACATCGGGATGCCCTGGCCCACGGTGTCGCTCGAAGCCATCCTCGACCGGCAGCCGGACTGGCTGCTGACCTCGTCCGGAGCCCCGGGGCAGCGTCTGGCCGATTTCCGGCAGCGCCCGGGCTGGCGCGACCTGGCGGCGGTCCGGGCCGGTCGGATCCTCGAGATCCCCGGCGACCTGCTCGCCCGCCCCGGCCCGATGCTCCCGGCCGCCGTCCGCGCCCTGCGGGAGGCCCGGCTGGGCTTCGCCAACTAGCCTCACCCTGCCCTGCATTGCCCACCTCACCGGGGGTGCCTATGTTTGGGCCCTGCGGTTTCGGAGCGATGGCCGAGTGGCTGAAGGCGGCGGTTTGCTAAACCGTTTTAGGGGGGTAACCCTCTAACGAGGGTTCGAATCCCTCTCGCTCCGCTGGTATGCACGGTCGCGTGGCGCTGCCCTCAGGGCCGGTCCCGCGACCGTCGTGCTGTATCCCCCCAGCGGAGATGTTCCATGTCGGCGCCCCGTGTCCGTTTCGCCCCTTCCCCGACCGGCTATCTCCATGTCGGCGGAGCCCGCACGGCCCTCTTCAACTGGCTGTTCGCGCGCCAGACCGGCGGCACCCTGGTCCTGCGGATCGAGGACACCGATCGCGAACGAAGCACCGCGGCCCACACCCAGGTCATTCTCGACGGCCTGACCTGGCTCGGCATCACCTGGGACGAGGGGCCGGTTTTCCAGGGCGCCTACGCCGACCGGCATCGGGCCGACGCGGAACGGCTGGTACTCGAGGGCAAGGCCTACCGGGACTACCTCACCCCCGCGGAACTGGACGCACTGCGGCAGGCGAACCCGGCAGGCGCCGCGGCCTTCCGGTTCAACCGCGGGAGCCACGGCCTGCCTGCCGACGAGAGTGCGCGTCGCGAAGCATCCGGAGCGCCGTACACCATCCGGTTCGCGATGCCGGACGAAGAGATCGCCTGGGACGACGCCGTCCACAGCCGGATCTCCTGGCAGGGCCGCGACCTCGACGACTTCATCATCCTCCGCTCCGATGGCTCGGCGATCTACAATCTCGCCGTGGTGTCCGACGACATCGCCATGGCGATCACCCACGTCATCCGCGGCGATGATCACGTCTCGAACACGCCGAGGCAGATTGCGCTCTATCGCGCGCTGGGCGCGACGGTGCCGACCTTCGCCCACGTCCCGATGATCCTCGGCACCGACGGAAAGAAGCTGTCCAAGCGACACGGGGCCACGGCCGTCGGCGACTACCAGGACCGCGGCATCCTGCCGCTCGCCATGCGCAACTTCCTCGCCCTGCTCGGCTGGTCGCCCGGCAACGACGAGGAGATTCTGCCCGAAGCCGAACTGATCCGCCGCTTTTCGCTCGGCGCCATCCAGAGCAAGCCGGCCGTGTTCGACACGACCAAGCTCGAATGGATGAACGGCCAGTATCTCTCCGCACTGTCGGCGGCGGAACTCCGCGATCCGGTGCGTCGGGAACTGAACCAGCGCGGTGCGGCCGATGTGGCCGACGACGTACTGGACCGCCTGATCGATGCGGTCAAGGCCCGCTCCCGGACCATTCTCGACCTGGCTGGTCAGGTGATCGTGCGGCTGCCGGGCTACACCGTGGTCCGCGACGCCAAGGGCGACGCCCTGATCGCCAAGCTCGGGCCGCGCTACGACGAGGCGCTCGAGCTGGTCGCAGCGGCGCTCGCCGAGCTGGCCCCGACCGACTGGTCGGCGGCCACTCTTGAGGAACGGTTCCGCACGCTGGCCGCGGCAAGCGGCCTCAAGCTCGGGGATCTGATGCAGCCTGTCCGGGTTGCCCTGACGGGCGGGACGGTGTCGGAGCCGGTGAACGAGCTGCTCGTCGCCGTCGGGCGCGACGAGAGCCTGCGACGCATGGCGCTGCCGCCCTCCTGAGCAACCGCCTGCCAGTACGCACAACGGCCCCCGGGGATGCTCTCCGGGGGCCGTCGTGTGTGCGGGTGACGCCTCAGCGCAGCCGGGCCAGTTCCTCTGCTGCTGTCGCGCGGACGCGGTCCTGGGCCGCGGCAATCTCCGCGGTCAGATTGACGGGCGTGGCGGCGATGTCCACGATCCGCGCCAGTGCGCCGACGTAGTAGTCGCGCCAGGTCTCCAGAATCGTCCGCTGGTCGGCGACCACGGCATTTGGTGCGGCCATCGCCTCGCGGGAGAGGCGCCCCTGCGTGCGCAGTTCGTGTTCCGCCACATCGCGCAGTTCGGCCAGCGCCCCGCGGACATGGTCGGCACTCCCGATGGTCAGCACCAGTCCGGTGGTCAGCGCGCAATTGCCCACATTCGCCAGCGTGGTCGGGGAGACCATCTCGATCCGGTCGCGGTCGGTGTGATAGAACTGATCGGTGAAGTGCCAGAAGAGCACGGCCGGAATCCCGGCGTTGATGAAGGGTGTGTGATCGCTGCCGCCCTCGTACGGATTGGACTTGACCACCCAGTCGGACTGCCCTGCCTGAGCCAGACACCGCTGGCGCGAGAAGTCGTTGAACCAGTGCGCGACAATGTCTGACGCGGACACCCGGCTGCCACCCCACTCGCTGTGCTGGTCCTCCCCGCGCACCCAGACCGCCGAGGGGTCCTTCATCTTTTCGATCAGGAAGGTGCCGCCGGTCAGTGCGGTGTTCTCACCGACCATGTCCAGCGACATCCCCCACTTGACCCCCGCCCGACGGACGCTGTCCTGGGCGAGATAGCGGCGCGTCCACTGGATCTCGTTGCCCCAGAGGAAGGTCATCGTGCGCTGCGGGGTGAGCGTGCCCTCGCGCACCAGCCCAGCGGCCACCCGCGCCATCTCGGCGAGGAGACCGACCCCCGAGGCGTTGTCATTCGCCCCGGGCTCCTGCACATGCGCGGAGTAGACCATCCGTTCCTCCGGACGGGATGCCCCGCGGATTTCGGCGACGATAGCGCGCTCCGGCGATTGCTCGAAGACGGTCTCGATGCGGACCCGCACGCGCACCGGCCCGCGGGCCAGCGTGGCGCGCAGCCGGTCCCGCGCCTGCGTGTGGAGAAAGACACCCCAGGTCTTCTGGTCAGTGTCCCGGGTGATGCCCGAGAACTGGATCGCGGTGGTGTTCTTCGCCTGCTGGTTGTAGGCAGGCAGACGCTGCGGCGCCATCGCGCCGAGGGCCCCGGCCGCGTAGGCCCGCGTCACGAGCTGGCCGAGATTGGCATCGCCCATGACCACCTTGCCGCGCACATCGACCCGACCAAAGTCGTCGGCCGTGCCGGCACCAACATCCACCAGCTCGGCCTCGATGCCGCCCGGCGGAGTGGAGTGCGAGTTGGACGGCAGCATGTTGTGGTTGGTGGCCCAGGTGAGGACGGGATCCGTTTCCCCGACGATGTGGACCGAGGCGTCCAGCGGTGACCAGGCGGGCAGGGCCATCGGGAACTCTTCGACCCGGTAGATCAGGCGGTCGTCCGGGCGGGCCCGGGACTCCGGCACGAAACCCGCCTGCTCCAGCAGCCGGGCCACCGTGTCGATCGAGGCATTGAACCCGCGGTTGCCCGGCAACCGGTAGAACTGCTCCACGAAGGCGACGGTGGACAGGGCCCGGTCACCCGACAGCCGGGTTCGGACCGCCTGGGCCACATCGTCAAAGGCGCCGGTCGGCGCGGCGCGCTGGGTGTTGACCTGGGCCGCCAGGGGACTGGTGAACGCGGCAAGTGCCAGCAGCAGGGTACAGCGGTGCATGATTCGTCCTCAGGCAAACGCGCCGACGCGGAAGCGCCAGCACTGGTCAAGAAACTCTTCCAGCCAGCCGCGCGACATGAAGGCGTCCACGGCCACGGCCGTCTCGGACGCATTCATGCCCCACAGGGCAACTCGGCAGATGTCATCGTCCATCACGGCCTGAATGACTGCGTGTTCCTCGGCGGTCCAGACGGTGGGCAACTCACCACCGAAACGATTGGCGAGGCCGTTCACCCCCGGTCCTCCGATGGCGATGGTCGGGCTGTGCCGGAAGGACGGTGTCATGAACCAGGCCAGGTCACGAATCACCAGGGCCCGACGATAGGGGTGCCCGCCACCACGCTGGTCAATGGCTTGGCGCAGACGGTCTGCCACCACGAGGTCCGGTGCACCGGCCTCCAGTTCGGCGGCGACCACGATCAGTACGGTCTCGCTGGGATCGATCAATCTCATTCCTGCGGGTTCCCTCCCGTGGGGCGCCGTCGCTGGGCATCCCGGAAGGCCTGTTCGGCCTCCCGTTCCGCCCGGAGCTTGGCCACGGCCGCCCGGAAATCAGCGTAGTTCTGTGCCCGCCCCGCTGCAATGTAGAGGTCTTCCCGCATCACATCCAGCTTGCGGGTGTACTCCTGCTGGGTAGGGTTCCCCGCCATGGTGATCGGCAGCAGGGCCAGGATGGCGGTGGGAATGCGGATCGGGCCGAGATGGATCCACTGGGCATCGAGGCCGACGGTCTGACCGCCCAGGGAGGTGGTCCACCGGGGCGGTTGCGGACGGAGCCGCTGCTGCTCAACCGACAGCGAGTCGATGTAGCGCTGCAGGCGGACCGTCGTGGCGCTGTCGATCCGGGGGCCGCTGCTCACGCCGAGCGCCTGCCGGGCCAGTGCTTCAGGGGTCGGGGGCGGCAGATGACCCCACAGGATGCCGCTGCCATACTGCGGCCCGGTGACCAGAACGGGGTTCGACCGGACCGGGCCACCCGGCACACTGGCGGGGGCGCGCATGGTGGGAGCCACGCCTTCGAGCGCCCCACGCAACCGGGGGCCCGCCAGATCCTGCACCATGCTGGTGGGGGCCTGCCCGGCGCCTGCGGCGGGGGGCGGCATCGGAGGCTCGGCCGGCTGGGGCAGGCGAGTCGGCAACTCCGGCTGAACGGGTGCGGGCAGTGAAAAGCGGACCGTGTGAGGCGTTTCCGTCGACTCGGTGCGGACTGCCTCCTGCTGCCGCCACCCGGCCGTGGTGTGATGCCACACGGTGGTGACCAGCAGGGCCGCGATCGGGAGGTGCAGCAGCACCGCCAGACCCCAGGCCCACCACGGGTTCCGGGGCGGCCTGTCGACATGAAAGGCCCGCCGACGATCCACTATCGCGCCCGGTTCACGGGGATCAGCCGTCCACCGCAGGATTGCGCAGGATACCGACACCAGGCACTTCGACTTCGACCACATCCCCAGCCACCAGCGGACCCACACCCTCGGGAGTCCCGGTGAGCACCACGTCGCCGGGTTCCAGCGTCATGAAATCGCTGATGGCGGCAATCAGCACCTCGATCGGGAAGATCATGTCGCGGACCAGGCCATGCTGCCGCACCTCACCGTTGACGCGCGCAATGACCTCGAGCGAGGTCCAGTCCGCCACCGGCACCGCACCCGGCAGGAGCGGACAGAAGGTGTCGAAGCCCTTGGCCCGGGCCCACTGCCCGTCCAGCGCCTGGAGATCCCGGCAGGTCACATCATTGGCGCAGGTAAACCCCGCGACATACTCACGCACCTGATCAGGTGCAATCCGACGGGCCCGTCGGCCGATCACCACGGCCAGCTCGGCTTCATATTCCACCCGGGTCGAGATGCCGGGCAGCTCGATGGCCTCACCGGGCCCGATCAGCGACGAGATCGGCTTGAAGAAGATCAGCGGTCGCTCGGGCAGCGGATTGCCCAGCTCCCGGGCATGCGCGGCATAGTTGCGACCGACACAGACGATCTTGCCGGGTGTCGGCAGGGTGGTGAGCTGATTCACAGCGTGGCTCCAATGCCATGGTGGGCGTAGAAATCTTCGCAGGCGTTCAGGACCTGGCGCCAGGGACCGGTCACCCGGGTGGCGGGTGGCAATGAGTCGAGCAGGAAGGCGCCGTAGCTCCGCTGGACGATCCGGCGATCCAGCACCAGCACCACGCCCACGTCCTGCGCGCTGCGGATGAGCCGACCGAAGCCCTGCTTGAGCTTGAGCGAGGCATGCGGCAGCAGATACCCCTGGAAGCCATTCTCCCCCTGCTCCGCCAACCGCTCCAGTCGCGCCGCCGTGAGCGGTTCGGACGGGACCTTGAAGGGCAGTTTGGCCAGTACCAGGCCGCGCAGCGCACGGCCGGGGACATCGACGCCTTCCCAGAAGGAGTCGGTGCCCAGCAGGATGCCGCGGCCACTGCGGCGGAAGGTCTGCAACAGATGGTCGCGACCCGTCTCGCCCTGCACCAGGACCGGAAAGGTGTCGCCCAGGCGTTCGCGCAGCGACACGGCACAGCGGCGCAGCGCAGCATGCGAGGTGAAGAGCACGAACAGCCCGCCATCCCCCGCCTGCGCCAGATCCGTAACCACCTGCACCACGGCCGTGTGGTGGGCGTACTCGTCGGCCTGCGGATCGGGCAGATCGTCCGGTACGCCGAGCAGGCACTGCGCCCCGTAGTCGAAGGGCGAGGGACAGCTCTCTTCGACCCGGGTGCGACCGGAGTCCGCCAGCCCGAGCCGAGCCCGCAGGAAGGAGAAGTCGCCGCCGGTTGACAGCGTCGCACTGGTGAGCACGATGGTCTTGGCCCGGTCGAACAGCAGATCCTGGAGCAGTGGTGCCAGATCCAACGGCACGGCCGACAGTCGCAGGGTCGGCGCCCGGCCACCCACCCGCTCGATCCAGCGCACCTCCGGCGGGCGACCGGCCGGTGGGCGCAGCGTGACCTCAAGCGCCTCGGCAATGGCGGCCAGTCGGCGGATGACCCCGCGACACTCGTGCAGCAGTTGCGCGCGCCGCTCGGTCACTTCGCTCTGCGCCAGCCGGTCGGCGATGGTCTCGATCTGATTCGCCAGCCCCTGAAACGCCGCCACACTGCCGGCCAGGGCCGCGGTCAATCCGTGCTCCCACACGGGATCCTGGGCAAAGTCGTCGCCCAACCGGCGTTGCCCGATCCCATCACCGAGCAGATCGAACAGCAGCAGAAACAGCGTCTCGGCCTGACGCCTGGCGTCGGCCACGGCAGGCGTGATCCGCTCCCGCAGCAGATCCAGTGAGGCGCGGGAGAGCAGATCGTGTGCGCTGGTCAGATCGTGGTAGAGCGCGGGCAGCAGTCCCTTGCCCTGGCGTTCAAGTCGCTGAAGCAGCCGCAGCACGCCGCGATTGGTACACTGCACGCCCAGATGCTTGGCAGCGGTGTCTTCAAGATGGTGCGCCTCGTCGAGAATGAGCCGATGCCACGTCGGCAGCACGGCGGAATCCTCCCAGTTCTCGGCCTGGTGGCGGATCGCGAGGTCGGCCGCCAGCAGACTGTGGTTGACCACAATCACATCCGCCGCGGCAGCGCGCCGACGGGCCTGGAACACGAAACAGCGGTCGTAGTGCGGGCAGGCCTGCCGCAGACAGAGATCGGCCTCCGCCGCCACTTCGTCCCAGACCTCCGGCGAGGGGGCGACGGTGAAGTCGGCCCGAGTGCCATCCTTGGTGGTCTCGGCCCAGGCAACCACGTCGAGCAACTCGGCGAGGCGGTCGCCTTCCAGCAGGGAGTGTTGCGCGCCCACTGCGTGCTCGAGCCGCTGCCGGCAGACGTAGTTGTGCCAGCCCTTGAGCATCGCCCAGCTCGGGCGATAGTCGCCGTCGGCCAGGGCCTCGCCCAGCAGCGGCAGATCCTTGCGGACCAGTTGTTCCTGCAAGTTGATGGTGTTGGTCGAGACAATGGTGCGCTCACCCGTCAGGCGGGCCCAGGCCAGGGCGGGCACCAGGTAGGCGAATGACTTGCCGACGCCGGTCCCTGCCTCCAGCAGCGCGACACCACCGGCATTGTAGGTGTCGGTGATGTGCGCCGCCAGATCGCGCTGACTGGGACGATCCTCGTACAGCCCCAGTGTCCGGGCGATGCCACCGCCCTCGCTCAACTGGGCCAGCACCTCGAACGGATCAAGGTGCGCCCCGTCGGTGGTCGGGTCGGTCATGTCTTCCGCTCCTGCTTCTTGGCGGCAGGGAACAGAACGTTGTTGAGAATCAGCCGGTAGCCCGGTGAATCGGGATGGAGCGACAGATCGGTGGGCGGATCGCCGATGGCGTGGTGCGGATCCTCGGGATCGTGGCCGCCATAGAAAGTCCAGGTGCCCTTGCCGCGGTCCCCGTGGATGTACTTCGCCCAGGGCGCGCCCGGCTCGTCGCCCAGGATGGTCACCGCGGGCTTCAGACGGCTGCGCCGGAACGATGTGGTCAGGCCGTAGAAGTCGGGAATCACCCGGCGATGATTCTGAACCAGCATCGATGCGACCGGATCGATCTTCGCCGAGAAATTGAACAGCGTGAACGCGCCGAGTTCCTGGCGTCCGGCCCCGTTGACCTGGTGCCCGTCGATGTCGCTGAACACCGAGATCCCCGACGACAGCTCAAGTTCCGCCCCCTGGAAGGCCAGGGCATGCTCCCAGTGCAGACGCTGTGAAATACCGGGCGGCAGCGACCCACCGGAGGCCACAATCGACACGCCCTCGCTGGCCAGGGCCAGGTCGAGTGTCTCGGTGGCGGTACACATGGCGAAGAGAAAGCCGCCGCGATCGACGAAGCCGGCAATGCGCTGCGCCACGGCCCGCTTGAGCGCTGGTACCGACGCGAACCCCAGCGAGTTCACCGCCTGCTGCTGTCCCGCCGTCATGGCGCGCATCCAGTCGGTTCCGCTGGCCGAGGAACCGAACTTGGAGAACTGACCGGTGAAATCTTCGTGATGCAGGTGGAGCCAGTCGTACCGAGCCAGGCGGTCGCCGATTACCTCCGGGTCCCAGACCTTGTCGAACTCGATCCCCGCAAATTCCAGTGCCATCGACACCGCGTCATCCCACGGCGCGGCAAACCCCGGTACATAGACCGCCATGCGGGGGGCCTTGTCCAGCGGGAGGGCCTCCATGTTGGAGGCCAGGATCTCACCCTTGATGGTGGTCACCGTATCGGGATCCACTGGAATCACGCTGACGCCTTCAAGCGTCGCATCCCGTTGAATCCCAGCAGAAGCGGGCACCAGGAAGCTGCCGCCGCGATAGTTGAGCAGCCACTCGCCCGCTTCGCCCCGAGTCAGGGCGCGGAAGACCACCCCATAGGCCTTGAGTTGCTGTTGCTGTGTGCCGTCCATCGGGATGAGCAGCGACCCGGCCCGCGGAATGCTAGACCATGCCCGCAGGCGCGACGGCAGGATCAGCCCCCCACCGAGCAGCGCAGTGCGGCGCAACCACTCACGGCGTTGCATGGTCACCTCCACCAAGACTGCGCCGCACTTCGTCCCGCAGACGACGCGCTTCCGGTACCATGGCGCTGTCGGGGAAGTCGAGAATCAGCGACTCGGCCAGTTGCAGCGCCTCGGTGCGCGCCTCCCAGATCAGCAGGACCCGGACCCGTTCCAGCCGGGCCACCGCAGCGGTGCCGGGAAAGTCGGCCACATCGGCGAGGCGCAGCAGCGAGTCGGCGATGGCGATTTCTCCCTCTCCCAGCGCTAGTCGGCCAGCCTGCAAATGGAGTTCCGCAGCACCCTCCGGTCGCACCGTGCTGGCCAGGGCGGCGAACGCCTGCCGGGCCGCCGTGGTATCCCGCCGCTCCAGCGCGAGGTAGGCCTGTCCCAGGGCCGGAGAGACGCTGTCTCCCACCGCCTGGAGCACCGTCAGAATGGCCATGCGCGAGACCGTCTGACTCCGCATCTCGTCGAAGGGGCCGGCATATCGGAAGGCCATCGCGGCGCCGACCAGGTCGCCACGGAACAGCCGGACTCGACCGATGGCATCCGCGCCGCTCACCGACGAGTCGACCCCGATCACCGCCTCGGCGCGGTCGAACTCGCCCTGCCCCACCCAGGCCATCACCAGCCGATGCCGCTGAGTCTCGTACTCACGCACCGTCATGTGTTCGCGCGCTGCTTCCAGAATGTCGGCCGCCTCCGCCGCCTTCCCTTCACCCAGCAGGACACCAAGCATGGTGGTCCGGATGGTGGCGGCAAGGTCGGGCGGCGCCGCCGGGTCCGCAGCAGCCAGGCTGAGCAGACGACGGGACTCTGCCTCCTGTCCGCCGTCGGCAAAGGCGCGTGCAGCGCGCACTCTGGCCTGGACCGCCGCCTCACCGGTGGACACCTCCGCCAAGCGGGCCAGGACACCACCCTGCACCCGCAGTTCTTCCTGATCGGGATCCGGTGGGAACTCGCCCAGCAGCTCCCGCAGCAGGGTGGCCGCATTGGTACGGTCAGCGGGGAGCCGGGCCAGGATACGGGCGGCTCCATCGACCGGGTTGCCCCAGCGCGCCTGCAGCAGCCCCAGCAACTGACCTGCCTCCGGCGCGGTGGCGTCCTCCAGCGTGGCGCGCACGGTGGTGCGGTGGAATGGCGGTGCCTGACTCAGAATCACCAACGCTGGCACGCGGAAGGTGGCGACCTCGGACACGACCTGCACCCACGCGCGCGAAGCCGCACCCCAGTCGCCGGCAAGCTGATGGGCCTGCGCCAGCTCCATCGTCATGGCATCGGGCTGGCGTAGCTCCCGGCGGGCCGCCATCACGGCCCGTGTGGCTCCAGCGCCATCCCCCACGGCGATCGCCGCAGTCGCCCACTCCTGGAAGGGCAGCATCTGGCCCGACACCTGAGCAGACCAGGCGAGCACCTGCGCCTCGGCAGAATCCGTCACCCGCACTGCGGCGAAGGCGCGGACCGCCAGCGGCAGCAGCGCCACCGACTGAGGGTCCGCCGCTCGCGCACGCTGCACCAGTGGTACGAACTCAGCGCGCCGATCCAGGGCAATCAGGCATCGTTCTGCGACCGCCAGCAATCGGGCGTCGGCAGGTACTTCCTCCAGCGCGGGCAACAGGATGGCCAGGGCCTGCTGGGGCTGACCACCGCGCTCCAGCAGCGCCGCACGCTCCACGGGTGTGCCGATGACCCGGCCGCTGCTGTCCCGGGAGATGACGGATCGGGCCCCCTGCCCCATCACCGGCAATGCGGCACCACACAGCAGCAGGCTGAGCAGCGTGATCGATCGCGGGGTCACGTGCCCCCCGACCCCGCCGAGAGACGGCGGAAGTATTCGAGCACTCGGCGGCGCGCTTCGGGGGCAAGTTGTTGCAGCGCATCCCAGGTTGGCGGATGCACGCCGCTGTCACCCTGGCGCAGGCGGGGATCGAGCAGGCCTGGCGTCCGGGAAGGGACGGCACCAGGCGATGTGGCCCGACGGCGCTCTTCGTCTTCTTCCTCGCCCTGAAGCTGGCGACCGGCGTCGAGCATCTTCCGGTAGAGTTTCTCCTGGCGTTCGACGATGGCCTCGGTCAGCGGCGAGGATTCGAGCAGCCGAGCCAACTCGCGCGCCTCCTGGCCCAGACCACCGGCGCCCGGCATGGTGCCGCCTGCCTGAATGCGGTCGAGCTGGTTGGCGATAGCCCGCTGCTCCATGGCCATCTGCATCATCTGCTGGGCGCTGGTGTCGCCGCCATCCATCCGCTGCCCGGCGTCGCGGGCCATTGCGCCCTGCTGTTCCGCCGCCTGCTGCATGGCCTGCATGGCCTCTTCGAGGCCGCTGCCCGACTGGGTGCCGTCGACCCGCTCACGCGAGCGGAGCATGCTGAAGGCGGCCAGCGCCATGGCATCGACGGCCTGCCCTGCCTCCGCCGCGGCCAGTCGACTGTCGGGCGTACCCGTGGCCACGGCATCGACCGCGGCCCGTACATGCGCCCGCGCCGCGGCGAGGGCAATGCCGATCTGCGGCGACACCATGGCGTGCTGTCCGGACAGCGCGGCAGCCTGCTGAATCAGTCGGCCCAGTGCTTCATCGACCAGGCCCTGGTCGGCGCGGGTACTGGCCATCGCGCCATCGCGGCGGAGCCGCTCGGTCAGTGCCAACTGGCGTTCGGTGAGACGCGACGTTTCGGTGAGTGCCCGATCCAGCGCCTTGAGCACCTCTGCCTGCATGGCTTCCTGCAAGGCCTCCTGCTGCTCGGACACATGCTCCGGCACCTTGGCCAGCGACTGTCGGGCCTTCTCGGCCTCGTCACGCGCCTCCTGCGGCTTCCCCTGGCGCGCCGCATCGGCGGCCTGACGCATCTGCTCTCCCGCCTGCCGCACCTGCTCCGCTGCCTGCTGCAATCCGCTCCGGACGGAATCCGACGGAACGCGATCGGCCGCCTTGTCCAGCGCTCGGGCCAGCGAATCGGCCTGGGCGCTCAGCGCGTCCTGGCCACTGATGGCGGAGGAGTCCGCCGCTCCGGCCCGCGCACTGTCGGCCCGATGGCGCGCCGCCTGCTCCAGCGGCTGAATCTGCTGCTGCTGCGCCTCGGCGAGTTGGGCACTCGCCTGCTGCAACCGGGTCAGGTCGTGCTCCATCGCGGCGCGCTTGAACAGCTCACGCGCCTGTTCCAGGGATTGCCGGAATCGATCCTGCTGCTCCGCCAGTTGCCGCATGGCGGTGGCCGTGGCCTCCGGATCGAGTTGGCGCAGCGCCTCCTGCAATTCGCTCAGCGCGCTCTGCAGGTCGGGCGACAGCGCCTGCTCCAGCAGGTCGCGGATCTCGTCGAATTGCCGCGCCGTGGCGGTATCGGTCAGTCCCTGCTGCCGAGCCGCGGCCTGCAGGCGATCGACCTCCTGCGCCACGCGGGCGGTCTCCCGCTGCAGCGCGCTCTGGGCCTGCATGGCTGCTTCGGCGCTGCGGGCCACCTCACTGCTCAGCGTGCCCTGGCTGGTCGAGTCGCGGGCCGTGTTCTGACGCGTGTTGGCCCGCGCGAGGTCTTCCGTCTGCCGCTGTGCCTGGCCGGCCCGGGTCGCCAGGGAATCGAGCGACTGCTTCACCGCACGTCCGGCAGCATCCTGGGCCTCGCGCTGTTCACCCACAGTGGGGATGCGGACCAGGTACTCCGGCGAGGCGCCGAGCTGGCCACCCGGCGTGTTGTCGATGGCTACCGCGCGATACCAGATCGAATCACCAGCCGTCAGTCCCAGCGCCTCCAGATCCAGCGCCGTCGACAGCAGTGCCTCAGCCACGGCTGCGCCCGCAGGCAGCACCAGCGGCAGGCGATGCACCGCTCCGGTGGCGCGACGCCATTCCACCGCGGCGCGGGTGAGACCGTGATCATCCACCATCGCAATCAGGAGTGGGAGCTGGAGCCCATCGGTGGCGACGGTATCCTGTCCGGGCAGCGGAATCGTCACCTGCGGCGGCAGATCGGGCAGCACCTGAATGTCGATGGTGGGTATATCGCCCTCGACCACACCGTCACTCGTCGCATGCACCACGACCTGCCATGCCCCTGATCGTACCGGCGACACAACCCCTTCGACCCGGGTGCCCTCGACTCGCAGCGGGACGTCGCCATCGGGACCGGACAGATGCGCCGCCGACATCGGCAGAGAGGCCTGCCCCGCGAAGTGCAGTTGCGTGCCCTCCGGAACCACCAGCGTGTCGCCGGTCAGCGGCATCACCTCTGCCGCGCGCTCCAGGTAGGCCGGATATTCGGCGCGCACCTGCAAGCCACCGAGGAAGACGGCGGGGCGCACCGTGATCCGCACTTCGTCGGAGGTACGACCGCCCGCCTCGAAGCGGGCCAGCAGATCACCGTGCAGTGGTTCCGTGGCGACCACGGCTGAACCGGCGGCGTCGAGTGCGACACTGCGCTCGCGCCAACCCTCACCGGGCGCGCGCGTCCGCAACTGGACGGTGCGATGACCGGGTGCGTCCAGGCGCAGCGTCCCGGCCGTGCCCCGGACCACCTGCGGCGTAACGGCAGTGAGGCGGAGCGGCGCGACCATGGCCGACCAGGCGCGCCCCGGCGCCCACAGTCCGGCGGGCGCACCGGTAGCAGGGCGCGACGCCAGCAGCGCCAACCCGGCCAGGACCACGGCCGCCAGAGCCCGTTGGCCCGCCCGACGCGCAGCGCCCAGATGCGGCGCCAACGACAGGGGACCCGTGCTCGCTACTTCGCTGGCGCGATGCGTCTCGGCCGCCTGTCGCAGGGCCCCGCTGGTGCCGGGCGCCGCCGGGTCGAGCAGCGTACTCAGCGCACCGCGCCGCCAGGTACCGTCGGCTTCCAACAAATCCGCAATGGTCCGCGGGCTGAGCTGTGCGGTCGCACGCCGGGCCAGCCAGCCGCCCAGCAGCAATGAAACGGCGACGGCAGTCCAGGCGAGCAGCACACCGACGGCGGAATCCGACTGCCGCAGTCGGCTCCACCAGGCAGCCACCGCCAGCACCGCCACGGCCAGTGCCACACCCAGCAGCAGGCGGCGCAGGCCATGCCACCCCCGCAGCGGGCGAGCGACGGCATCGAGCGCGGCCTCGACCGGCGGACGCGACATCATCCGCCGAATCCGACGGCGTAGGCCACCAGGTTCACGCCCATCCGCAGCGCCGCCTCATGCAGTTCCGGCGGATCACCGTGTACCGCAGGGTCTTCCCAGCCATTGCCGAGGTCGCTCTCGTAGGAGTAGTAGACCACCAGTCGACCGTCGACAAAGATCCCGAATCCCTGGGCCGGCTTCTCGTCGTGGGCGTGGATCTTGGGCAGCCCCGCCGGGAACTCATGAATCAGGTGGTAGATGGGGTGATCAAGCGGCACCTCTACCAGCGGATGATCGGGGAAGAGGCGACCGATCTCCCGGCGGAAGGATTCATCCAGACCGTAGTTGTCGTCGACGTGCAGAAACCCGCCCCGCAACAGCCACTGGCGCAGGATCGGCAACTCGCCTTCCGCAAAGGCGATGTTGCCGTGGCCGGTCACGTGCAGATAGGAGAGGTCGTGCAGGTCGGGGGACTGGAGCGTCACCACCACTTCACGCGCGGCGGTCCGGATGGTCGTCTGGGTACGCACGGCCGCGAGCAGATTGGGCAGACTGGACGGGTTGGCGTACCAGTCGCCGCCGCCCTCGTACTGCAAGCGACCAATGGTCACCAGGGATTCCGTTGGCATGCTCTGCGACCGGGCCAATGCCGCCGTCACACCCGTGCTCAGCACCACCGCCGCGAGCAGCATCCAGGGAGCGCGCGTCATTCGGCCGCCACCAGACGATAGGCCTCATTGCGCGTCACACCATGTTCCGTGATCAGCCGCTGCACCAGATCCCGACGGGTATCGCCGGCCGCCCGACCGGCACTGATGGTGGCGGCGAAGTCGTCCACGGTGTGGACCACGGGCGCCGCCACCGATTCGGGAGCGCCCGCCAGGACCACCGTGACCTCACCGCGCGGCGGCACGGCGGTGTAGTGCGCTGCCAGGGCCGTCAGGGTGTCGCGGCGGAATTCCTCATGCACCTTGGTCAGCTCGCGTGCGACCACCGCCTCACGATCCGGGCCGGTCAGCGGCAGCAGATCCTCCAGCAGCGGCACCAGTCGGCCCGGCGCTTCGAAGAACACACTGGCCCACGGCAGATCGGCGGCCTGTTGCAACAGCTTGGCGCGTTCCTTCCCCTTGCGCGGAATGAAGCCGAGGAACAGATACCGGTCGACCGGCAGCCCGGCGCAGGACAGCGCCGTAGCCACGGCGGATGGCCCCGGAATCGGCACCACCGGCACCCCGGCTTCCTGCGCGGCCGCAACCAGAATCACGCCGGGATCGGAAATGGCTGGCGTGCCGGCATCGGTCACCAGGGCCACGTCCTGTCCCGATGTCAGACAGGTCAGCACGGCGGCGGTTCGCTGGGGGCCGGAATGGGCGTGCCAAGCCATGAGCCGCGGCGAGGCCCCGATGACCTGCAGCAGCGGTCGGGTGCGACGGGTGTCTTCGGCGGCAACCACCGCCACCTGACGCAGCGTGTCCGCTGCGCGGGGCGAGAGATCACCGAGATGCCCGAGGGGCGTAGCCACGACGTAGAGGGTGCCGACTCGCATGAACGAAAGAAAGCCCCCTCGGGCTCGGAGTTCCCCCGGGGTGGTTGATGCCCACCACCCCGGGGAAGGTCAGATCAGGCGGGGAGATGCTTTTTCAGATGCGACTCGATGGCGGACCGCGGCTGCGCCCCGACCATGGTGTCGACGTGCTTGCCGTCCTTGAAGAAGAGCAGGGCCGGAATACTCCGGATGCCGAACCGCTGCGCCGAGGCCGGGTTGCTGTCGACATCGACCTTGGCAATGCGGGCCTTCCCGGCGTACTCGGTGGCCAGGGCATCGAGCGTCGGCGCGATCATGCGGCAGGGGCCGCACCACTCCGCCCAGAAATCGACCACGACAACCCCGGGGGTGTTGAGCACCTCGGCGTCGAACGTTCCATCCGTGACAGCAACCGTTGCACCACTCATCGCGACTGTACTCCTCGTTGCCAGTGGAGCAGCCCGGGGACCTCTCTGATCCCGCACCGCCGCTCCGGTTCCGTCCATCCCTTGAACCGTTCAGGGCGACGGATGGTTCCCACCGCCCCGGTCGCAGACCCGGTTCACGTTCCCCGCCTCGCCAAGATCGAAGGCATTCACCAGCCAGCCGCCGGGGCTCTGGACCACCGTGACGGCCAGCACCACCTTGCAGTTGCCGCGCGCGAGTTCGGTGGTGACGATCCGCAGTTTGTCGTCCTTCCCCTGCACGTCGGCGAGCGCGCGCGCCGTCGTGCCATTCAGGAAGGTGCCCATCACGATCAGACGGCGTTCCCAGTCCTCCGGCACGCCGGTCGTGGCGGCCGGCCCCTTGGCCGTCCCCCACAGGGTGCCCATCACCTTTAGATTGGTGTCGGACGTGGCCTTGAAGAACTTCTCCACCACCTCACGCGGGGTGCTGGAACTCTGGGCAACAGCCGGTCGGGCCGCCGCGAGGATGGCGAGACCGAGGGTGAAGCGGAGCAGCATGCGCAACATCAGGAACCTCCCAGGCTGACGTACCCCTGAAACGTACTCTCTGGTGCCTCCGAATGCGACCGTTGCGACTCTACATCAACGTGGACCACGTGGCGACGATCCGGCAGGCCCGCCGGACCGATGAACCCGACCCCCTTGAGGCCGCCCTCGCCTGCGAGGCCGCCGGCGCCGACGGGATCACCATCCACCTGCGCGAAGACCGCCGCCACATCCAGGACGCCGACGCGGAACGGATTGCCGCAGAGGTCACCACGGTGTGCAATCTGGAGTGCGCTGCCCGCCCGGAGATGATCGCCATTGCCCGGCGGCTGCGCCCCTACCAGGTCACCCTGGTGCCCGAACGCCGGGAGGAGATCACCACCGAGGGCGGCCTCACCCTCGACGATCCGGACGGCACCCTCCGCGCCGCCATCGGGCACCTGCACGAGGCCGGCATCCGGGTGGCGCTCTTCATCGACCCGGATCAGGCCACCATCACGGCCGCCCACCGCCTCGGCGTCGAGGCCATCGAGCTCCATACCGGGCGCTATGCCAACCACTGGCGCAACGACCCGACCCCCCTGATCGACCTCCGTACTGGTGCAGCCCACGCGTCCGGCATGGGATTGGCAGTGCATGCAGGCCATGGCCTGACCCTCGCCAACGTGGGCCCGGTTGCCACCATCCCGGAGATCGAGGAGCTGAACATCGGACACAGCATCGTGAGTCGGGCCGTCATGACCGGCATCGGTCCCGCCGTGCGCGAGATGCGCGAGCACCTGGATCGTCACCGCCCATGACCTCGGCGGGACATCGGGGCGAACTGTTCGCGGTCGAAGCCGAGGAGTTCCTGGCCGACCTGGAACGGCTGACGGCCGGGCGCGAGATCGAGGACGTCGAGCGCCTGGTCCGCGGTGCCCGGTCGCTCCGGGGTGCCGCCATGTTCGCCGGCTTCGGCACCTACGCCCGGGCGGCGGCGGGCCTCGAAGCGCTGGCACGCCAACTCCGAGCCGGCGGTCTGACCTGGGACAGCGCCACCCGGGATGCCGTCCTCGGCGCCATCGAGGGACTGCGGGCGCTGTTGCCCCAGGGCACCCGCTGGGATGCCGCCTCCGATCGGGAGGCACTGGCTCTCGCAGAACGCCTTGAGCGGATCGGTGGCAGTGGCCCCCGCCCCCCCGCCGAGACGGCTGCCCCCCTGACCGCCGGGGTCCGGTCCTTCGTGGCCCGCGAATCAGCCCTGATTGCCGGGTCCCTGGAGCGCGCCGCCCGGGCCCTGTCCCCCCTGCCACCGACCGAGGCCCTGGCCGCCGTGCTGGAACGCATGCGCTCGCTGCGGGGCCTGGGCAGTTCGGCCGAGCTGTCGCCACTGCCGGAACTGCTGGATGCCATGGAAGTCGCCACCCGTACGCTGCTGGGCGACACACCTCCGCCCCCGGACGTTGCCGACCTGTTCGACGAGGCCGCCCGCGTGCTCGGGGTCATGGCCCGGGCCATTGGCGAACAGGGCCGGGTGGCACCACCGGCTGAGCTGGATCGCGTCGCACTGCACCTGCTCACCGCCTACACCCAGGAACGCGATGTGGTGCCGATCGCGTCGCTCGCGGCCGATGGCGAGCCGCTGATCGTGCATCAGGGCACGCCGCCGCCCCCGAACGATGCTGCCCCCGTACCGATAGAACTGGTCGGTGTCGGGGACCATCTCCTGTTGATCGCCGACACCCTGGCGCGGCCGATTCCGCCGGTGGTGCGGGACCTGCGCCTGTTCGTCCTGCATCGCACGCTCGCCTCCATGCCGCCCCGCAGTGCCACAGCGTACTTCCTGCAACCGGTGACGGCCACTATCAACGGTGCCATTGCCCAGGGCGTCGCGGGCCGCTCACTCGATGCCTTCGTGACCCTGCTCCGCTCGTGGGGGCGCTTTCTGATCGACCGGGGTGGTGGCCAGTCCCTGCCCGCCCTGCGCGATGAGCGTGACCGCATGGTCACCGCTCTCCAGCGCGACGGGGTCGTGGCTCTGCCGACACCGGTCACCACCCCGCCTGCCCCGGCAGAGGAGATGATCATGCACGATCCCGCTCCCGCACCAGCCGACGACCTGCCGACCGACATCGTCTCGATCGAGAGTCTGGCCCCCTCCTTCGAGGTGGGGCAGCTCGAACCGGCCACTGATTTCCTGCCGGGTGTCGAGGTCGCATCGGATGAGCCCGAGGACCAGACCCCCTTCGTCTGGGACCTGCGTCCCGTCGAAGAGATCCGGCCCGACCCAGTGGTCCTGCGCGAAGTGATGACCACACCCGACCCGATCGCCCTCCGGCCGACCACGGTCGAGGTCCCGGAGCCCGAGCCGATCGCAGTCCCGGCCCCGGAGCCGGTGCCCGATGTTGCCGTGACGGCGGAACTGCCCATCGTGTCGATGCACACCCTGCTGGTGGCCGATGCCGAGGAGGTCGAGCCGCTGCCCATCGTGCCGATGCACACCCTGCTGGTCACCGAGGATGAAGACCTGGTGGGCACACCCATCGTGCCGATCGAGGCGCTGATGGCCGAGGCAGACCGGGCGACCATCCGCCGGGGTGTCCCGCGGGAAGCGCCCGGAGAGCCGTCGCGGCTGGAAGCGGCCTTCCGCGGCCTGCGTCGTCTCCAGGACGACAGCCCGACCGCGCCGGAACCCGAGGACGTGCCCTCCATCGACCTGCTCTGCTATCGGGGTGAGGCCGCCCTGGCGCGCGCCCGGGAGCTGCATGCCGACCTCTCGCGGCGCCTGACCGCAGATCCTTCCGCCATCCGCGGGGCCCAACCCGCCCTGGACGAACTGCTCGACCTGGTATCGCTGGCCCGGCATGCCGCCTGAGGCCCGCCGGTCGCGGCTGCTGCCGTCGCTGATCGGTGTCGCCGCCTCGGCAGCACTGCTGTGGCTGCTGATCAGTCAGGTAGATGGTGCTCTCCTGTGGCAGAGCGTGCGCGAGGCCAACCTGCCGTTGATGCTGCTCGCCATCGGGCTGGCGACCCTGACCTTTCCGCTCCGGGTGCCGCGCTGGCGCCATCTGCTGCCGACGCCGCCGGAGGGCCCCATCCCCACCAGCGCGCTCTGGCATCCCATCGCCATCGGATTTACGGCCAACACCCTGATTCCCTGGCGGGTGGGTGAGGTGGTCCGCGCTGCGACGCTCTCGCGCCTGACTGGTATCCCGTTCGGCAGCAGCTTCGCTTCGCTGGCAGTGGAGCGGGCCGTCGACGGTCTGGTGGTAGTTGCCCTGCTGGGGCTCGGCCTGGCTACAGCCGATCTGCCCCCCGACGTGACCCTGGAGGACGGCACCCCCGTCGGCCCCCTGGTTGCTCGAGCCGGAGCGCTGTTCCTCGGTCTCACCATTCTGGCCATCGTGATGGCCTGGCAGGCGGCCCTGACCCTGCGGATCCTGCGGCGCCTGCTGCCTGCCGGGAAGTGGAGTGAGCGTTTGCTCACGTTCGTAGGACAGGTGCTCACGGGCCTGGGGGCGCTGCGCGACCCCCGTCGAGCGCTGCCCATCATCGGCTGGTCGGTGGCACTCTGGGTGGTCAACGCGGCCGCCTTCTGGGTCGGCTGCCGGGCCTTCGGCCTGATCCTTCCGTTCCCCGGCTCTTTCATTCTCAACGGGCTGGTGGTGGCTGGTGTCGCGGTCCCCCTGCTGCCGGGTGGGGCTGGTGGCTTTGAATACTTCCTCATCAGCGGTCTGCGGCTCTTCGGTGCCGACAAGGCGGTGGCGACCGGATTCGCACTCACCTTTCATCTGACGACGGCCATCCCGATTCTGCTGCTCGGCTTCTGGTCTCTGCGACGTGTGGGCGGCTCCCTGCTTCCCAGTCGGGATCCCCCGGCATGACCGATCACCTGGTCTGCCCGGCGCCGGCCAAGGTCAATCTTTTCCTGCGGATTCTGGGGCGGGAGATCGACGGCTACCACGCCGTGGAAACTGTCCTGGCCACCGTCGACCTGGCCGACACACTGACCATCACCCGGACCGCCTCCGGGGTGACGCTGGAGGTCGACGGCCCTGATCTCGGGCCGCCGGAAACCAACCTTGCCTGGCGCGCCGCATCGGCCATTCTGGAGGCCACCGGCCACCGGTTCGGCGTTCACCTGCACCTGCACAAGCGGATCCCCGCCGGTGCCGGACTCGGGGGCGGCTCGAGTGATGCGGCGCAGGCACTGCTGGGCGTCAATGCGCTGGCCGACCACCGGGTGCCGATGGGCGAAGTACTGGCCCTGGCGTCCCGACTCGGAGCGGACGTTCCCTTTTTTGTGAGCGGCGCCCCGGCCGCGCTTGCCTGGGGCCGAGGACAGCGCCTGCTCACCATTCCGGACCTGCCGCCCCGTCCGGCACTCCTGCTGCTGCCGACGTACCCCATCGCGACCGCGGACGCCTACGGCTGGTACGCTGCGGACGAGCCCCGGCCCGCTCTCCGCGGCGGCCTGGTGCTGACCCCGGACCACCTGGGCGACTGGAGTGCCCTCGCCCGGATGGCCGGAAATTCCCTCGAAGGAGCCGTCTTTCAGCGCCACCCGGCGCTGCGCGAGGCCGCGGAAGACCTGGCCATGACCCGTCCCATGCTGGCCCGGATGAGCGGTTCAGGGTCCACGCTTTTCGCGGTGTATCGCACCCCGCAGGACCGGGATGCCGCCCTGACCAACCTGGGCCACCGGCACGGCACCCTGATCGGCACAACCATTGGCGGGGGGGCGGCGTACTCCTCCAAGTGACATTGTGCGCCGCAGGTAGTACCTTTTCCGTCAGCAGGACCCATTTCCCCCTTGAGGAGGTTCCTCCATGTCCGTCATGTTCCGACGCGCGCTGGAGCAGCACATCCAGCAACTGACCAGCACGATTGAGAATCCCGCCGGTTCGGATCCGTCCGATGATATCGCCAAGATCGAGGCGCTGCTGGCCTCCAGCACCGATGGCCGCTTCAAGCGCGCCCTCAACAACGCCAAGAAGCGCATGCAGACGGCCGCCCCGAAGGTGGACCTGGTCGACGCACGGCAGCGCCTGGATGCCCTCCGGCAGTTGTTCCTGCAGATCAAGGATCATCCCGACTACATCATCCGTCGGGGACGCCGTCGCGCCCCGGGCGATGGTCCGCCGCGGCCGCGTGGTCGCCCCCGCAAGAACCCGCTGGCCTGACACACCCCGCGCCCGCCTCCCGCCTCCCGGCCCGGCGGGCGCAGTCGTTCCGGCCCCTGCCCCGTCGGTGTATCTTGGTCCGACGCTCCCCCGTCGTCCAACGGCAGGACCGCAGATTTTGGATCTGTTAATCGTGGTTCGAATCCACGCGGGGGAATCGCAGCACCCTCCCCGCCCGGCCCGCGTGCCAAGGAGACCCCAATGAAGGACAAGCAACTCGAAGCCCTGATCCGGAAGGCCGCCGCCAAGGCCACCTCGGAGAAGGGTCGCCGGACCCGGTTCGTCGACCCCACCCTCTCGGCCACCAAGGCGACCGAAGAGCGCAACGAGGAGACCACCCAGCTCTTCAAGGAGATGAAGCGCCGGGACTTCTGACCCCTCGGACCTCCGGACCCACCGGGCACTTGCCCATCGGGGGTCACTCGGCTAACTTTCAGGGCTGTCATTATGGCGGACTCGACCCTGACTCGGATGCCGATGCTCCTCATGAGCGGCTCGGCCAATCGGCCCCTCGCTGAGGAGATTGCCCAGCAGCTGGATACCCAGCTCTGCAAGGTGACCCTCCGACGCTTCGCCGACGGGGAGCTGTTTGTCCAGATCGACGAGAACGTGCGGGGGCGCGACGTCTACGTCATCCAGCCGACCAACCCGCCCGCCGAACACCTGATTGAGCTGCTGCTGTTGATGGATGCCGCCCGCCGGGCCAGCGCCGGACGGGTCACGGCGGTCATTCCCTACTTCGGCTACGCCCGCCAGGACCGCAAGGATCAGCCACGGGTGGCCATCTCGGCCAAGCTGATGGCCAACATGATGCCCCTCGGTGGGGCCTCCCGCATCCTGGGGCTCGACTTCCACTCGCACCAGATGCAGGGCTTCTTCGACATCCCGGTCGACCATCTCTACGCCGCGCCGGTGTTCGTCCAGCATTACCGGCGGCTCGGTCTGGAGTCGCCCGTGGTGGTGGCCCCCGATGTCGGCTCGGCCAAGATGGCCCGCGGCTTCGCCAAGCGGCTGAACGGCTCCCTGGCCATCATCGACAAGCGGCGCAGCGGCCCTGGCAGCGCGGCCGAGGCGATGAACGTGGTCGGCGAGGTCGAGGGCAAGGACTGCATCATCCCCGACGACATGATCGACACCGGGGGCACCATGGCCGAGGCGGTCCACGCCCTCAAGGCACGGGGCGCCCGGGACATCTACATTTGTGCCACCCACGCCCTCCTGTCGGGACCGGCGGTGGAACGGCTGTCGCAGGCGCCGGTGACGGAAGTTGCCGTCACCAACACGATCAACCTGGGCCCGGAGCGGCATTTCCCGCAGCTCAAGGTCCTGTCCATCGCCGGCCTGTTGGCCAAGGCGATCCGCTACACGCACAGCGATCAATCGGTCAGCGCGCTGTTCGAGTGAATTGAACGACCACGACCGACGAACGAGGAAGACATGCAGCAACTGACACTGGCCGCCGAGCGGCGCGAATCACATGGCAAGGGCGTCGCCCGCTCGCTGCGGCGGGAGGGCCGGATCCCCGCGGTCATCTACGGACACGGCCGGGAGCCGCTGCCGCTGAGCCTGGACCGCAAGACGGTCGGGCGCCTGCTCGACGTCATCGGCGGTGAAGCAGCCCTGCTGGATGTCAGCATCGACGGGGCCGCGCCGGTCAAGGCGCTGGTCCGTGAGGTGCAGCGCAATCCGGTGCAGCGCACCGAGGTGATCCACCTCGACCTGTACGCGGTGGTCGCCACCGAGCGGATCATCGTCGAAGTGCCGGTGCACATCCGCGGCAACGCCGATGGTGTCCGCAACCACGGCGGCGTGCTCGACCATCATGTCCACCGGCTCCCGATCCGGGTGCTGCCGACCGAGATCCCCGAGCACATCGACGTCGACGTCTCGGCCCTCGGGGTTGGCCAGGCACTGCACGTGCGCGATCTGGTGCTGCCGCACGGCGAAGCCCAGCTCGACGGTGACGTCCCGGTGGTCTCGGTGCTGGCCTCGCGGGCCGAGGTCTCGGCCACGGGCGAAGCGGCCCAGGCCGAACCCGAGGTCATCCGCAAGGGCAAGGCCGACGAGGCCGAGGCCCCCGGGAGCTGAGTGGCCCGCGCGATCGTGGGCCTCGGCAACCCCGGACCCGAGTACGAGCGCACGCGGCATAACGCCGGTTTTCTGCTGGCCGATCACCTGGCGACCCGGTGGGGCTTCGCACCCTTCCGGCGTCAGGGCGTGACGGCCATGACGACGGGGACGCTGCGTGGCGTCCCCGTTCGTTTGGTCAAGCCGATGACCTGGATGAACCGCAGCGGCGAAGCGCTCCGTGCGCTCCGCTCGCCGGGGTTCGACCCGGTCGTCGATCTGCTGGTCGCCGTCGACGACGTGGCCTTTGCTCCCGGCAGTTTCCGGCTGAAGTCCAGCGGGTCGGCGGGCGGCCACAACGGGCTTCGCAGCATCGAGGGCGCGCTGCAGCACCGGGACTATCCCCGACTGCGCATTGGTGTCGGGGCCAAGCCACCGGCCTACGACGACCTGGCCGACTGGGTGCTCGGGCGGTTCACGCCCGAAGAACGGGCGGCGGTCGATGGCGCACTGGACAGCATGGCCGAGGCGGTCGAGTGCTGGATTCATGAAGGCATCGACCACGCCATGACACGCTTCAACCGGACCGGGACCTGACCCCGTGCCCGTGAGATTCTTTCTTCTTGGCGGCGCCGACCCGCGCCGCTCCACCTGACGAGGGGTTCATGCCTGCGCTCGCCCAACTGCTCCAGTATGCCCCGATCCTCGGGGTCGCCGGCCTGCTCGCCGCTTTCGGACTCTATGTCTCGATCAAGCGCCGGGCGGTTGGTACACCGCGCATGCGGGAGATCTCCTCGCTGATTGAGCGCGGGGCCATGGCCTTCCTCAATCGGCAGTACCGCGTCCTGGTGCCGGTCATCATTGCCGTCGCCGTGGTGCTGGGGCTCACCCTCCCGATGGGGAGCTGGGTCATCGCGGGTGCCTTCGTATTCGGCGGCCTGTGCTCCGTGCTGGCAGGCTTCATCGGCATGAAGGCCGCCACCAAGACCAATGTGCGCACCACCGAAGCCGCCCGCAGCCAGGGCCTGGCCCAGGCGCTCCAGGTCGCCTTCGACGGCGGCGCCGTCATGGGCCTCGCCGTCGCCTCGCTCGGCCTGCTCGGCATGGGCGTGCTGGTGCTCAAGTTCCTCAATGTCGCGACCCCGGACGCCATCACCGAAAAGGACTTCCACCTCTTCGGTGAAATCATGGCCGGCTTCGCGATGGGCGCCTCCTCCATCGCCCTCTTCGCCCGGATCGGCGGCGGCATCTACACCAAGGCGGCCGACGTCGGCGCCGACCTGGTCGGCAAGGTCGAAGCGGGGATCCCCGAAGACGACCCGCGCAACCCGGCCACCATCGCGGACAACGTGGGCGACAATGTCGGCGACGTCGCCGGCATGGGCGCCGACATCTTCGAGTCCTACGTCGATGCCACCGCTGCCGCTGTGGCCATTGCCGCGACCGCCGCGATCTTCGCCGGAGAACGACTCAACGCCATCGGCCTGCCGATCGGCCTGGCGGTCGCCGGCCTGGTCACCTCCACCATCGGCATCGCCTCGATGCGGCTGCTGCGGGCCCTGTCGCCCGAGTGGGCGCTGCGCGCAGTGCAGCTCCTCGGGGCGGTACTGTTCCTCGCTGCCAGTTGGGTCGTGGTCGGGGCGTTCCCGATGCACATTGCGGCCAGCGGCCTGTTCACCGCCATCCTGGCCGGCACGGTGGCCGGCATGGCCATCGGCCTGATCACCGAGTACTACTGCTCGGGCAAGCCGATCCGCCTGATCGCCGAGGCCTCGCGCACCGGTGCCGCCACCAACATCATCGCCGGTCTGGCCACCGGCCTGATCTCCGTGGCGGCGCCCATCATCGTGCTCTGCATCACCATCCTGATCGCCTATCACGCCACCGATTCGCTCTACGGCATCGCGCTCGCCGCCGTGGGCATGCTCGGCACGGTGGGCATCACCATGACGGTCGACGCCTACGGCCCCATCGCCGACAACGCCGGTGGTATTTCCGAGATGTCCCACCTGGGCCCCGAGGTCCGCGACATCACCGACCGCCTCGACTCGCTGGGCAACACCACCGCCGCCATCGGCAAGGGCTTCGCCATCGGCTCGGCGGTGCTCACCGCGCTGGCCCTGTTCTCCGCCTATTCGTCGGCAGTGCTGCCCGGCTCGACCGAGGGCCTGCGGCTCGACATCATGAACCCGCTGGTCATGATCGGCCTGTTCATCGGTGGCGTCACGCCCTTCCTGATCGGCGCGATGACCATGACCGCAGTCGGTCGCGCCGCCCAGGGCGTGGTGACCGAAGTCCGGCGGCAGTTCCGCGAGATCAAGGGTCTCATGGAAGGCACCGCCGAGGCCGACTACGAAACCTGCGTCGACATTGCGACCCGCTCGGCACTGCGCGAGATGATCGCGCCCGGCCTGGTGGCCGTGTTCGTCCCGGTGGCCGTCGGCTACTTCCTCGGCATCCATGCGCTCGGCGGCCTGCTGGCCGGCACCACGGTGAGCGGCGCGCTGCTCGCCCTGATGATGGCCAACGCCGGCGGCGCCTGGGACAATGCCAA
>CAYQXR010000012.1:0-49816 GCA_964421625.1 uncultured Gemmatimonadaceae bacterium | reverse complement strand
TGTCGGCCGACCCGGAGCCCATGATGACCCGTACTGCGTCCCGCATTCCGCCACTTCCCCTGCGTCTCGACGGCCTCGGCCCCCTGGCCATGAATCTGGCCTGGAGCTGGCACCGTCAGGCCCGTGCCTTATTTCGCCGCATCGACGAGCACCGCTGGCACGATCTTGATCACAATCCGATCGCCCTGCTGCAGCAGGTCTCGCCCGCCCGCCTCGCCGAGCTGGCCGAGAATGCCGATTTCTGCTCCCACTACGACCAGGTCATGGCCTGGTTCACGGCCCTGCCCCAGGACGCCTCCTCCTGGTTCTCGACCCGTTACCCCGACATCGACCGGCAGCACCCGGTCGCCTACTTCTGCGCCGAGTTCGGCCTGCACGATTCGGTGCCGATCTACTCCGGCGGTCTTGGCATTCTGGCCGGCGACCACTGCAAGACGGCCTCCGACCTGGGCATCCCCTTCGTGGGGGTGGGGCTCTTCTACCGCAATGGCTACTTCGACCAGCAGGTGACGGTCGACGGCTGGCAGGAGGACTCGGACGCCGTCTTCGACCCGACCACCACGCCGCTGGTGCCGGTGCCCGGCCCCGACGGCCAGGACGCCATCGTCACGCTGGAAACCTTCGGCCGCCCGATCCATGTCCGGGTATGGACCACTCGGGTCGGTCGGGCGCCGATCTACCTGCTGGACACCGCCCTGGAGAGCAACCACCCCGACGACCGCGACCTCACGGCCCGGCTCTACGCCGGTGGCCCGGCCATGCGGCTGCGGCAGGAGTGGATTCTCGGTGTCGGCGGGGTCCGGGTGCTGCGCGCGCTGGGCATTGTCCCCGCAGCCTGGCACGCCAACGAGGGCCACGCGGCCTTCATGATGCTGGAGCGGGTCCGCGAGCAGACCATGGCCGGGACGCCCTTCGACGACGCAGTCGCTGCCGTGCGGCAGACCAGCGTGTTCACGACGCATACACCGGTACCGGCCGGCCACGATGGCTTCGACCGCCACGATGTGACCACCTGTGCCGGTGAGGCCTATCTCGAAGGCTTCGGCGAGGACGCCCCGCGAGCCATCAGCCTCGGCATGCATCCCCGCCAGTCCCAGGACTGGTTCCAGATGACCGTTCTGGCCCTCCGCCTGGCCGGGCATGTCAACGGCGTGGCGCAGCGGCACGGCACCGTGTCGCGGCAGATCTGGGCCGATGTCTGGAGCGATCGCCCCACGGAACAGGTGCCCATCGGCGCCATCACCAATGGGGTCCATCTCGACACCTGGCTCGCCAACCCCATGATGCGCCTGTTCGACAACCACCTGGGGATGGACTGGCCCGACCGGCTCGACGAGAGCGAAACCTGGGACGCGGTCCTCGGGCTTGATGCCCGCGAACTGTGGCGGATCCACGTCGACCTCAAGCAGGCGCTGATGCGGCACGTGCGCGAAGAGGCTCGGCGCCGCTGGACCCGGACCTGGCGTGAAGCCGCCCAGGTTGTGGCGGCTGGCACCCTGCTGGATCCCGCCGCCTTCACCATCGGTTTCGCCCGGCGGTTCGCCACCTACAAGCGCGCCGACCTGCTGTTCCGCGACACCGAGCGGCTGCAGGCCCTGCTCACCAATCGCGACCGCCCGGTGCAGCTCGTCATCGCGGGCAAGGCGCATCCCGAGGACACGCCGGGGAAGTCGGTGCTGCAGTCGATCCACCACTTCACGCGGAACCCCGTCTTCCAGGGACGCATCGCCTTCCTGGAGGACTACGACATGCACCTGGCCCATCTGCTGGTCCAGGGCGTGGACCTCTGGCTCAATGTGCCGCGGGTGCCGCTGGAGGCCTCCGGTACCAGCGGCATGAAGGCCGCCATGAACGGCATCCCTCAGCTCAGCACGCTCGACGGTTGGTGGGAGGAGGGCTATACCGGTCGGAACGGGTGGGCGATTCCCAAGGCGCCAGCATCCGCGTCCACCGAGGAGGTCGACCGGCTCGATGGCGAGGCATTGCATCGCCTGCTGTCCGAGGAGATCGTTCCGATGTGGTATGACCGCGATGCCCGCGGCGTGCCGCGCGCCTGGGTGCAGCGGATGAAGGAAGCCATCCGGGTTGCCGGGCGCCGGTTCAGCGGCCGCCGGATGTTGCAGGACTATGTGCGGCAGTACTACGCCCCGATCTTCCGGGGCGCCCCATTCCACGACGACCCCCCGCTGCGCTGAGGGCTCCATGGCTCCCGCCCCGCTCCCGCCCCTCCCCCCGATCGACGGCGCCGCTCCGACGATCGTGCACCTGTGCGGCGAGTACTACCCCTATGCCCGGACAGGAGGGTTGGCCGAAGCCGCCTGGGGACTGCACCGGGAACAGCATCGGCAGGGCCTGGCGACGGCGGCGATCATGCCGCTCTACCGTACAGCGCGCGTCCATCTGCGGGATCTCGAGGAGGTCGGCCCGCCGTGGACGCTGCACTTCGGCTCACGCGCTGAGACCTTCCGGCTCTGGCGTGACCGGGACCCGGCTTCGGGCACACCCACCTGGTTCATCGATCACCCGGGCTATTTCGACCGCGACGGGATCTACGCCGAGTGGGGCGCGGACTATCCGGACAATCATCTCCGGTACGCCGCCTTCGCAGCCGCCGCTGTCTCCGCGCTGCCCCGGCTGACCTCCGGGCCCGTGCTGCTGCACGCACACGACTGGCACAGCGCACTGGCGCCGGTCTACCTGCGCTGGTGGTGGCAGCACGACCCGTGGTTCGCGCGGATCCCGACCGTCCTGTCGGTCCACAACGGCGGCTACCAAGGTCACTTCAGCGGCGACATCATGCCCGACCTGGGGCTGCCCTGGTCGGCCTTCCGCTATGACCGGCTCGAATGGTACGGCAAGACCAACTACCTGAAGGGTGGCCTCACCCACGCGGACCAGGTCACCACAGTCTCCCCGTCTCACGCGAGAGAACTGCGGACGCCGGAAGGTGGCTTCGGCCTGCAGGAGGTCTACCAGCAGCTCGGCAACCGGTTCACGGGCATCCTGAACGGCATCGATACCACGCAGTGGGACCCCGCCCGGGAGAGCGGTCTGGCGGTGCCCTTCACGCCGGACGACCTCAGTGGCAAGCAGCTCTCCAAGCGCCGTCTGCAGGAACGGCTGGGTCTGCCGGTGCATCCGCTGCTGCCGTTGATCGCCATGGCCGGCCGCATGGTGACCCAGAAGGGGCTCGATCTGATCATCGACAATCCCGCGCTCTTCGAGCTGCCGGGGCAGTTCGTCTTCCTGGGCAGCGGCGAGCGCCGGTTCGAGGAGGCGCTGCGTCGCCTGGCCGAGGCCATGCCGCATCGGATCGCCGTGGAGACACAGTTCAGCGATCCCCTGGAGCATGCCCTGATGGCCGGGGCCGATCTGTTTCTGATGCCGTCACAGTACGAGCCCTGCGGTCTGACCCAGATGCGGGCGCAGCGTTACGGCACCCTGCCGGTGGCCCGGCGCGTCGGCGGCCTCGCCGATACCATCGAGGATGGCAGCACCGGGTTCCTCTTCGATGCGTTCACGCCGGACGCAATGATCGGCGCGCTCTGGCGGGCCCAGAGTGAACGACGCGCCGCCGGCGCCTGGCGCGGCATGCAGCGCGACGCCATGCTGCGCGAATTCGGGTGGGACACCGTGGCTGTTTCCTACCAGGCCCTCTACCAGCGCGCCATTCAGCGCCGCGCGGAGCGTACCGCATGAGCCGCCGTTTTGTTCTCACGCTCCACTCGCACCTGCCGTGGGTACTGCATCACGGACGCTGGCCGCACGGGTCGGACTGGATCTGCGAGGCGGCAATCGACACCTATCTGCCGCTGCTGGCCGCACTGCAACGTCTCGAGGCCGAGGCCATCCCCGCCCCCCTGACGCTGGGCATCACGCCGGTGCTGGCGGCGCAGTTGTCCGATCCAGCCTTCCGCCACGAACTCGATCTCTACTTCGAGCAGCGGTTGCGCGCCATCGAGGAGACCACAGCCGACCTGGGTGATGGGCCGGACGACAGTGCGATCCGGGCACTGCTCCCGTTCTGGCGTGACCGGCTGCGCCACCTGCGCCGCCTCTGGCACGAGGCGGGTGGCGACCTGCCCGGTGCCTTCCGCCGCCTGGCCGATGCCGGACGTATCGAGCTGATTTCGTCGGCGGCCACCCACGGCTTTCTGCCGCTGCTCGGACGCGATGAGAGCATCCGCCTGCAACTGCTGGTCGGTCGTCACGAGCACATCCGCCACTTCGGCAACCCGCCCCGCGGCTGCTGGGCGCCTGAATGCGCCTATCGCCCGCGAGGGCCCTGGGCGCCCCTGCCCGATGCGCCGCGCGCGGGGGAGGTGCGCCGTGGGATCGATGAGCATCTCTCCCATGTGGGCTATCGCTGGTTCGTGGTGGATGCCCACCTGGCTCGCGCCGGGGTCCCCGCCGATCCATACGATCCCGACGCCGAACTGCCCACCCGTGGCGGCGAGAACTCGCCCTACCGGGTCTATCAGGTCGGCAGCAGCACCCGCAGCCGACCGGTCCGCATCGTGGTCCGCGATCCGGTCACATCGGCGCAGATCTGGAACCGCCACGGCGGCTATCCGGGCGACGGCCGCTACCTCGAGTTCCACAAGCTCCGGCAGGGCGGCCTGCGGTTCTGGTCCGTGACCGACACCAAGGCTGATCTCGCCGACAAGCGGCCCTACGACCCGGAACAGGCGCAGCACGCGTTGCGCGAGCATGCCCGGCACTTCGTCGAGGAACTCGGACAGTTCGACCGTACGGCCGATCCGGAAGACGGTGCCATCGTGGCGCCCTTCGACACAGAGCTGTTCGGGCACTGGTGGTTCGAGGGTGTGGATTTCCTGGAGGAGTTCTTCCGGCGGCTGCACCGCCGCCACACGCCCTACCCGGCCACGGCGGGCGATTTCGTGCGGGAGACGCTGCACCCCGAGCACCTCCTCCTGCAGGAGGGCACCTGGGGTGCCAACGGCGACTTCTCGATGTGGCTCAACCCCGAGACAGCCTGGACCTGGCAGCGCCTCTGGCCCCTGGAGGAGCGGTTCTGGAATGTGGTGCCGCAGGTGTTCCGTCGCGCCGACGCGCTGCCCATTCTGGCCCAGGCGGGACGCGAACTGCTGCTGGCCCAGTCCTCCGACTGGCAGTTCATCATCTCCACTGGTGCGGCGGGCGACTATGCCACCGAGCGCTTCAACGCCCACTGCACCGCCCTGAGCGCACTGCTCGATGCCCTTGAATCGCCCGACGGCGACCTCACGGCGGCAGCGCACCTGGCGGCGTCGCTCGAACGGATTGACGGCCTCTTCCCCGAGATGATCGGAGCCATCGGCGCGGCCGCCGATCTGGTCCCGGAGTCCTGAGCGGGTGCGGGAGATTCTGCTCCACGGGCATTTCTATCAACCGCCCCGCGAAGAACCCTGGCTCGAACTCGTCCCGCGGGAACCCTCCGCTGCGCCGGACCACGACTGGAACGCCCGCATCACCCGGGAGTGCTATGCCCCGCTTTCGGCTGCCCGCCTGGTGGACGGTACCGGCCGGCTGACCGGCACTATCGACGTCTGGTCGCATCTGTCGTTCAACGTCGGGCCGACGCTGTTCCACTGGCTCGATCGGCACGCCCCCGACATCAGCCAGGCCATCGTCTCGGCGGATCGGACGGCACAGGCGCGGACTGGCTGGGGCAACGCGATGGCGATGCCCTACCACCACACCATTCTCCCGCTGGCCTCCTGGCGCGACAAGGTGACCGAAGTCGCCTGGGGCATCCGCGACTTCCGCAGCCGCTTCCAGCGCGATCCGATCGGCATGTGGCTGCCCGAGACGGCTGTCGACGAGGAGACGCTTGCCGTCCTGGCCGACGCTGGCATCCGGTTCACGATTCTCGCGCCGCATCAGGTCGCCGCCGCACCGCCCTCCGGTCGACCGGGACTCTGGCGTGACGGCCAACGCGAGCTGGCGATCTTCTGCTACGATGGGCCTCTCTCGCACGGTGTCGCGTTCGGCGATCTGCTGCAGGACGCCGATCACTGGCTTGCTCACCTGCTGGCGCGCGACCCTGCTCCCGATGGCACCCCCTCCCTCATCAGCATTGCCACCGACGGGGAGACCTTCGGCCATCACCACCGCTTCGGCGATCTGACGCTGGCGGCCCTGATCGATCGCATCACCCGTCGCGATGACATCCGCCTGACCCACCCTGCTGCGGTCCTGGCCGAGACACCCGCGACCACACCGGTCACGCTGGTGGCTCCCACGTCGTGGAGTTGCGCTCACGGCATCGAACGTTGGCGGAGCAACTGCGGCTGCCGCTTCGATCCCGACAGTTCCCAGGAGTGGCGAGGTCCGCTCCGCACCGGGCTCGAAACCCTGGCGCGCAGCATCGATGAGGTCACAGCCGCCGCCTGGCCACTGGAAGCGGGCGACCGCGATCAGGCCCGTCTCGATGCCGGCCCCGATCTGTTGGGCGCCACTGCCCTTCCTGTCAGCGCCCGTCGCCTCCTCGAGGCGGAGCGGCACGCCCTTGCCATGTTCACGTCCTGCGGCTGGTTCTTCGACGACCTGGGCCGCATCGAACCGCGGATCGTGTTGCGACACGCGGCCCGCGCGCTCGATTTCCTCCCGGCGCACGAGCGCGTCCGCCTTGAAATCGAGCTGGTGGCGACGCTGGCGACGATCCATTCCGCCGAGCCGGGCAAGGGGTCCGGCGCCGAGATCTGGCGGCGCGATGTGCTGAAGGAGTCGGATGGTCCAGCGCGTCTCGCGGCCGGGCTTCTCGCCTGCGCGACGCTGGCCCCCGACACCATGACCGCCCTGGACATCCCAACCCACGAGTGGGAACTGCTGGCTCCGGATCGCGTGCGGGTCCGGCATCGCCGCACCGGTGTGGCAGGCACATGGCGCGGTGTCGTGACCGTCGGTGGTGTGATTGCATGCCGAGTCGCGGTTACCTCGGAGGAGGACGGCACCACGCACGACATCGCCGTCACCCGCTACCCGGGGCCGGTGCTCACGCTGCTTCGCCAGCATGCCATGCCCACCATCATTCATCTGCTGCTCGATGCCGATCAGCTGCGTGCCATGGCCCGTGGCCTGCTCGATGCCGACACGCTGCGGCGGGCCGCATTCCGCCAGGCGTGGCAGGGCGTGGACATCGCGCCGGATCAGCGCATTCATCGGGTGCATGCTGCGCTGGACCTCTTGGCCCTGCACGAAGAACCGCTCGCTGACATGCTGCAGGTCGAGGCGCTGCGCCACCTGGACCGGCTGCCGCCATCCGACGCCCGCAGTGCCCTCGCCGCACGCCTCGCCATCCGTTGTCCGGACATGCCATGACGCCGCCACTCCGCTTCTGCTTCGGCCTCCACCTGCATCAGCCGGTGGGCAACTTCGACCATGTTTTTCAGCAGCACCTGGACGAGGTCTATCGCCCGCTGCTGCGCGCCCTGGTCGGCGGTGAGGCCACCCCGGTGGCCTTCCACGTCTCGGGGCCGCTGCTCGAATGGCTCGAACAGCATGCCGGCGCCTTTGTCGATGAGCTGGGCGTGCATGTGCAGGACGGCCGCGTGGAGCTGCTCTGTGCCGGTCACGACGAACCGATTCTCGCGGTACTGCCGGTGGCCGATCGCGTCGAGCAGATTGCCCGGCATCGCGAACACCTGCAGCGCCGCTTCGGCGTGGCGGTACACGGCCTCTGGCTCACCGAACGGGTCTGGGAGCCGGACCTCCCAGTGGCCCTGGCCGAGGCCGGAGTAACCTTTGCGCTGGTCGACGATCGCCACTTCCTGGTGAGCGGATTCGATCGCGGGCAGTTGCATCGCCCCTTCCGCACCGAGGCCGGAGGCCGATCCATCTCGCTCTTCCCCATCGACGAGCGGATGCGCTATCTGATTCCGTTCCGCCCCACCAGCGAGCTGATCGAGCATTTCCGGACCCAGCGCGCCCAGGGCGCCTCCCTGGCCATCCTGGCCGACGACGGGGAGAAGTTCGGCGGCTGGCCTGGCACGGCCGACTGGCTCTACCGCCAGGGGTGGCTGGAGGACTTCCTGGCCACCCTGCGGCACCTGCGGGACGCCGGCGAGGTGGTGCTGTCGCGCTTCGACGAGGCGCTGGCGGCCACCCCGTCGGGCGGACTCGCCTACCTCCCCAGCGCCTCCTATCGCGAGATGGAGGGATGGGCCCTCCCGGCCGACGCGGCCCGTCGCCTGCGCAGCGTCGAGCAGGAGTGGGGCAGCGCCCGGCTCGATGGCGCCGAGGGGAGTCTGCTGCGCGGGGGGCACTGGCGGCACTTCCTGGTGAAGTACCCCGAATCGAATCGCCTGCACAAGACCATGCTGCGCCTCTCGGCACTGTCGCGCGAGCGGGGAGATCCAGCCACCGTGCGCCGCCACATCGGGCGCGCGCAGTGCAACGACGCCTACTGGCACGGGGTCTTCGGCGGGCTCTATCTGCCCTTCCTCCGTCGGGCCCTGTGGGACGAACTTGCCATCGCCGAGTCCCTGCTCCGCACCGACGAGGCGGCGACGCTCACCATGCTGGACTACGACTGCGACGGCACCGACGAGTTGCTGCTCACCTCCGCGGCATGGAGCCTGACCATTGCCCCGGCGCGCGGCGGGGCCGTCGAGGTGTGGCTCGACCTGCGCCATCCGCGGAATCTCATCGATACGCTGACGCGGCATCGCGAGGCCTATCACGACGCGCCCTCCGAAGACGTGGCGGGCACCCCGGCACACAGCGAAGATGGCGGCACCGCTTCGATCCATGACCTGGAGAACGCCGTCGTCTCACGGCCACCAATCGACGCGGACATCCGGTCGCTGCTGATCGATCGGCTGATCGACCCCGCCGCCACTGCCGACGACTTTCAGGCCGGGACCATCCCGACGCTCCGCTCCTGGGCCGCTGTGCCCTTCGAGCCGACCTGGGAGGTGGCAGGATCCCGCGCCCGGGTGACACTCTCGGCGCCCGATCTGGTCCGCACCCTGCACCTCGCGGAGGACGGCGCGCTGACCTGCGAATGGTCCTGGACCACCGACCACGACCACGCCTGGTTCACCACCGAACTGTCCCTGTCGGTGCCCTGCCGGATCGACGCGCCGGGCGCGCTGACCTGGGAGTACCCGATCGAGACTGTCGCCCGCAGCGAGCGGGGGTTCGACCGGACCAGGCAGGGGCAGGCCATCGTCCTGCGCTGGCCCGCCTCCGCCCGCCGGGCCGTGGCCGTGCTCACTCCCCTCCCGCCCGGCGCCGCCTGACCCTGCGCCCGGCGGCCCGGGGTCGCTCCGCCCCCGGCTGGCCACTATGTTTGCGGGCATGACATCCTCCCGCATCGTGCGTGTCGGCCTGGTGCAGCAGCAGGTCTCGGCCGACCCCGCCGCCAATCTCGACCGCGCCATTGCCGGCATCCGGCAGGCCGCTGCGCAGGGCGCTCAGGTCGTCTGTCTGCAGGAACTCTTCGGCTGGTACTACTTCTGCCAGCGCGAGGATCACACCTTCTTCGGCCTCGCCGAGACCATTCCGGGCCCGAGCACCGAGCGACTGGGCGAGGTGGCCCGCGAACTGGGCGTGGTGATCGTCGCATCGCTGTTCGAACGGCGGGCGGCGGGCCTCTATCACAACACGGCGGCCGTACTCGATGCCGACGGCACCTATCTCGGCAAGTATCGGAAGATGCACATTCCGGACGACCCGCAGTTCTACGAAAAGTTCTACTTCACGCCCGGCGACCTCGGTTTCCGCACCTGGGAGACGCGCCACGGCCGGATCGGCGTGCTGATCTGCTGGGATCAGTGGTATCCGGAAGCGGCGCGCCTGACGGCCATGAGCGGCGCCGAGATTCTCTTCTATCCCACGGCGATCGGCTGGCTCCCGCCGGAGAAGGCCGAGTATGGCGAGCGGCAGCGCACCGCGTGGGAGATCATGCAGCGCGGCCATGCCGTGGCCAACGGCTGCTTCGTCTGTGCGGTCAACCGGACCGGGTTGGAGATCCTGCCGGACAGCCCGGCCGATGCCCCGGGCATCGAGTTCTGGGGACACTCCTTCATTGCCGACCCGAACGGGCGCGTGCTGGCCCAGGCTGGCCAGGAAGAGAACGTGCTGGTGGCCGAATGCGACCTGGGACTGGTCGACACCGTCCGCACTCACTGGCCCTTCCTGCGGGATCGGCGGATCGACGCCTACGGCGACCTGACTCGGCGCTACCTTGACTGACACGCCCGCCGCACGCGGCTTCCGGATGCCGGCGGAGTGGGCGCCGCACCGGGGCACCTGGCTGTCCTGGCCCCATCGGGAATCCTCGTGGCCGGGCAACTTCGCCCCGGTGCAGCCGGTCATCGCCGAGATGATCCGCCACCTCGCGCCCGGCGAGGAAGTGCATGTCAACGTGGCAGATGCGGCCATGGAAGCGGCGGCACGCGCGGTCCTGGCGACTGCGGGCGTGGCGACGACCAACGTCTTCTTCCACCACTTCCCGACCAACGACGCCTGGTGCCGCGACCACGGCCCGATCTTCGTGCAGCGGGATGGCTCCAGTGGCCGCGAGGAACTGATTCTCGACTGGGGCTACAACGCCTGGGGCGACAAGTATCCGCCCTACGATCTGGACAACCAGATTCCCCGGCGGGTGGCCGAGGCATTCGCCATCGAGCGAGTCGTGCCCGGCATGATCCTCGAGGGGGGCTCGATCGACGTGAACGGCCTGGGGTCGCTGCTCACTACCGAAGCCTGTCTGCTCAACCCCAACCGGAATCCCTCACTCGACCGCTCGGCGATCGAGCAGCGCCTGCGGGACTACCTCGGGGTCAGCACCATTCTCTGGCTGGGTGACGGCATCGTCGGCGACGACACGGACGGGCACGTCGACGACATTACCCGCTTCGTCGACGAACACACCATCGTAACCGTGGTGGAGGACGACCCCACGGACCCCAACTATGTCCCGCTGCTGGAAAACCTCCATCGCCTGGAGACCATGCGGGACCAGGACGGGCAGCCGTTCCGCATCGTCACCCTGCCGATGCCGCGCCCGGTGATCTACGAGGAGCAGCGGCTGCCGGCCAGCTATGCCAACTTCTACATCGGCAACGACGTGGTCCTGCTGCCCGGCTATGACGCCGAGCGCGACGAGATCGCCCGCGCGACCTTGCAGGACCTCTTCCCCACCCGCCGGGTCGTGGTGATCGACTGTACCGCCCTGGTCTGGGGCCTCGGCGCGTTCCACTGCCTCACGCAGCAGTGGCCGGCGGTGGAGAGAGCCATCGCTCCCAATCGGTCCTGAGGGTCGGGCAGGTTTCGGCTCCGGCGCTACATCCGGATGGCCGTCACACGACCGATCTCGGTGAAGACGTTCGAGAGTTCCGGTGGGAGAAGTGCAGTGACCTCAGGGGGATACCCGGCGGCAGACACCCTGAGGAAGCGCCTCGCCACGGTGACGGCGGTGCGTACCGCACCCTCCTCATCGAGCACCACGAGAGCCGCCAGGAGGGCATGACTCTCTTGAAGACCAATCGGTGCCACGTCATCTTTCATTGGAAAGGTGACCTGTGTCGACACCACCATGTCCATGGTCATAGCGAGCGTGTCGGCACTCAGAAATCGCCACGACCTGATGAGCCGGAAGGAGGTGGAACTGTCCGATGGGATACCGGGCACCGGGGCTGATGGGCTTGACTCCACAGTATCGGCCCAAGCCAGCGCGGGCTTCCGCCCCGGCAGGCGGGGCGGGACAAGTCCGATGGCAGCACCCGCTGCATTCAGGAAGGTGGGACTGACGCGCACAGTCGGAGTAGCCACCATACTGGTATCGCCCCAGGGCTCCCGCGGTCGCCCAGCACTGTCCCAGACCCAGAACTCCCGGTTGCCCGGTGGTGCAGCACGAAACCGCCAGGCGCTGTCAATCTGAGCGGCAACCGAGTCTACGGACAGGATGTGCACGATGCTGTCTGCCGAGGACCTGCGGCGGAGTGAAATGACACTTGCATTGCCGTGCCGGGGAGAACCGGTTCCTTCCATGGGTTCGCCAAACAGAGAGCGCACCCTGAAACCGGTCTCCGACGAGCGGAGCCATGAGATCAGCGAAGTTCCGGGCGCCAGTGAGTCGTCGGTAATCCTTGCCGCTTCCACGACATAGTGAAGCGTGCGGCCACCGGTCTGGTCTGTGTTCGATGCCCCCGTCGCTTCCTGCGCCCCCAACGTCCGGGGAGCAGCGAGGAGCAATGCCCCCAGGGCGAGCCACCACGGAGCCCGACGGCGGGGGACTGAGTCGACGCGCATCAACACGCTCGTGTCTGGGTGCTGTCCGGGCACCTGCCGGCGAGGATCGGCCAATCTCCTACCCCGGACCTACCGCGAGATCTTTGGCAGCCGGTACCGATAGATCCCCGGCTCCTGGCGCGTCAACAGGTACAGCGCCGAATCCCCGGCCACGGCCAGATCGGAGTGCGGGCGATCCAGTGCCACGACACCCAGCAAAGTGCCCGACCAGTCGAAGATGTGCACCAGGTGACCGAGCAAGTCCTCGCCGTCCGGAAATGCCTCCCCGAGCCGCCCACTGTAGAGTGCATAGAGCCGCGTCGAGGTCGCCGCACAGTCGATATAGAACCGCCGACGATGCAGCGCCGTCCACCTCCCGGCTGAGTCCTGCACGAACTCACCGTCGGTTTGAATCGGTGTCGGCAGCCGAGTGGTAGTCCCACCAGGATAGGTCGTCAGATCAATGCGGGCCGCATCGGCGCCGAATGCGGTGGCAAACCGGCCCCCGTCTGGATGGGAGCAGACCTTCACGGCCGTCGATGAAGCGATACGACGGGCCAGGGGAACTGTCGAGTCGCCGAACAGCGGTCCTGCGAAGTGCTGCGCCACTTGTCCCAAGGTATCGAACACCATGAACCGGTTGGTGTCTGCATGACCGATCCCGACCAGATGATGTGCATCCAGCCACTGCACGTGCAGCGACCGTGAGAAGGTGTTGGCGACCCGGATGATGGGGGGATTCCCCGGCTCTGCCTCCTCCGGCACTCGGGTCACGCGCTGCAGGTTCAGGTCGAAGGCCCAGAGTGCCTCCGGGTCGCCGGGACGGGTACTCAACGACCAGGTCGACCGGAAGTCTCCCGGCCCCTCACCCAGGCGACCCACCGAGCGCAGCAGGGCGCCCGAGTGCAGGTCGATCACGTGCAGAAAGGGATCCTGGTTGCGATCCACCACCCAGAGCCGGTCTCCCACGACCAGCATCCGGCCCAGCTTGCCGAAGACCGGAGCATCGGCCAGCAACTCACCGGCGACCGCGATCGGCGTGGGCCCGCCGCTCGGCAACCACTCCGGCGTGCCGGGGTCGACCATCGGCTCAGCGTGCGACGGGCCCGACTCCCGCGAGCAGCCAAGCATGAGCGCCAGGGCAAGCAGTGGGATGGTATGGCGACGAATCAGCGTGCTCACCAGCATGGGATGCTCTCCGGTCTGCCTGATGGGGCTCTTGCTCTATTCTCCTGATCCATTCAATCTGGACTGTGACTCACTCGCCCGCAAGCCTGTCCCGTGTCCGGCTGTCTCACGGCATCCGGATCCGCGTCAGCCGTCCGATCCGCGTCGCCGACACCTTGCCGCCCAGATCGAGCGCAGGAGTGTCAGGCGGCATAACGATTGGTGGGTCGAATGTAGTGGTGGACGTACTGCGGTTGGCGACGAGCCCGCTGCGAATCTCACGGTTCCCGTCGAGCGCGACCAGCGCGACCAGCTCGTCACGACTGCTGACGACCATCGAGCTGTTGTCATGGCTGGCAAGCGTCATGGTGGACACGAGTTCCTGTTCGATCGCGAGCGTGTCCGCGCTCAGCATCCGCCACGTCGTGATCGCACGAACGCTCTCCTGTATCGGCCCACCGTTCGGGTTGTGATGTTCCATGGCGAAATCGGACGTGTCCGCCCATACCATCGAGGCTGACTTCCCCTCGAGACTTGGCGGCACCACCAGTGGAAGCACAAACGTGGGAAAATCCAATTGGGGCAGAATGGCAGCGGGAGGTTGGCGAAGCGAGTCAGACCCCAGTAGCTGATCGAGCCGGTAGGGATGCAGGAGCAGTGCGCCGGTCCGGTTCCATGTGCTGGTCAGCAGCTTGGCGGGGGGGGCGGCCTCGAATCGCCAGCGATCGTTCACCTGGATGGGAACCGAGTCGATCGTCACTGCGAGGAAGACACTGTCTCCGGCGGTCCGCTGGTGTACCAGGGCCTGGCTGACCGCGCCATGGCGCGGCGCCCCACCCGATGCCAACCCCTCGCCCAGCAGCGAACCGATGATCGGCGCGGCGCTGGTGAGGCGAAGCCAGGCAAGCATCGGGGTCTCGCCTGCCAGGTCTCCCTCTGCCTTGAGCCCCTCCATCAGGTACCGGACAGGCCCGGTGTTGCGGGTGCGCGCCGAGTCGGTCTGCTGAGCCGTCAGCGGGGTCGCGAGACTGAGAGCCCCGGCGCACACGAGTACTGCGACCAGGCTGCGGCATCGACGGATGGCAGGGGAGAGCATACGAGATTCTCCAGTATGCAGCATGAGGGGAAGGCCTACCGCTCCGCGATCGGCGCGCCCAGCACCGTCTCGGGGATCGCGAACCCATCGGTGATCGACTCGGCGATGGGGCGCATCTCCTGGATGCACTTGTTCACCAGGTAGCGGATCCCCTTCGCCTTCGGGGTCTCCACCGCGCCGCTCATCAGGAACCACCCCATGTCCCGCTCAATGCAGTCGGCCCAGAAGGTGTCGCGCAGCAGCCCCAGCAGCGGCGCCAGTGCCGGGTCGCCCTGCGCGATCTCCTCCTGCACCGCGTCGAACGCGACCCGTTCGATGTGCGCGGTGGCCAGGTGCATCAGATGATCCTGCACGTCGTTCATTGCCGCGGCGCTGCCGGAGGCCTTGATCCCCGCGCGGAGGCGTCGCCCGGCAGCGTCGAGCATCCGCTTCTCTCGGTAGCGGAGCAGCGCCCGCTGCGCGCGCGGGTCGCGCAGGTGATCCTCGTCGTCCCGGCGGGAGGCGACCGGATTGCGCATCCGCAGTTCCGCGCGGGCCCGCCGGGCCAGGAACCGGATCGCGCCCATCTCGTGGAACTCCTGCTGATAGCCCGTCAGCAAGGCCTTGGCGAGCAACTGCATCAGCACGGTGTTGTCGCCCTCGAAGGTGGTCCAGACGTCGATGTCGCCGCGGAGCACCGCGATCCGGTTCACCTGCAGGTAGCCCTGCCCGCCGCAGCATTCACGGGCATCGGTCACGGTCCGCTGGGCGAACCAGGCCGTGTAGGCCTTCAGTCCGGCGGCGAGTCCCTCGATCTCCCGCGTGTCGTCTTCGCCCCCGTTGAGGTAGCGGTCGACCAGGCGAGAGAGCGCCAGATCCAGAATGATGCTGGTGGCGAGCGGCGGGAGGAGGCGTCGCTGGTGGGTCCGGTAGTCGAGCAGCAGCGTCTCGGGCTGCCCCTCCTCGCCGAACTGCCGACGTCGGTTGCCGTAGCGGATCGCGATGGTCAGGGCACTCTTTGCCACCGAGAGCGCCGAGAGACCGATGGTGATCCGTCCGCCGACCAGCGTGCCGATCATGGTGAAAAACCGGCGCCCCGGCGAGGCGATCGGCGAGGTGTAGACACCGTCCGCCGAGACGCCGCCGAAGCGGTCGAGCAGGTATTCGCGCGGCACGCGTACTTGGTCGAACCAGATCCGGCCGTTGTCGACACCGTTGAGCCCTTCCTTCAGCCCGGTGTCGCCGAGGCGGACGCCGCGGCAGGGGCTGCCGTCCGGTTCGCGGATCGGAACCAGGATGGCGTGGACCCCGTGCCGTTCACCCCCGACGATGAGCTGGGCGAAGACCGTCGCCATCTGGCCGTGAACGGCGGCGTTGCCGAGCCATTCCTTGTGGGCGGTCGGCGTGGGCGTGTGGATCACGAACTCCCGGGTGTCAGCATCCCAGGTGGCGGTGGTCTCGAGGTCGCGCACGTTCGACCCGTGGCCCAGCTCGGACATCGCGAAGGCCCCGAGGAGTTCACCGCGGGCGATCTGCGGGAGGAAATGCTCGTGGTGCCAGGCGGTGCCGAGGTTCTGGATGCTGCCCTGGAAGAGGCCGAACTGCACGCCGAATTTGATCGTCAGCGAGAGATCGTGATAGGCCAGCGTCTCGAAGGCGGCCAGAAAGGCTTGCGGGTCACCGGCACCGCCCTGCGCCACCGGCACACCGAGCGCCCCGATCCCTTCCTGGGCCAGCCGCTGGACCCACCGGAGCACCAGCTCGCGGTACTCGTGATGGGACAGGCCGTACTGGTAGGCGAACTCCGGCGTGGTCAGCAGCGCGCGGACCCGGTCGCGGACCGGCGCCTGGGAGCCGTCGAGGAGACGCTTGAGCGCGGCGGCATCGACCGCCGGCGAGGGGCGCAGGGGCGCCGGAGCTGGGCGCACCGGGGCGCCGGGGATGGTGGAGGCCATGCTGCACGATACCGGGATCAGCCTTGAAAGGGGAGTGGCGGCGATGCGGAACTCGTCTTCGACGGGCACGGACATGCCTTCGCCCTGAGCGATTGTGCTCTGCCTGGCGACGTGGTCTCGAGGATCGACGCCCGGGTCATGCGACGCTCCGCGGAGTGAATTCCGTGGTGACGGCCCCAGTCGCGGCGGAGCCGACCATCCGGGCATACTTGGCCAGCGCGCCCTGCAGCGGGAGCCGCTGTGCCTGCCGGACTGCGAGGCGGCGCGCGATCTCCTCCGCCGGAAGGTCAAGGGACAGCCGACGTGCGGGGAGATCGATGGTGATCGTGTCGCCGTCCTGTACCGCGGCGATCGGGCCCCCATCGGCAGCCTCCGGCGCGACATGGCCTGCCATCAGGCCATGCGTGGCTCCGGAGAAGCGGCCATCGGTGACCAGCGCCACCGTATCCCCCAGGCCGGCACCGACCAGCGCGGCCGTCACCGCCAGCATTTCGCGCATGCCGGGACCACCCCGGGGCCCCTCGTTGCGGATCACGACAACATCTCCGGCGCGGATGGTACCGGACTGTACGGCAGCAAATGCCGCCTCTTCCTGTTCGAACACACGGGCCGGTCCGCAGTGCCGCTGCCGCTCCACGCCCACGACCTTCACCACCGCACCATCGGGCGCCAACGATCCCCGCAGCACCGCAATCCCCCCGGTCGGTCGCAACGGATCGCCGTACCGACGGACGACATCGTTCCGGTCTGGAGTCGCAACCGACGCGGCCGCCTGTTCCAGCGTCGCGCCGGTGACGGTGGGGGCCCCGCCGTCGAGCAGGCCGGCAGCCGCCAGCTCGCGGACGAGTGGTGCGATGCCGCCGACCCGATGCAGGTCGGTGGCGACAAAACGGCCCGCCGGCTTGAGATCCGCCAGCACCGGCGTATCGGCTGCGATCCGATCGACATCCTCCAGGGTGAACGGCACGCCCGCTTCGTGGGCGATGGCGAGCAGATGCAGCACCGCATTGGTCGAGCCGCCGCTGGCGATCGCCAGCCGCAGGGCATTGACCAGCGCAGGCCGGGTGAGGTAGCGCCGGATGCTGGTCCGCTCCCGCACCTGTGCCACCGCGATCGCACCGCACCGTCTGGCCTCCGCCAACTTGGCCGGATCGAGGGCCGGCACCGTGCCACTGCCCAGGGGCATCACGCCGAGCCCCTCGGCAATGAGCGCCATGGTGTTGGCGGTGAACTGCCCGCCACAGGCTCCGGCACCGGGACAGGCCACCCGCTCCAGCGCACCGAGTTCCTCGCGGTCAATGCGTCCAGCGGCACAGGCCCCGACCGCTTCGAACACGTCCTGTACCGTCACGGGCTTGCCGCGGTGCCGTCCCGGTGCGATGGAGCCGCCGTACAGCAGTACCCCCGGTCGGTCGAGGCGCGCCAGCGCCATCAGCGCTGCGGGAATAGTCTTGTCGCACCCGGTCAGCGCCACCACGCCATCGAAGTGACCGGCGAGGACCGCCAGCTCGATGGAATCCGCAATCACCTCGCGCGAGACCAGTGAGGTCCGCATCCCCTCCGTTCCCATCGTGATGCCGTCGGAGACGACGATGGTGTTGAACTCCAGCGGCGTCCCGCCGGCCTCGCGGACGCCCTGCTTGACCGCGGCCGCCAGCTCGCGCAAGTGCAGGTTGCACGGAGTGGTTTCGGCCCAACTGTTCGCGATGCCGATGAAGGGGCGGGCGAAGTCCTCGTCGCCCAGACCCGTGGCGCGCAACATGGCCCGGGCCGGCGCGCGCGACGGGCCATCGAGCATGGTCCGGCTGGGCGCGGTCATGCTTCCGCCCCCGGCACCCACGCCATCCGCTGGCGCAGCACCCGTCCCACCGTCTCGACCGGATGGGCCGCGGTGCGCGACCGCCCCAGCACCAGCGCTGGTGCCCCCGCTGCCGCCTCGGCAATCCAGTCCCGTGCGAACACGCCGCTGCGAATCTCCGCGAGCACCTGGCGCATGGCCTCCCGCGAGGCATCGCCGACGATTCTCGTGCCCGCGCGATAGTCCCCGAACTCGGCGGTGTCGCTGATCTGTCGTCGCATCCCGCCGAGCCCGCGCGCCCAGATCAGGTCGACGATCAGCTTGAGCTCATGCAGACACTCGAAGTACGCCAGCTCGGGGGGGTATCCCGCGTCGACCAGCGTGTCGAACCCTGCCGTCACCAGCTCCGTCACGCCGCCGCACAGCACGGCCTGCTCACCGAACAGATCGGTTTCGGTTTCGTCGGCGATGGTGGCGCGCAGCACGCCGGCCCTGGTGCAACCCAGCGCATCGGCCCAGGCGAGCGCCGTGGCGACAGCGTGACCGCTGACATCGGTATGCACCCCGACCAGGGCGGGCACGCCGCGCCCGGCCAGATATTCCGAACGGACCAGCGGTCCGGGAGACTTCGGGGCGACCAGCACCACGTCGTGCCCAGCAGGCGGGACGATCTGCCCGTAGTGCAGGTTGAAGCCGTGCGCCACCAGCAGGGTTGCCCCCGGCGCGAGAGCGGGGGCCACCGCGTCACGGAAGAGCGCCGGCTGCACCTGATCCGGCACCAGCAGGGCTACCACGTCGGCCTGGGCCACGGCCTCGGCGATCGGCAGCGGGGTGAAACCGTCGTGCCGGGCCCGTTCGGCCGACGCCCCGTCGGGCCGGACGCCGACCAGCACGGCATGGCCGCTGTCCCGCAGCGAGAGGGCCTGCGCAGTACCCTGCGAACCGTAGCCGATGACCGCGAGCCGGCGCCCAGCCAGCACGGTGTGGTCAACCTGATCGGACGTGAAAAAGAGAGAAGTCGTCATGGTGATGTCCCTTTACTGTTCGGAAGTGGAGAGTGGAATGGCCCATGTCCCGTCGCGGGTCACCTGCCGCAACAGCGCGGCGGCACGCAGGGCCTCAAGGGCGGCGTCGATGGCGGCCGGAGTGCCAGCCAGGTGCAGCCGCGTCTCCTGGTCGTGGCGCGTGCCGGAACCGGCCCGCAGCGTGAGATCTGCCAGCGCCAACTCACGATCGGTCCCGGGCCCTGTGGCCGGGAGGAGTCTGAGTTCGATCAGATCGGTCAGTTCACCGAGTTCGGCACGCAGCCGCTCGAGGTGTCCCTCGCCGCCGTCGGCCGCGAGGCGCACCGTCCGGCACCGGTCACGATGCTGCCGCATCTCGACCGCGTGCAGGGTGATGCGGCGACGGCGCAGCAGTCCGAAGAGACGCTCCAGGGCGGCCGGATCGGCACCGAGGCGCAGTTCAAGCCAGCGGATCATGCCGCCACCTCCGCCACGGGGGCATGGACCATCTCGTCCAGCGCTGCGCCGGTGGGCACCAGCGGATAGACGTGATCCTCGGCGCTGATCCGGAGCTCCAGCAACAGCGGGCCCGGGTGGTGCACCGCCCACTCCATGGCCTCGGTCATCGCATCGGCCGTCTCCGCCCGACGCGCTGCCATGCCGTATGCCCGGGCGAGCAGCGTCAGATCGGGTCCGGAGATGGTTGAGGCCGAGTGGCGGCAGTCATAAAAGAGTTCCTGCCACTGGCGCACCATGCCCAGCACACCATTGTTCATCACCACGATGCGCAGCGGCAACTGTTCCTGCACGACGGTGGCGAGTTCCGGGAGTGACATCTGGAAGCCGCCATCGCCGACCACGCACCAGACCGCACGCTCCGGGACCGCCAGGGCGGCACCGATTGCGGCGGGCAGGGCATACCCCATGGTGCCGAGCCCGCCCGAACTGAGATGACTCCCCGGAGCGGCCCGGCCGAGTTCCTGGGCCATGAGCATCTGGTGCTGTCCGACATCGGTCACCACGGTGGCGCCAGTGGCGGCGACCATAGCGGCGACCGCCCGGGCAGCCTGACGTCCCCGCAACGGGGCTGTGCCGGTGACGTCGCCCGTGGCACAATGCGGCTCGGCGGTCCGATTCCACCCGTCGAGACGGTCCCACCATGCGGCGCGACGGGCACCCGGTGTCCGCGCAACCAGGGCGGGCAACGTGGTGCGGAGATCTCCTACCACGGCGAGGTCACACCGCACGGTGCGCCCGGGTGCGAGCGGTCGTACGTCGAAGTGCATCAGGCGGGCATGCGGCGCAAACCGATGCACCGCACCGGTCACCCGATCGTCGAACCGCGCCCCCAGACCGATCACGAGATCGGCCGACTGAATGGCGTGATTGGCGCGCTCGCTGCCGTGCATCCCGGGCATGCCGAGTGCGAGCGGATGATCCGCCGGGAACGCGTCGAGGGCCAGCAGGGTGGTGGTTACCGGCAGGTCATTCCGCTCGGCGAGGGCCAGCAGATCGCCCGTGACGGCCGCACTCACCACGCCCCGGCCAACCAGCAGGACGGGGCGTTCCGCGGCGGCCAGCCAGGCCGCTGCCCGGTCGAGCAGCGCGGCGTCGGGCGTGTCGGCAGGTGGTGCCGGCTGTCTCACCAGGTCGGGCAGCGCGAGCGGCGCGTTCTGGATGTCCTTGGGCAGGTCGATCAGGACCGGACCCGGACGCCCCGACCGGGCGAGCCTGAATGCGGCGGCGACCACCGCCGGAAGATCGGCGGCATCGGTCACCTGGAAGCCGTGCTTGGTAACCGGCAGGGTGACGCCGAGAATATCGGTTTCCTGAAACGCGTCGGTGCCGAGCACCGATGTCGGCACCTGCCCGGTGATGGCCACCAGGGGTACGCCGTCCATCATCGCGGTGGCGAGCCCGGTCACGAGATTGGTCGCCCCCGGACCACTGGTGGCGAGACAGACTCCGGGCACCCCGGTCGCCCGAGCCCATCCATCGGCCGCGTGGGCCGCGGATTGTTCATGCCGCACCAGCACATGGCGCGGTGCACCGAGGCGGTGCAGTGCATCGTAGAGCGGCAGGATCGCGCCGCCCGGATGCCCGAATACGGTGGTGACTCCTTCGCGTTGGAGCAGGACGCAGAGTGCTTCGGCGGCAGTTACCTCCGGCGACGACATGGTTCCCCCCTCCTCGGTCGCGGACGCTCACCGCTCCACCACACGAGCGCGGCAAGCGCTCCACCAAGAGGAAATCGCACCGCAGGAAGGGAAGGTCCGGCCCAGAGGCCGACGGATACCAGGGAGAGGAGGGACGACATCGGGAACATCTCCGCGTTCAGGGTACGGGTCATGGCCCCATGCCATGGCCCCAACAGCAACGCGGGCCTTCTCGTGTGGAGAAGGCCCGCGTGAGTTCAGCTTGGGATCGGCCGGGATCAGCCGCTGCTGGATACGCTCGCGCCTCCTCCGCCGGGCAGAAGAATCAGCCCGAGCAGAAGAATCGGAAGAAGTACGAGCATGCGGCTCTGGTGCATCTGGTGCGACCCCAAGATCAACGGTAGGTACAACGGCACGAACGAACTCCGCGAAAGTAGCCCCGGGCCCGAGTGGCGGTCAACCCCGAGCCGCTCCGCGACATGGAGCCGTCTCGCCTGAGCTGTTCCAGGCCGCGATCGGCGGCATCCTGCACTCGCCCCGCTCACTCGGCCACCTGCGCATACTGGTCCACCGTCAGCTCTGGGCGGCACGCAGACTGGAACCTTCCCGCACGCCTGCGCGTAGGAAACGCAACGACCATCACTGGAGCCGTCATGCCGTTCTCCCGCCGCGATTTTCTCCGCTGCACCACCGCCGGTCTGGTCCTCGGCGCAACCCGTGACCTCGCGGCCTGGACCACTGGCCAATTTCCGGACGTTGTTCCGGCGCCGCGGGCGCTGCGGATCCTGATCCTCGGCGGTACCGGCTTCATCGGTCCGCACCAGGTCCGATACGCGGTGGCGCGCGGGCACCAGGTCACCCTGTTCAACCGGGGCCGGACCAACCCGGGCCTGTTCAAGGGAGTGACCGGTATCGAGGAGCGGACTGGCGACCGGGCCCCCAACCCGGGGAATTACGAGGCCCTGAAGGACGGCACCTGGGACGTGGTGATCGACAATCCGACCACTCGCCCCCGCTGGGTCCGCGAAGCAGCCGCGGCGCTGCACGGCCGGGTCCGGCAGTACCTCTTCATCTCGACCCTCTCGGTCTACGCCAGCAACGCTACGCCGGGCATGGACGAGACCACCGCACTGGCGACCACCACCACACCCGACGTCGAGGACGGCCCCACGTTTTCCCGGCTCTACGGCCCCCTCAAGGCGCTGGCGGAACAGGAGGCGGAACGCGCCTTTCCGGGCCGGACCACCATCATCCGCCCTGGGCTGATCGTCGGCGTGGGCGATGCCAGCGACCGCTACACCTACTGGCCGGTGCGGATCGCACGGGGCGGTGAGGTGCTGGCTCCGCCGGCCGACGACCCGGTCCAGTTGATCGATGCGCGCGACCTGGCCGAGTGGACCATCCGTTGCTGCGAGAAGGAGACCACCGGCGTCTTCAATGCTACCGGCCCCGCCCGAACTTTCACCGTCCGGGAGATGCTCGAAGGCGCCCGCGCCGTGACCGGCTCAAGCGCCACATTCCGCTGGACGACCAGCGCCTTCCTCCGGGCCCAGAAGGTCAACGGCTGGAGCGATCTCCCGGTCTGGCTGCCACCGGAGGGTGAGACCGCCGGCTTCACTCGGCGGAGCAATGCCCGCGCCGTGGCAGCCGGCCTCACCTTCCGCCCCTACGCCGAGACGGTGCGCGAGACGTTGGCGTACTACCGGTCGCAGCCGGAAGCGCGCCAGGCTGCGCTCCGCGCGGGGATCGCCGCCGAGCGGGAGCGGGAAGTGCTGGCGGCGTGGCACGCCGCGCAGGGAGGATTCTGAGCGGAAGCAACGGGCGGCGACCGGAATGTCTTGATCGTTCAATCCCGGACGACGGTATCACATGCAGGGCCGTCAGCGGCGCGCGTCGCTCCCCGGAGTACCTTCCCTGCATGTCATCCCCACCAACCATCGCCGTCGTCGGTGCCGGTGCGGCCGGCCTGATGGCCGCCATCCACGCCACCGGCGGCGGCGCCCGGGTCATTCTGCTGGAGCGCACCGCAGATGGCGGCCGCAAGATTCTCATCTCCGGCGGTGGCCGCTGCAATGTACTCCCGTCGGTGGTTGAGCCATCGCAGTATCGGACCACCTCGTCGCCACACCTGCTGCGCCGGATGCTCCGCGCCTGGCCTCTGGCGGAGCAGCGCCGCTTCTTCGAGGAGGAGCTGGACCTGGCGCTCGCCCTGGAACCCGAAACCGGCAAACTGTTTCCCGTCGCGGGGCGTGCACGAGCGGTGCGGGATGCGCTGGTGCGCCGCGCCCGGGTCGGCGGCGTCGAGTGGCGGCCGGGCAGTCGGGTGCTGGACCTCGAACCCGCGGCTGGCCGCTGGCGGCTGCACCTGGAGGGCCGCTCACCGCTGTCGGCGGATCGGGTGATCCTCGCCACCGGCGGGCTGTCGGTACCACAGACGGGATCCGACGGCTTGGCCTATCCGATCCTGGCCCGGTTGGGGCACCAGATTCGGCCGACCTACCCCGCCCTCACGCCCCTCACCCTCACCCCGCCCCGCTTCGCGGACCTGGCCGGCGTCTCTCTGCCCGTGACCCTCCGCAGCGACTGGGAGGGGAAGCGCGAAAGCCGGGGTGGCTTCCTGTTCACCCATCGCGGGTACAGCGGTCCGGCGGTGCTCGACCTCTCGGATGTCGCGGTGCGGAGTCGACTGACCGACGGGCCGCCGGCCGCCCTGCGTGTGGCGTGGGGGCAGTTGACCACCGCCGACTGGGAGGCCCGCCTCAGCCCATCGGCCGGATCGGTCATTGGCGCGCTCCGGGGGGCGCTCCCGGCCCGGCTGGCCGATCTGCTCGCGGCCGAGGCCGGGGTGGCGCCGGACACGGTGCTGGCCCAGCTCCCGCGCCGGGAGCGGCTCCGCCTGCTGGACGTCCTGACCCGCTGGCCCCTCCCCTGGAGCGGCGACGAGGGCTACCGGAAAGCCGAAGTCACCGGCGGCGGGGTGGCCCTGGAGGAGGTCGATCCGGCCACCATGGCCAGCCGGATCGTCCCCGGCCTCCACCTCGCCGGAGAGCTGCTGGATGCGTTCGGGCCGATAGGAGGCTACAATTTCCTGTGGGCGTGGGCGACCGGCCGCCAGGCAGGTCTCGGTGCCCGCCGTCCCCTCGCCACCCCCGGGATGCCGTCCTGACTGTTCAGGCCGGTGTTCCTCCGGCTCACCCCTCAGCACCCTGCGGGTATCCCATGTCCCTCTCCAGTCGATTGCTTGCCGCCGCCTTGGCGCTCGCGGTCCTCCCCATCCCGTCGCAGATGTCGGCTCAGGCCGGACAACTGACCTCCCCGCGCCAGGCGCTCGGGTTCGACCTTGGGGCCGACTACCGCCTCGCCACCTACACCCAACTGATGAACCACTGGCAGACCCTGGCCCGTGAGTCGCCCCGGATGGTGCTCGACACCATGGGCCTCACGGCGGAGGGACGCCCGCAACTGATGGCGATCATCTCCTCGCCGGCCAACATCGCCCGGCGCGAGGAGTACCGGAAGATGGCCGAGGATCTCGGCCGCGGCCGGATCGACTCGGCGACGGCGCGCCGCTATGCCCAGACAGGCAAGAGCATCATGTGGATCGACGGCGGCCTCCACGCCACCGAGGTCCTCGGGGCCGCCCAGCTCCACGAGGTGGTCTGGCAGTTCGTCTCGCGGAACGACCCCGAGACGATGCGGATCCTGGACGACGTGATCATCCTGGTGGCGCACGCCAACCCGGACGGCCAGGAGCTGGTGTCGTCCTGGTACATGCGCAACCCGGACTCCCTGCGGCGGAATGTCGGCAACCTGCCCCGGCTGTACGAGAAGTACGCCGGCCACGACAACAACCGCGACTCCTTCCGGAACGCACTGCCCGAGACCCAGAACGTCTCGCGCACCATGTACCAGCGCTGGTACCCCCAGATCATGTACAACCATCACCAGACGGGCCCCCAGGGCTCGGTGATGTTTGCCCCGCCCTTCCGCGATCCGTTCAACTACTTCTTCGACCCGCTGGTGTCGACGTCGCTCGAGATCGCCGGCATGATGATGCACCGCCGGTTCGCGGCCGAAGGCAAGGGTGGTGTGGTGGCCCGTGACGCGGCCGCCTACTCGACCTGGTGGAACGGCGGCCTGCGGACCACGGCCTACTTCCACAACATGATCGGCATCCTGACCGAGACCATCGGCAGCCCCACGCCGACGACCATCCCGATCAACCTGACGCTGCAGCTTCCGTCCGCCAATGGCTACTATCCGGCGCCGTGGGGCACCTGGCGCTTCCGTCAGTCGGTCGACTACTCGATGACGGCCAACCGGGCGCTGCTTGACTGGGCCTCGCGCGACAAGGAAAACCTGCTCTTCAATTTCTGGCGGATGGCCCGCAACTCGGTCGAACGCGGCCAGAAGGACACCTGGACCCACGTGCCACGGATGATGGATTCGGCCCGTGCGGTGGGCGGCGGCACGGCGGGCATGGCCTCGGTCCTGCGCGATCCGAACCGGCGCGACCCGCGCGCCTTCGTGATGCGGGCCGACCAGCCCGAGATCGGCAACGTCCTCTCCTTCCTCCAGGCCCTGGCCTGGTCGGGCATCGAGATCCACCGGGCGACGGCGGCTTTCACCATTGCCGGGAAGAGCTACCCGAAGGGCTCGTTCATCGTGCGGAGCGATCAGGCCTACCGCCCGCATGTGCTGGACATGTTCGAGCGGCAGGACCATCCGACCGACCTGCAGTACCCGGGGGGCCCGCCGAAGCGGCCCTACGACGTGGCGGGCTACACGCTGGCCTTCCAGATGGGGATCGATTTCGACCGGATCCTCGACACCTACACCATGCCGGCCGCCACGCTGCTCCCCATGGGAACGGTCACGCCGGAACCGGCGGCCTTCAGCGCCCAGTCGGCCGGGTGGCGACTGTCGCCCAAGTCGACCGAGACCTTCCTGGCGGTGAACCGTCTGCTGGCAGCCGGTCAGACGGTCAACCGGCTCCCCAGCGGTGACTTCATCGTCCCCCGCACGGCCCGCAGCACCGAGATTCTCGGCACGCTGGCGCGGGACCGCGCCTACCAGGCCACGCCGGTGACCGCGCTCAGCGGCACGCCGGTCACGCATCTGCGCGTCGGGCTCATCAACCGCTACGGCGGCGTCATGCCGGTCGGCTGGACGCATCTGATGTTCGAGAACTTCGAGACGCCGTTCGAGTTCGTCTATCCCAAGCGGCTCGACGAGGGCAACCTGAAGCGCGACTTCGATGTGCTGCTGTTCGTGTCCGGACAGATCCCCAGTGCTACCAACGTGGCCCGCGGCGGTCCCGGCACCGGTCGGGGTGGTGGGCAGACTGGTCGCGGCGGTGTCGGCGCCCCGGGTCGCGGCGCGGGTGCCGCAGGTGCCGCGGGCGCAGGAGCCGGTGCCGCCGGCCCGGGTCGTGGTGCCGCTGCCCAGGGTGGCGACAACCTCGGCATTCCCGCCGAGTACGTCGATCAGCTTGGCAGCATCACGCAGGATGCCACCATCCCGCAGCTCCGCGCCTTCGTCGAGGCGGGTGGGCAGATCATTGCCATCGGCTCGTCGGGCACTGGCCTGGCCTCGCAGTTCGGTCTCCCGCTGGAGAACCACCTGCGCAAGCAGAACCCCGACGGTTCCTTCTCCCCGCTCAGCCAGAATGAGCACTACGTCGCGGGTTCGGTGCTCCAGATGACGGTGGACACCACGCAGCCCATCGCCTTCGGCGCCCTGCCGCGGACCGATGTGTTCGTGAGCGGCTCGCCGGTCTGGCGTTTCGGCCCCGGCGCCGAGGCGGCCGGGCTGAAGAAGATCGGCTGGTATGCCAGCGACAATGTCACCCGTTCCGGGTGGGTGGAAGGGCCGCAGTACCTGAAGGACGGGGTCGTGGCGGTCAGCGCCAGGATCGGTCAGGGGACGGTGTATCTGTACGCCCCTGAGTTCACCTTCCGGCACCAGCCCCACGGCACCTTCCGGTTCCTGTTCAACGCGTTCTACGGGACGCGCTGATCCCCACCGGTGATCGCGGAGGCCAGGCTGGCTCCGCGATCGCCCATCCTGCGGTATCTTGAGGGCATGACGACTCCTGGAGCCAGCATGCCCTCATCGCGGATCGCCCTCCTGGGCGTCCCGCTCGACCTTGGCGCCGCCCGCCGCGGCGTCGAGATGGGCCCGTCCGCCGTCCGACTCGCCCGACTCGCCGACCGACTGCGTGCCCTGGGCCACACCGTACGCGACACCGGCGATGTTCACGTCCCCACCCGCGAAACACTCGGCTTCGACCAGGCCATCGAGTACCTGCCCACCATCACCGAGGTCTGCCGCGATGTGGCCGAGCGCACTGCCGCGATTGTCCGCGGTGGTGAAGTGCCCGTTGTCCTGGGCGGCGACCACTCGCTCTCGGCGGGCTCGGTGGCGGGCGTGGCCACGGCACTGGCGGAGCGGGGCGAGCGCCTGGGCGTGCTCTGGCTCGATGCCCACAGCGATCTGAACACGCCGACCAGCACCTGGAGCGGCAATGTCCATGGTATGCCGGTGGCTCATCTGCTCGGCCACGGCGATCCGGCCATGGCCTCGCTGGCGGTGCCCTCTCCGGCAGTGCGGCCCGAACACCTGGCCATCATCGGTGCCCGCGATATGGATCCCGCCGAGCGGCTGCATGCCCGGGAATACGGCCTGCGGATCAGCACCATGCGCGATCTCGACGAGCGGGGCCTGCGGCAGGTGCTCGCCGAGGCGATTGCGCGGGTCAGCGACGGTACCCAGGGCCTTCACGTCTCGCTGGATCTCGACTTCCTCGACCCGCAGGAAGCGCCGGGTGTCGGCACCCCGGTGCGCGGCGGCGCGACCTTCCGGGAAGCGCACCTGGCCATGGAAATGCTCTGCGATACTGGCCGAGTGGTGAGCTGGGATCTGGTCGAGGTCAACCCGGTGCTGGACCGTTTCAACCAGACCGCCGAACTGGCGGTCGGCCTGATGGCCTCGGCCTTCGGCCAACGCATTCTCTAGCGGGAGCTAGCCATGTCCTTCCTCTCTTCCACGCGGGCTGCGCTCATTCTGGGCGCATCACTGATCGTGGCCGCCGCGATCGGGGCGCGGGCCATCGGCACCTTCAACCAGGCCGGTGACGACATCCAGGTCACCGGGTCGGCGACCCGCCAGGTGGAGGCCGACTTTGCCGTCTGGCGTCTGGAAGTGCGGACCACCCTGCCGACGCAGACTGAGGCATCCCGCGCCACCCGACAGCACACCACCGATGTCCGGGCCTTCCTGCTCGAACAGGGCTTCCCCGATTCCGCCATCACGGTCCGTGCCCCGTACACGTTCATTGAGCACGAGTACATCAACGGGTATCAGACGGGCCGCATCCGCGGCTACCAGGTCTCCCAGGAGATCGAGGTGCGTACCACCCTGGTCGATCAGGTCGCCGCGCTGTCCGGTGACCCCGAGGCGCTGATTACACGATCGCGCGGCAACGTCATGCCGTCCCAACCCGAGTACCTCATCAACGCGCTGCCCGCCATCCGGGGCACGCTCACGGCCGACGCCACCCGCGACGCCGAGCAGCGGGCCCGCGAGATTCTTGCGGCCGTGAACGCCACACCCGGCCGCCTCAAGGCCGTGCGGGTGGGTGTGATTCAGGTCTCGCGGCGCAATGCCATCGAGGTCAGCGACTACGGGATGTACGACACCAGCGACCGCCTCAAGGAGGTTCGGGCGGTGGTGCGGGTGACCTTTGCGGTGAGTCGGTAGCACGTCCCTGCGGCAGGTATACGTTTCCACCTGTAACATTTGTGCGTCTGCGGTGGACGTGACCCGGGGGACCCGGCTAGGTTGTGCCGTTGCATCATCCTGATCACCCCATGACCGAGTGGCGCGTGCGGCTGTTTCTTTTGTCCGGCAAGGCAATCCTGACGTTGGCCCTGATCCTCGGGGCCCCTGCACCGGCACCAGCCCAGACCGCCTTCTCCGCCTCCGAAAAGCCCTTCGCGACCATCTCGCGGATCCTGCTCCATCCCGCCCGTCGCGACTCGCTGGTGGACGCGGCCCGATCGCAGGTCGGCGCCCGGTACCGGCTGGGCGCCAAAGCCCCCGGGTCGGCCTTCGACTGCAGCGGCCTGGTGCAGTGGGTGATGGGGCTGTTCGGATCGGATCTGCCGCGGACGGCGCGGGCCCAGGCGCAGGTGGGTGTCGAGGTGCCGAAGAACCAGGCGGCGCTGCTTCCGGGCGATCTGCTCTATTTCGGCAAGGGCAAGGTGGTCGACCACGTGGGCATCTACGTGGGCGAGGGACGGTACGTGCATGCCGCCACCACGTCCAAGGGCGTGATCGAGGCGGCGCTCCCCACCGGCAAGCTGGCCACCACCTGGTGGAAAGGGGCCCGCCGCCTGTTCGATACGGTGGAGCCGACCGTGCTGCCGCTGCGGAGCGAGTCGGTCCTCCTGGCGCCCCGTGACTCCATCAGCGTGATCCGTACGTCACTCTGACCGCGGCTGCCGGGGTACCCGGTACCGCACATCATCAGCCTACCAACCCGGGATCTGCTCATGTCAGATGATCCGTCCGGGCGCGCCCTGTCGCGCCGCGATCTCCTCAAGGTGATGGGGGCCGCCGGCTTGGCGACCGCCGCGGCCGAACCGCTCCATGCCCTCGACGAGACCCCGCCCGCCTCTGCCGCCGCCACGATGATGGGCGTGCCCTTCGCCCGCCACGACACCGTGCGCATCGCTATCGTCGGCACCGGCCTGCGGGGTCGGTCCGTACTGGGCGAGTTCCTGGCCGTCCAGGGCGTCCGGATCACCGCCCTCTGCGACATCGACCCCGCCAAGGCCCGACAGGCCGCCGCCATGGTGACCCGGGCCGGGCAGCCGGAACCGGCGCTCTACACCAACGGGGAGCGCGACTTCGAGCGCCTGGTCACGCGGGATGACATCGACATCGTCTACACGGCAACGCCGTGGGACTGGCATGTGCCGGTCTGCCTCGCGGCCATGAAGGCCGGCAAGCACGCCGCCACCGAGGTGCCCGCCGCCAGCAGCATCAAGGACTGCTGGGCGCTGGTCGACATGTCGGAGAAGACCCGGCGGCACTGCCTGATGATGGAAAACTGCTGCTACAACTTCAACGAGATGATGGTCGACACCATGGTCAAGCGGGGCAAGTTCGGCGAGGTCCTCTACGCCGAAGCCGCCTACCTGCACGACCTGCGGCGGATCCTGTTCGAGAACAAGGACGAAGGCCTCTGGCGGCGGTTCCCGCACACCAACCGCGACGGCAATTTCTACCCCACCCACGGACTGGGTCCGGTGGCCTGGTATCTCGACATCCACAAGGGCGATCGCTTCGACTATCTGGTGTCGATGTCGACGCCCGAACGCGGCCTGACCGAGTGGCGCGCGGCCACGGAACCGGCCGATTCGCCCAAGTGGAAGGAGAAGTATCTCGCGGGCGACCTGAACTCCTCGCTGGTGAAGACGGTCAAGGGCCGCAACATCCTGCTGCAGCACTCCGTTGTCATGGGCACGCCCTACGACCGGCTCAACTCGGTGCGCGGCACGAAGGGCGTCTTCAAGGACTACCCGGCGCGCTTCTGGTTCGAGGGGCAGGCGGGTGGCGAACGCTTCCTCAGCACCGGCCCGGCCTTCGAGGCACTGAAGACCGAGTACACCCATCCGCTCTGGGCGCGGATCGGTGAGGTGGCCCGGGCCACCGGCGGTCACGGCGGCATGGACTTCATCATGGCCTACCGCCTGGTCGAGTGCATGCGCGAGGGGCTGCCGCCCGACTTCGACGTGTACGACGCCGCCGCGTGGAGCGCGCCCTGGCCGCTCAGCGAAGCCTCGCTGCGCGACGGCAGCAAGCCGAAGTCCTTCCCGGACTTCACCCGCGGGCAGTGGCAGGGCGCCTCCCGCCGATGAAAACCCTCAACACGATGGACTGGGTGATCGTCGCCGTGTCGATCGCCATCTGCTTCGTGCCGACCCTGCTGATGATGCGGCGCGCGGGACGCAGCAGCGAAGAGTTCTTCGGCTCGGGACGCGCCGCCCCCTGGTGGCTCATCGGGGTGTCCCTGGTCGCGACCACCTTCAGCACCGATACGCCCAACCTGGTCACCGACCTCGTGCGCTCGCACGGGGTCGCCGGCAACTGGCTCTGGTGGGCGTTCCTGCTGACGGGCATGTCCACCGTGTTCTTCTTCGCGCGCCTCTGGCGACGCAGCGGCGTCCTGACCGACCTGGAGTTCTACGAACTCCGCTACAGTGGGGCACCCGCCTCCTGGGTGCGCGGCTTCCGCGCTGTGTACCTCGGCCTGATTTTCAACGGCTTCATCATGGCGACGGTGAACCTGGCTGCCGTCAAGATTGCCAACGTGATGTTCGGCTGGGACATGGTGCAGACCCTGGTGATCCTGGCCGTGCTCAACGTGCTGTTCGCGGCCACGGCCGGCCTCTGGGGCGTCATGGTCGTGGACTTCATCCAATTCGGCATCGCGATGGTCGGCGCGTTTGCCGCCGCGATCTATTCGCTGCGGCACCCGGCGGTGGGCGGCCTCCAGGGCCTGATCGAGAAGGTGCCTGCCGAGACCCTGAGCCTGTTCCCCGACTTCTCGAACTGGTCGGTGACGCTGACGCTGTTCATCATCCCGCTCACCCTCCAGTGGTGGTCGGTCTGGTACCCGGGCGCGGAACCGGGCGGTGGCAGCTATGTGGCCCAGCGGATGCTGGCGGCCCGCTCCGAACGGGACGCCCTGGTGGGGACGCTGTTCTTCAATGTCGCCCACTATGCCATCCGGTCCTGGCCGTGGATCATCGTGGCGCTGGCCTCGCTGGTGGTCTTCCCCACCGTCGAGTCGATTCAGACCGCCCTCCCGCACGTCGACCCCAAGCTGGTCGGCAACGACCTCGCCTACTCGGCCATGCTGACCTTCCTGCCCCATGGCATCCTCGGGGTGATGGTGGCCGGTCTCCTGGCGGCCTACGTGTCGACCATCGTGACCCATCTGAACTGGGGCTCCTCCTACCTGGTGCACGATCTCTATCGTCGCTTCGCCGCACCCGATCGGGAGGAGGCGCACTATGTGATGATGGGCCGGGTGATGACCGGTCTGCTGATGCTGGTCGGCGGCCTGCTCACCTTTGCGCTCTCCAGCGCCAAGGAAGCCTTCGAACTGCTGCTGTCCATCGGCGCAGGCACCGGCCTGCTCTACATGCTGCGCTGGTTCTGGTGGCGGATCAACGCCTGGTGCGAGATCGTCGCCATGATCTCCTCCCTGGTGGTAGCCATTGGCTTCTTCATTGCCCGGAAGTCCGGCCTGGCCATGGAGCCCCACGTGACGCTGCTTGCGACCATCGGGATCACCACGCTGACCTGGGTAATCACCGCCCTGGTGACAGCCCCGACCGCGCGCGAATCACTGATCGCCTTCTACGAGCGGGTGCGCCCGGCCGGTCCCGGATGGCGTACAATCCGTGAGGCCACCGGACTGCCGGCCTCGCCGGACTCGATTGCCACGGCGTTCATCGCCTGGATGCTGGGCTGCTTCATGGTCTACGGCGCACTCTTCGGCACCGGGGCCTTCCTGTACGGGCAGCGTCAGGTGGCACTGTTCTGGGGCGTCACCTTCGCGGTCAGCACCTTCCTGCTGTCACGGATTCTCCGGACCCTCTGGGCCGACTCCCCCGCAGACGGGTGACCAACACCGATCGGGCCACGATCGCCGTGGTGATGGCGCGTGGCCTGGGCACCCGCATGCGTCGGGAGGTGCCCTCGTCCGCGCTGACCCCGGCCCAGACGGCCATGGCCACCCTGGGGCTCAAGGGAATGATCCCCGACACCGCCGGGCGCCCGCTGCTCGATCACATCCTCTCCGCGCTGGCCGACGGCGGGGTGATGGATGTGGTCCTGGTCGTGGCACCCGATCACGCTGCCATCCGCGACCACTACACCACCACCCCACCCACCAGAGTGCGGCTCCACTGGGCCATCCAGGCCGACCCGATCGGCACCGCTGACGCGGTGCTCGCCGCCGCTGACATCGTGGGCGACCGACCCTTTCTGGTCTGCAATGCCGACAACCTGTATCCGGTGGCGGCCATCACCGCCCTGGTCGGCCTCGGCACCCCGGGTGTGGCGGCCTTCGAGCGCGAGGCACTGATCCGTGAGAGCAATATCGACGCGGCGCGGATTGCCCGGTTCGCCACCCTGGCGCTCAACGACGATGACCATCTGACCGGCATCGTGGAAAAGCCCGGACCCGACAGTCCCCCCACCGAGTGGGTCGGCATGAACCTCTGGCGCTTCGATCAGCGGATCTTCACCGCCTGCCGCCAGGTCACGCCATCGGAGCGAGGGGAGTACGAGCTTCCTCAGGCCGTTGCGCTGGCACTCCACAACGGCATGCCCATCCGGGCCATCCGTCTGGCCGCCGGCGTGCTCGATCTCTCCGGTCGCGACGACATCGCCGAGGTTGCCGGAATCCTCGGGCAGCGGGTACCGCGCCCATGAGCGGGCTCTGGCAGAAGCGGCTGTTGGCTGCCGGCTTCAGCGCCGAAGCGGCTGCGGCGTCGGCGCTGTCCTACGCGCGCGTCGAGACCGCCATGGCCAGTCTGGGCGGCCCCATCGACGGGGCAGTGGCCTGGTGGGTGCCGGGTCGGATCGAAGTCCTCGGCAAGCACACCGACTACGGCGGTGGCCGCTCGGTAGTCTGTGCCGTCGAGCGCGGACTGCATCTGCTGGTCCGCCCCCGGCAGGATGCGCTGGTCCAGGTGGTCGACGCCAACAGTGGGGTGTCCTGGCACGACACGCTCCACCCCGATCTGACGCCGGTCCCGGGGCAGTGGCTCAACTATCCGCTCACGGCCGTCCGGCGGCTGGCCCGCGACTTCCCCGGCGAGCATCGCGGCATGGACTTGGTGTTCCTGTCGACCATCCCGCGCGCCGCGGGGCTGTCGTCCTCGAGCGCCTTGGTGGTGGCCACCGCCCTGGCACTGGCCGACGTCAACGCCCTGCGCGACCACCCGGTCTGGCGCGCCGCCCTGCCGGACGATGCGTCCCTGGCCGGCTACCTCGGTGCGGTGGAGAATGGCCTGGCCTTCGGGCCGCTGCCGGTCGACTTCGGCGTGGGCACCCACGGCGGCAGTGAGGATCACACGGCCATCCTGTGCAGCACCGCCGACCACCTGGGCACCTTCCACTACCTGCCGGTCACGGCTGAGGCGCTGGTCACCCTGCCGCCGGAATGGAGCTTCGTGATCGCCAGCAGTGGCGTGGCCGCCTCCAAGACCGGCGCCGTCCGCGAGCACTACAACGCCCTCTCGGCGCAGCTGGCCCGGCTGCGGGCGCTCTGGTCCGAGCTGGCCGAGCGATCGGCGCCGTCGCTGCATGCCCTGGTGCGCGAGGCTCCAGCCACACTCCCCGCCCTGCGCGAGCGCCTGGCAGACGAACCAGACGGCACTGTGCTGCTGCGCCGCCTGGACCAGTTCATCGAGGAATGCGACGTCCTGATTCCCGACCTGCTGGCGGCGGTCGCAACCAGGGACAGTGATCGACTGGGCCGGGTGACGGATCGGTCCCAGCACCTGGCCGAGGTGGTGCTGGCCAATCAGATCGCCGAGACACGGAGCCTGGTCCGCGAGGCGCGTGCCCTGGGCGCCCTCGGCGCGTCGGCCTTCGGTGCGGGATTCGGTGGCAGTGTCTGGGCCCTGGTCGAGACCGCCCGGGCGGATCGCTTCCTGACCGAGTGGCAGACGGGCTATCGCACCGCCTTCCCGGCCCACACCGCCCGCAGCGACTTCTTCCGGACCCGACCGGGCCCGGGGGCACGCCGCATCCCGCGCTGAGGCCCGCAGGACAGCGGCCCCCTCCCCAGGGCGCCGTCGAAGCTCCCGCTTGACAGCATCCCGGGATCGGCTAGCTTGGAAGGATCCACCCAGTCCTTGGCGACCCGAGATGAGCCAGCCCACACGCAGCTGTCCGTCGTGCAATACCCCCCTGCCGGGCATGGCCTCGTTCTGCTACGTCTGCGGGACTGCCACGCCGACGGGAGTCGATCGTGCCACCGGCCAACGCCTGGTCCTGGGCGCCAGCGCGGGGATCAGTCCGGACGACCTGCTGCGCCGTCTGCAGCGCGCGCTGGGGCCCGGGTATGAAATCGAGGAGCGGGTTGGTGCCGGTGGATTTGCGGTGGTCTATCGCGTCCGGGATCTCCGTCTCAAGCGCGACCTCGCCGTCAAAGTCCTCCGCCCCGACCTGGGGCTCTCCCCCGACATGCTGCAGCGCTTCCGTCGCGAGGCGGAAACGGTTGCCGCCCTGCGGCACGCCAATATTGTCCCGATCTACGATGTGGGTGAGGCCGAAGGCATCGCCTTCCTCATCATGCCGCTGATTGCGGGTGAGAGCCTGCGCGCCACGCTTGAGCGCGAAGGGGCGATGCCCCCTGCCACGGCCGCCCGGATTCTGCGCGAAGCCGCCTCCGGGCTGGCCGCAGCGCACGATGCCGGGGTCATCCATCGCGACATCAAGCCGGAAAACATCATGCTGGAGGGCCCGGGTCGACACGCGCTCCTCATGGATTTCGGCATCGCCAAGGCGGTGTCGCCGGACGAGGGAGGCGACCCCGCTCTGACAGGCACCGGGATCATCATCGGAACGCCGCAATACATGAGCCCCGAGCAGGCGACCGGCGAACGAAGCCTCGATCCACGCACCGACCAGTACTCGCTCGGCGTAGTGGCCTACCGGATGGTGAGTGGGGCCCTGCCGTTCCGGGGCGATTCAACCCGGGCGGTGCTCTACCAGCAGATGGTGGCGGACCCCGAACCCCTGGCGCAGCACGTGCCCGAAATCCCGACCGCCCTCGCAACGGCGATCCAGCGGGCGATGGCGAAGGACCCGGCCGACCGGTTCCCCAGCATGCGCGATTTCGCGGCGGCTCTGGAGCACTCACCCGGCCCCGGTGCTCACGGGCAGGCCGCTGTGATCCGCTCAAAGCGCTCGGCTGCCCTCGTCGCTGTCGGCCTGGGATTGACGCTCCTGGCCGGAGGGACCTTCTGGGCGACCCGGAGTACACCAGCCGTCGATCCGGGCGTTGACTCGATCCCGCAGATCGACGACACCACCGCCCTGGCGCCCGCTGGCGTCCTCGCTGAGGTCGCCATCGACCCGTCGCCGGGCCGGGCGACGCGCCCCACGGCCGGCGGATCTCCCAGCCCGGTCTCACAGCCCGCAACCACTGCCCCACCCGCCAATCCAACGCCTGCCGCACTCTCCTGTGCCCGGGCCTCAGAGACCGAAGCCTGGAGTGCAGCCCTCACTGCCTGCACCCAGGAAGCAACTGGTGGCGACGCCACATCACAGCGTCTTCTGGGGGTCCTCTACAATCGGGGCCAGGGTGTGACCGAAGATCCGGTCCTGGCCGCGGAGTGGTTCCGCAAGGCCGCCAGCACCGACGCTGAAGCGAAGTACCAATTGGCCATGCTGCTCGAATCGGGGCGCGGTGTGACCAGAAACACCGCCGAAGCGATCCTGCTGATCCGCGAATCGGCCGCACTTGGCCTCCTCTCGGCCCAACGGCTGCTTGCTTCCCGCCTGGCGAGCGGCTTCGGCATCCGGAAGGACGAGACCGAGGCGGCGTCGTGGTATCGGCGTCTCGCCGAGCGGGGTGACCGGGAGGGGCAGCTCACCTACGCCGAGTTGCTGGCACGCGGTCGGGGCACGGCCAAGGACGAAGCCGCTGCGCTCGACTGGTACCGGAAAGCGGCCGACCAGGGATCTGCCGAGGCCGGATGGCAGGCGGCCCAGATGTATTTCAAGGGTCGCGGAACAGCCAAGGATGAACCGGAGGGGATGGTCTGGCTGCGTCGGGCCGCCGAGGCCAGTCACCCGGAGGCCGTCAAGGAACTCCGCAAGCGCGGCGGGTGAGCGGATGGAACGGACGAAGGGAAGAACACCTTGGTGTCCTTCCCTTCGTTTGACCGCATCGGGACGGCGGGATTTGAACCCGCGACCCCTACCACCCCAAGGTAGTGCGCTACCGGACTGCGCCACGTCCCGAATACCCGATGACGGGCCCCAATTGTAGTCGGGCCCTGCCTCAATGGAAAGCCGTCCCCTTACTATTGCCACATGCAGAGCCCCCTGTACGCCCTCCACCAGGCCGGTGATCCGACGCACCCACCGCTCCTGCTGCTGCATGGCCGCGGCAGCGATGAGCAGGATCTGCTCCCACTCGGCCGTGAACTCCACCCCTCCCTCCCGATTCACTCCGTCCGGGCGCCCTTCGAGGCGGCCCCGTGGGGCTACGGGCCGGGCTACGCCTGGTATCGCTACCTGCATGGCAGCACCCCCGAGGCGACCTCGTTCGAAGCCGGCCAGGACGCGCTGACGGCGTTCGTGAACTCACGGGCAGGGGCGGAGCGCGGCTATGTCATCGGTGGGTTTTCCCAGGGCGGGACCAGCGCCCTGGCGCATGCCCTGCGGCATCCGGATCGCGTGCTGGGTGTTCTGGTCTTCAGTGGCTTCCTGGCCGATCACCCCTCGATCACCCTGAGGCCCGAGCAGGTGGGCACCACACCGATCTTCTGGGGACACGGCACGGCCGACCCGGCGATCCCCCACGCCATTGCGCTTGCCGGCCAGCAGCGGCTCGCCGCCGCCGGGGCCAACCTCACGGTCCGCCACTACGAGGGCATGCCCCACCGGATCGCGATGGACGAACTCCAGGACGCGGCGGCCTGGCTGGCGGGCGTCCTGCCAGGAGCGTGACAGCCTTCGGGCGCAGCCGGGGGGAGGTCGATGCGAAAGGGCCGGACCACTCGGAGTGATCCGGCCCTTCGCGATTGAGGTCGGGACGTCCGGCCCGCCTGGCGGCGGTCGACATCCCGTAGGAGAGCCACTGGTCGGGATTGAACCGACGACCGCTCGATTACGAATCGAGTGCTCTACCGCTGAGCTACAGTGGCGATGCTCTCGATGCCCTGGCGCGGATTCGAACCGCGACGCCTTGCGGCACTACCCCCTCAAGATAGCGTGTCTACCAGTTTCACCACCAGGGCGTGGCGGGCAGAGTATAGCCGCCACGGCCCTTCCGGTCAATCGCGGCGGCGGCCAGTCTGGAAGGTGACCTGCACGCCGAGGTTCCGGACCCGCTCGATCAGGGTGGCCTCGCCGCGCTTGCTGAAGGTCCCCTGATAGATGTCCAGCGCGGGGGTCAGGGTGATATTGGGCGAGAGGGGGATGTCCCAGCCGATGCCGTAGGCGCTGGCAAACCCGTTCTCGTAGGCGGAACCCCCATCCGAGAATTCGGTCCCCGACCGGGCGAAGCCCAGCGACCCGCGCAGATGCAGGCCGCCGGTGCGCGAGGGGTAGTACTGGGCAGTCATCGCCAGCACGGAGAAGCTCTGAACCCCAGCCGGGTCGTCGTTCGCCCAGGCGAAGATCTCGCCGCCCAGTCGGACATGCTCGCTGGGTGTCCCGCCGATGCGGATGGTCACCGTCGGCTTGGTCAGCGTCTCACTGAACTCCGATTCGTCCGAGAAACGGTAGCGTTCACCGCCGCCACCCAGGCCGACCGTCCCGAAAAAGCCGCCGCGCTCACCGGGCTGGGGCCGCGGACCGAGGTCGACCAGACCACGATCACGGTTCTGCGCGACCAGCGGCGTCGCGAGGAGGAGAAGGGCAAAGGCCCGGAAGGTCTGCTGCGTCGGGAAGGCTGGCACGACAAGCTCCTCGTGAAGTGACCACGGCGCTTCGCCATGAAGCGCCCTGCCTCATGCAGAGCAGAGGACATGCCAGAAAGGTATCTTCCCGGCCCGGACGGGGCTGGCGCGAAGTCCCCGCTCGGTCGATCGGTCAGAGTGTCCCTGAGCGAGGTCACCGGTGTCCCGAATTCGGCGATTCATCCTGCTGGCAGTGGTCGGCGTGGCAGCGGCCACGGCGCTGGCGCTGTGTGCCTGGCAACTCGAGCGGCGCAGCGAGCGACGTCTCGCCAATCAGGTCCTGCTGGCCAACCGGGATCTACCCCCAACCGACCTGACCGCGACGGCCCCGGGCGACAGCCTCGCATCAGGTCGCCGGGTCACTGTCCGCGGGCACTTCCTGCCCCAGGGAGAGATGCTCCTGCGCGGTCGTGCCCAGCAGGAGCGCCCGGGGCTGCATGTCGTCACACCATTTCAGGTGGCAGGATCATCAACGACCATCTGGGTGCTGCGCGGCTTCGTCCGCTCGCCCGATGCCGCCTCCCGTCCGGACGACCTGCCCCGGCCGGTCGACGGCGAGGTGACCCTGGCGGGGGTCCTCTACCCCATCCCCGACACCGACGACGCCGGCCAGCCCCTGCCGCGCCACGGGGATACCACCTGGCGCAGGATGGATCGCGCCACGCTGCTGACACGCGTGGCAGACGCCCGCCCGGAATACCTCCATCTGGTGGCCGACTCGGTGGCCGACCAGCCCGGCCGACTCACACCGGTCCCGCTCCCCACGCTCGATGACGGCCCCCACCTCTCCTACGCAATCCAGTGGGTGGGCATCGCCATCGCCATCCTGCTCTTCGGCTATCTGATGATCTGGCGCCGTCAGCCGCCTCAGAGATCCGACTTGTAGCTCAGCAGCTTCAGCCGCCCATCGCGCTCAAGCATCGAGCCGAAGAGGCGTCCACTGTGCTCAACACCATCGGCGCCACGCCAGGCGACCTGACACGGCCCCCAGATCCGTACCGGCCCGCCCCGTACCACGGCAGTGGTATCCTCGGCGCAGGACAGGCTGGTCATGGCCATGGGATGGTCACCATACTCGCGCAGCAGACGGGTCAGCCCTGAACTCGACGCACTGGTGAGCCGCAGCCAGGCCAGCCCGGGATCAAGCTCATAGGGCGGCCGAGCATAGACGTGGTGGGGGAACACCAGCCAACCGTACTCGGCGCGGGTGACCAGCAGACCGACCAGCGCAGCCGTATCGGCCGATGCAAGCGCCGATACGATCGCCTGGGCCAGCGCGGTGCTGGTGCTGGCTCCACCGGTGAGCCCCACCGGTGCCGTGGTCCCCACCCGGAAGCGGGCCAGCATGGTGTCCATCGGCAGGATCGAGTCGATCACATCACCGGGCTGCCGCCAGGGTGTCGCGGTCTCCACGACTGCCGGCTCGGCACTGCGACAGGACGCCACCACCATCAGAACCAGCAGACTCCACCAGACTCTCGGCATCAGACACCCTTCAGGAGTGAAACGCAGATGAACGGGGCAACCCGCGCCGACCGACATACCTGCTGTCGATCGACACGGGTGTATGACCTCAGTGCGGCAACAGGATCAGTTGTCGCTGTAGGTGGTCCAGCCCTGCCACCACTTGGCCCCGACCGGGTCGACTGCGCCACGATAGGAGGTCGGCGACACCACACCACCGGCACGGGTCAGCAGGTCGCCGGTGAAGGTGGTGGTCCCGCCGGTCCGGACCGGAGCCCCAACGGCGGGGGTCCAGTCGAAGTCGGCACCGGAGGTTGGCACGGCAGGCAGGTTCACGAACAGAGAGGCTGCGGTGGTCGCGGCCTGGTACTCGATGTCGCCAGCGGGACCACCGTAGGTCTGCTGCCCGGCTTCGAACAGCACCGGGGACTGGGCTACGAACAGCCCCTTGAACGAGAGCAGACCGGCCGTCTCACGGGCCTTGGTGCCGGCATCGCGGTAGGCGATGGCGGCGCTGGGCCACCGGGCCACGACGCCGTTCACGTAATGCCCACCGGTCCCGCGCCGCAGCATCATGCCGTAGCCGCCGCCGACGCCCACCGCACCAGGGCCGGTACCGACCAGGGTGAAGTTGGCCACCACCGGTACCGTAAACGGCGACTGGTCGTGACCGGCCGTGCAGCCGGTGCCGTTGCAGCCGTCGTTCTCGATGCCCTGCGGGTCGGTCGACGCGTTGCCCGCCCCCGGCCGCGGCACGAGCTGTGAGCGCTGGTAGGCAATCAGGTGGCGCAGACGGCCGACGTAGCCCTCCGACATGTCATAGTGGTCGTCGCCGGACTGATACGACACCAGATAGGAGGCATCGACGGCACCGCCGAACCACTCGTAGTGGTCATCGAGGCCGTTGAGCGCCTGGAGGTACTCCAGCGTGGTCCCGCTGCCGACGGCTGCAAAGGTGAAGGAGTTGAGTTCTTCGTTGGTGGCGGGGCCGAACCCGGCGTACTCGACGCGCACATAGCGCAGCGTGCCGCTGTTATCTGCGTTGTTGGTCCCACCGGAGTAGAGCAGCGCCTCGTTGTCTGCCGAGGTGCCGGTGCCCTCGATCTGCACGTTGCCGACCCGGTTGATGATCCCGTTCCCGACAATGATCAGGCCGCCCCAGTCACCGGGCTGACGCTGACCGACCGGCTGCGACGACGTGAAGACGATCGGCTGCTCGGCCGTCCCGATCGCCACGATCCGGGCGCCACGCAGCACGAACAGCGAGGAGCCGAGTGTGGCATAATCACCAATGATGGTGGTACCGGCCTCGATGGTCAGCGTCGCACCGTTGGCCACCTTCCGGAAGCCCTTCAGGCGCCAGACCTTGTCGGCCGTCCAGGTGGTGTTGGTGGTGATGTTGATGGTCACGTCGACGATCGGGGTGGCCCCGGTCGTCACGGTGATCGGCGCCGAGAACACCGACGTGCCGGACGACCGCACTGCCGCAATGCGGTAGCGGTAGGTCGTGGCGGTCTGCAGGTTAGCATCGGCATAGTTGGTCGCGCTGGCCGCCGGGGTCGCGATCTCCGCCCAGGCCCCCACTGCTCCGGTGGCCCGCTGCAGAACGTAGCCCGTGGCACTCGACGCGGCCGTCCAGCTCAGGTCGATGGTGGTGGCACCGGCAGCCGTTCCGGCCAGCCCGGTCGGCGCCGACGTGTCGGGCGTGGGCGTGACCGGATCGTCACTGCCGCAGGCACCCACGGTGAGAGCCCCAAGCAGCGCCACGCTGCGGGCCAGGAATCGGAAACCAGTAATCATGAACGCTTCCTCGCGTAGTGAAACGACCTGGTGACGGCTGTCCGTCACCGTGGAGTGTCGTGCGGAGCACTGCGGCATCCGGCTCAAATGCGACACCCGCGAGGAAGATCCATCGCGGGTGTCGTCGATTGGTGCCGAAGAGGTACCAGTCCGGTAACGCCTTGGACCGGGCCTATCGCATCCAGGAGAAGCCCAGCGTGACCACGCGGCCGCTGCGGGCGTACTCGCGGGTGATGCTGCCCTGAGTCAGCCGGATCGGTGCATCGAGCAGATTCTGGCCATTGACCTTCACGCCAAGTTGCTGCGTGAGCGGAAAACGGACCGCCACATCGAGCAGCGATCGGCCGGCCTCGATCACGTCGGGCAGCGGCCGTTCCCCGGCCTCACTGACCCGCTCGCCCGACCGGTTGAAGAGCACCGTGGCCGTCGAGCGGCCCGACGGGGATGTCCAGGTCAGCGAGGCATTGAGCAGATAGGGCGACTGTCCCACCATGCGGCGCTCGACCGAGGTCAGTGACGTGATGGTGGTGTCGATCTGCACTCGGCTGCGCATCAGGGTGAGGTTGCCCCCCATGGTGAACGCCGAGAGCCAACCGTCGATGGCGAGCGCCTTGCGGGCCTCGAGTTCGACACCGTAGTCGGAGGCGCCGCGGGCATTCTGATGGGTGATGATCCGGGTCCCGGACGTCGCCAGGTAGACCTTCTCGATCGGGTCGGTGAAATGCTTGGCGAACAGGGCGACCGAGAGCAGTTCTCCCGTGGCCGGGTAGAACTCCCAGCGGAGATCGAAATTCCGGATCAACGTGCGGCGCAGATCGGGATTGCCCTTGATGTTGTCGCCGCCGATCACCTCGCGGGCCAGAATGGGCGACAGCTCGCGGTACTCCGGACGCGCCAGCGTCTGGGTGGCACTCAGGCGCAGATTGGTGCGTGGCCGCACCCGCCAGGTGAGGGAAGCGGATGGCAGTAGATCGGTGAAGACATGCCGCGCTTCCGACGCCTCGTTGGCCGTCGACCGCGAGTCCACACGGACCTGCGACCGCTCAGCGCGGAGGCCGGCGGTCAGCTCGATGGCCGCATCCATCAGCGGCATAGTGGTCTGTACGTAGCCGGCACTGAGCCGGTCCTGCGCCTGGTAGGCGCCCCCGGCGAAGAGCGGCACGATCCGGAACCAGGTGTCCCCCTCCCCAGAGAACCGGCCATCGAAGATCGCTTCCGGACTCTCGACCGGCACTTCAGTCGGCAGTGGGCGGTTGAGGGAGATGGAATAAGAGCGGTTGTCCGCCTCGCGCCGCGTCGACCGCAGCAGGATCCCCGCCTGGATCGTGGTCCCGATCTGCTGGTCCGCACCCAGGCGCCCCAGCCAGGAGGCGGCGACTTCGGTGGACCGTTCGCGGAGATCGCCGAAGGTCCGCACCGCGGCCTCGTTGGAAAAGCCGAGCCAGGTGAAGGGGGCGGCGGCGTGCTCCTGGACGTACACCATTTCGGAGCGGTCCGGCTCCTGGCGGCGGACCCGCCCATGGGTCACACTGGCGTCGAAGGTGTGGCGCAGACCGATCCGATGCTGCAACGCGAGCCGATCCGACAGCACACTGCGCTCCACATAGCGCAGCCGGGTCACGTCGAGCGCCATGCCGCCGAGGTTCTCGCTGGTGCCGCGTTCGTGACGCGCCTCGTTGTCGGCCCCGCGAGTGTAGGTATTGTGGAACGACAGCCGGGTGTTCGCGCCGAGGTCGCGGGTCAGGTTGGCGATACCGCCCCAGAGCACGCCCTGGCGACCGGTGGTGCCGGTGTACCGGTCGAACTCCGCCAGTCCATCCGTGGTCGGCTCGGCCAGCGCACGGCGCTGGTCCTGCTGGACCTCCTCGGATCGCGACCAGTTCCCGGCCAGCACATAGCTGATCCCGCCGAGGCCGGCGCTGGTGGTACCCCCCAGCGAGAGGCCGAGACTGGCATTCGGCGCGGCCTGCCCCTGCCCCGGCGACCAGAGATTGCGCAGCCCGTTGACCAGCGCATTGGTCTGGGTGGGCGTGATCGGCTGGGTCAGGTCGGTGCCGGCAAGGGCCGATGGGATCCGTCGCGTCGCTGCCCCGAAGGCAACCACGTCACCACCGGCGCGCGGGCCGCGCAGCAACTGGCGACCGGTCACGGCATCGTTGTAGCCGGTTGAGAATGTCAGCGAGAGGAAGGGCTGCTCCACGGCACCGCGCGTCTGCATGCGGATGGTGGCGCCGGCAAAGTCGCCCTCCTGATCGGCGGTCGCCGACTTGGACACGCTGACATACTCCAGCAGTGAGGTCGGGATCTGACTCAGGTCGATCGACTTGCGTTCGGGATCGGAGGAGCCCATGCGGGCCCCGTTGAGCACCACGGTGGTAAAGCGGTCCCCGAGTCCGCGCACCGATGGCGTGCCGTCCTGAACGGTGGCGCCGCTGACGCGCTGAAGTGCCGTGCCCGCATCGCCATCGGGCGAGCGTGCCATCTGCTCGGAGGAGATGGCACTGACGATGCTCACGGCGGTGCGCTGCATGTCCAGGGCGGCGTTCACGCTGCCACGCTCTTCGGCGGCCCGGACGACGATCTCCTGCAGCTCGAACACCGAGGCGTCGAGGGTCACGTCCTGACGGGTCAGACTGTCGGCCACGACCCGGACTTCGGTCACCACCTTGGGCGTGAAGCCGATGGCCACGGCCCGCACGGCCACGTCACCGGGAGGGACATTGGCCAGGGTGAATCGCCCCTCGATGTTGGTGACGGCCACCAGCGACGTACCGACGATCGAGACCCGCACGTCGGCAATCGGAATCCCCGAGTCCTGGGTCACCACCCGTCCGACCAACCGCCCACTGCCCTGCGCCGCGAGGCTGCCCGCACTCAGCAGGAACAGCGCTGCTGCCCCCATCGTCCGCAGCATCTTGCCCATCGTTGCCACACCGTCTCCCTTCTCCAGTCGTCCAACATCGGCCCGCAGGCCCGTTCAACTGGAGAGAGAGATCGCTGGTCGATGTGACGGAATCCCCTGGAGTCGGTAACGATCCGGTGACGGCCCCGCTCAGCGGCGCTGGAACAGGGCCGGCAGCGGTGTCCCGTCGACCGGCTCCGTGGGGACAATCCCCAGCAGAGCCGCCAATGTCGGAGCGAGATCGATGGTGCGGGCCCGGGCCGTGGTCTGCACCCCCGGAATCCCGGGCGCCCGGATGATGATCGGCACGCGACGGTCGAGCAGGTTGGTGGTGCCGTGGTTGGTGCTGGTGCGCGAGGTGCCGAACATGTAGCCCTCCTCGACCACCACACCCAGCAACCAGCCCGTCCCCGGTGGGAGCTGGCGCCGCCAGCGGATCACTTCCGGATCGTCAGCCCGGCCGGCGGCCAGGGTGCGCGGGGTGTAGACATGCCGCACGCCGGTGATCCGACGCGCCGAGTCGGCCCAGCGGTCGGCCAGGGAGTCGACATCGACCCCACGGGCGCGCAGCGCATCCACATCGGCGAGCAGCAGGCCGCTCTGCGTGCGGGCGTCGAGCGCAATCCGCCACCGGTCCAGGGCCCAGCGGTTGAGCGCCCGCGTGATGGTGCTCAGCGACAGGCGACCACCGTCTGGTCCTGCTTCGGGATACTCACTGACCCCGTGATCGGCGGTGAGCGAAATCACCACCTGGTCCAGCGGCACGAAGGTGGCCAGGGAATCGAAGAAGCGCCCCAGCCAGTGATCGAGATGCAGCAGATGGTCGTGCAGCTCGCGGGACCCAGGGCCGTAGCGATGCCCGATGGCGTCGTTGGTGGAGAGCGAGATGGCCAGCATGTCGGTGCCGTTGCGCTGCCCCAGCCTGAGCGCCTGGAGGCCGGTGATCGCCAGGTCGAGAATCAGCGAATCCATCACGGGGAAGTTCTCGAGCACGGCACCCACTGCGGCGGGGTCGGTGGGCAGGGGATAGGGGAACCGGTGCGGTCCGCCGCCGTACTCGAAGGGTCGATCATCCGCCTCGGGATAGGTGGCCGGATCGCGGAAAAGGTTCCAGGCCGTCCCCGCCAGATGGTTGACCGGCGTGCGGGCATTCCAGCCCTGCACCCAGGTAGGCAGCGAATCGGCAAACCAGCGGCTGGTCACGAAGTGTCCGTTGTAGTGCCAGTAGACCGGCACCCGCGCACGTCCGATCGGGAGGATGGCCCCCCGGTCCTTGCGGGAGACGGACAGCACACGGGTATCCGGGTCGTGCGCCAGCATCCAGTCGAACAACGTGGTCCCCTGGAAGCGCCGGGGGGAGGCGCCGCGCGAGGCCAGGGTCGCGGTCGCGGTCCCCGCAGGGGCACCAACCAGCGGGAACAGCGGATCGGGCACGCCCAGGTCGTTGCCGATGATCCCGGTATGACCCGGCACCCGGCCTGTCATCATCGTCGAATGTCCCGGGGCCGTTTCGGTCACGCCATGGTCCTGCTCGGCGTGGATGTGGAACACCCCTTCGCGCACCAGACGCCCGAGCCCACCGGGGAACTCCTTCTCCCAGCGCACCAGATAGTCCGGTCGCAACTGATCGACGGCGATCGCGACCATCAGCTTGGGCGGCGACGACAGCGGCGGATAGGAGGTCGGTAGCCCCTGAGCGGCCAGCAGGGCGGTGGGCAGGGCGAGGAGGCTGAGACTGAGGCTGCGAAACGGCGACACGGGCATTGGTCGAACTCCCAGGTTGGGACGGAAGCGGGACACCCCTATGTTTGCGGAGATCGGACGGCGGCACCCAGGTGGACACCGCCCCAAGGAACCTAATGCCATCGGGGCGTCCTTCCATCCCGGCCCCGTCCCCGGCAGGCAGAAAAACCCCTGTCCGTCAGCGTTCGCGGCATGGTCCGGTCACGATGCCGTCACACCGGGGCGCTGCCCCCCCTGTCTCCCCGTTCGGAGCCGCCGATGGCCCCTGACACCGTGGCGATGCTCATGCCGCTGATCCGCGGCCTGATCCTGCTGACCCTGCTCCTGCTGGTGGGCTGTGCCGTTGTGCGGCGACTGGTGCGGACCCATCTCGCCGATGCAGACCTGACCATCCGGCAGCGGGCCACGCTGTGGCTGCTGATCCTGCCGAGGGCCCTGGCGACCTTTCTGCTGGCGCTGTGTCTCGCCCGGTCGGCTGCGCAACTGCTGCTGTTCATGTCCCCCGGTGAAGCGCTGGATCCCGACTTCGCCAAGGCCGTCCTGATGGGCGGCACCTGGGGCCGCAGCAATGTGGGACAGACCGCCATCGCCGCCTTCCTGTTCGCGGCATTCACCCTGGCGCGCACCCGTCCGCGCGTGATGCACGGGTTGCTGCTGGCAGCACTTCCGCTGCTGCTCTGGACCCAGAGCGGCATGGGACACGCGACCGACGAACGTTGGCCCCCTCTGCTGGGCCGACTGGTCCATACCGGGCACCTGGTGGGTGGCGGTCTCTGGCTCGGCACGCTGGCGGTGCTGGCGATTGCGGTGCTTCCCAACCTGCTCGGCCAGCACCGGCTGGGCCACCTCGCGCGGGTCATCGCCGCCTTCTCGATCCCGGCGCGGATCGGCGCGGCGCTGGTGGTGGGCTCCGGCCTGATCGCCTCCTGGCATTACGGCGTCACCATTCAGGCCGCGCTGGCCACCGATTGGGGTCGCTACCTGGTCATCAAGCTGCTCTGCTTCGGCGGCATTCTCCTGGCGGGCTGGTGGAACTGGCGCCGGGTCACGCCGGCGCTCCTCCAGGAACAGCCGGGGAGCGATCAGCGTTTACGTCGTGCGGTGCGGATCGAACTCGCCCTGGGTGTGGCGCTGCTGATCGCGACCGCGCTGCTGGTCGGATCGGAACACCCCGTGCCCGATCTCCCCCTGGACCTCGTCGACGCAGGAGTCGAGTGACCATGCCCACGTACCTGTACGAGACCATTCCTGGCACCGCTGATGGCCCAACTCGCCGCTTTGAAGTGCGGCAGTCGATCCAGGATCCGCCACTGACCACCGACCCCGAGACGGGGGAACCGGTGCAACGCGTCATCACTGGCGGGCGCGGCCCGCTGACCACACCGACGGGCGGCGTCGAGCCGACCCTGAGCGGTGGCTGCGGTCCCACCTGCGGCTGTCACTGAGCCGGTACATGCCTGGCGACGCGGCCTCCCCCGGACGACTGCTGGTGCAGTTGGCCCGCCTCCATCGGGCGCACCTGACCGACCTGCTCGCGCCGCATGGGATCCATCCGGGGCAGGACCTGCTGCTGCTGCATCTGTGGGAGACGCCGGGGCTCAATCTGGCCGACCTGGCTGGGCGAGTCGGGGTGGAGGCCCCAACGGTGACGCGGATGGTCCAGCGGCTCGAGCGCGGCGGCCTGGTCAGCCGGGAACGCGACCCTGATGACCGCCGGGCCTGGCGCATTCATCCGACGCCGCGCTCCCGTCTGCTGGAGGCCAGCGTACGCCGCGCCTGGCAGCGGCTCGACGCCCATCTCAGCGATGGGCTCGGCGAGACCGGTCTGGAGCGGCTGCGCGCCGCACTGGCACAGTCCATCGCAGCGCTCCAGGCCGATCTCCCTGCGGCCCCCTGAGTCGCCTCAGGGGGCCATCCCTCACGACGCGCGCTGGTAGTAGAGCTTCACCTCGGTCTTGGTGCCGGCGACCTTGGCGTTGACCTTCACCTCCAGCACGTCGCCATCCTGGATCAGCTTGAACTCCTTCTTGAGTTCGGTGTCGCCGTCCACCTTCCGGACCGTCTGCAGCACCTTGGTCCACCAGCTCGCCTCAACCTCGATCAGCCCCCCGCGGGCCAGCGCGACCTGACGCTTCTTCTTGTCGGTCTGCCACTCGAAGGCCACGGTGGCGGTATCGACTGTGATGCTGGTCTTGGCCTGGGCGACTTCGATGGTCATCCGGGCAGGGGCGATATCGGCCATGAGACCTGTCATCGCTTCGGCACCCCCACCGCCACCACCACCGCCGCCCGCTCGTCCACCACCACCGCCACCACCGCCGCGCCCGCCGCGTCCCCCGCCGCCGCCCGCCCGGCCGGAGACCTGCCCCCCGCCAGCAGCCATCCCACCGCCAGCCGCGCCCATCCCACCAGGGCCAGCCACGCGACGAATGCTGCTGGGCAGCGTGTCACCGCGGGAGGTATCGAGCTGCCAGACCCCGGCGAGGCGGGTATCCGGGGCGGCGAGGACAGGGTCCTGGGCCTGGAGCGGCGCGGAAGCAGTCGCCAGGGCGACCAGCACGGCGGCGGGCATGAAGCGAACCATGGTACGACTCCGGTAGGCGGATGCGAGCCCTCCCCGGACACTCGCCGGGGCGGTCATTCGAATAGTACCCGCGACACCGGGAGAACGTTGGATGAGTGGGGGGGGAAACGGCAACGGGCCGGCGGACATTGTCCGTCGACCCGTTGTATGCAGTGCCCCGAGAAGGACTCGAACCTTCAACCTAGTGATTAAGAGTCACGTGCTC
>CAYQXR010000011.1:0-53150 GCA_964421625.1 uncultured Gemmatimonadaceae bacterium | reverse complement strand
GTGCATACTCGACATGTATCGCCTCCGTTCCTGCGGGTGGTACCAGGTCCTCCGAACGACAGACGCCCGGAACCCAGAGAATCACTGTGTCGTCAACGCTGACGACCAGAGGGTGACGCCGACGCTCCCCCGGGGGGACACGCGCCTCCTTGAGGAGCACCGCGACCGCGCGACTGCCCCGACCACCGAGCGGGCGGATCCGGTCGCCGACCCGCCAGGGCCGGATCCGGTACCGACCCGGCACCAGCCAGGCGCTCACACCAGTCCGAACACTCGAACCGGCCGATCCGTTCCGGACCAGGAACCGGCCCTCTCCCCACTCGGCGCCGTCGAGGAGTTCCTGCCCATCCGGCAGATGCTCATCGACCCGCACCAACCGAAACCGCTCGAAGGCCACCTCGGCGCGCCAGCCCTGCGCCACATCGATGGCCCCGGCCGTTCCGCTCAACAGGGCCTCGATGGCCCGCAACCGCCGATCCGCCAACAACAGCCCGACCCGGCGACCCAGCGCCCCAAGCAGGGCTCGGCGCAGCACCGAAGAATAGCCCCGCAATGGACCAGCAGCAACGGAAATGCCACGCGGAGACTGCTCAAATGACAGATCCGGCAGCACGCTGACCAGGTCATCCCAGGCGGTCCGCGCCGCAGCCGCCTGGCGGGTGGTGTCGGCCAGACGCTGCGGCAGGTCGGGCAGACGCTCCGTCAGCGTGGGCAGGATGGCCGAGCGCAGCCAGGAGCGGAGATGCCGCGGGTCGGCGTTGGCGGGATCCTCCCACCAGGTCACATCGAGTCCACGCAGGTGCTCACCCAACCGGGCTCGCGGAATGTCCAGCAGGGGACGCAGCCAGCGCCCATCCCGGGCGGCCATCCCCGCGAGCCCGGCCGGACCGCTCCCCCGCAGCACCCGCAGCAGCAGAGTCTCCGCCTGGTCCTCGGCGTGATGCGCCAGCACGATCCACTCGGCACCGACACGATCCGCGAGCGCCAGCAGGGCGCGGCGGCGATGCTGCCGGGCGGTGGTTTCGGAGGTGCCGGGACCGAGTGCAAGGTGTTCGGTCACCATGGGAAGGTCGGCCGCTCCCACCCGGGACTGCCAGGCCAGGATGCTCGCGAGGCCAGCGCCCGGATCGACCGCGATGCCGTGATCCACATGGCCGATCACCAGCGGACGACCGTGCCGATGCTCCCCGCGCCAGAGGAGGTCCACCAGGGCCAGGGAGTCCCGGCCACCCGAAACGGCCACCAGGCAGGTGGCGCCGACCGGGGTCAGCGCAGCCAGTCGGTCGGCGACGTATTCCGCCAGCGAGGTCACGGGGTCGCTGGGGGTTCGAAGGGCTCCATGTGAACCAGGACATCGGCCACGGTCGGCACTGCCGCCCGGATGGCGCTCTTGACGCAGCCACTCAGAATGTGCGCCTCGTGGAGCGACATGGCGGCATCGGCGTGGACGTGCATGTCGAGGTAGTAGCGTGACCCGACGCGCCGGGCCTTGATCTGCTCGATCAGCAGCACACCCGGCACGGCGGCAGCCGCGGCAATGCAGGCATCGGTCAGGGAGGACGGCGGGGCGCCATCCATCAGGTCGTGGACGGCGGGCTGGAGAATCCGCCACCCGTTCAGTCCGATGATCCCGGCGCCCAGCAGGGCCGCCGCTGAGTCGGTCCAGGCCCATGCCTCGCCGCCGACGAGGGCAATGCTGATGCCGACAAAGGCCATCGCCGAGGTCCAGGCATCCGCCTGGTGGTGCCAGGCGTCGGCTTCCACGGCTCGGCTGCCCGAGGCGAGCGCCGCCGCCTGGGTTCGGCGGGTGAGCCAGGCCTTCAGGAGGATCACGCCGGCCAGCACCAGCAGTGTGGCGATGTGGGGCGTGGCACGCCGCTCCCGGATCCCGGCGACGGCGTGCCAACTGATGAACAGTGCGCCACCCCACAACAGGATACCGGTCAACGCAGCGGCCAGCGACTCCGCCTTGCCGTGCCCATAGGGGTGATTGTCGTCGGCGCTGCGGGCGGACTGGCGGAGGCCGACCCACACCACCACCGAGGCGAGCACATCGCCGAGCGACTCGACTGCGTCGGCCACCAGGGCCTGGGAGTGACCGGCGATGCCGGCCGCTCCCTTGATCAGGACCAGCCCGAGGTTCACCAGGGTACCGATCCCGGCGAGTCGGGTGCCCTCCGCGAGGGGCGTGGCCTGATGCGGCACTGGTGCTAGCGCTTCCGCGCGATGGTCCGTTCGAAGAGCTCGAAGATCCGACGGTACTCGTCGGTCCAGGAATCCGGGCGCGTAAAGCCGTGGTCCTCCACCGGGTAGGACGCCAGTTCCCAGTTGGTCTTGCCCAGTTCGATCAGACGCTGGGTCAGCCGGATGATATCCTGGTACTGGACGTTGGAATCGACCATGCCGTGGGCCATCAGCAGCGGGTCCTGCAGGCCGGCTGCGAAGTGGATCGGCGACGACCGGTAGTAGGCGACGCTGTCCTCCTGCGGCAGACCGAGAATGGGCGCGGTGTAGCCGTGGTTGTAGTGGGCCCAGTCGGTCACCGAGCGCAACGCGGCCCCTGCCCCGAAGTATTCCGGCGCATTGAACAGTGCCATCAGGGTGATGAACCCGCCGTACGATCCGCCGTAGATGCCGACCCGCTCACCGGAAATGCCCATGGTGCGCGTGAGCCACTTGGACGCGTCAACCTGGTCCTGCAGGTCGCGTCCGCCCATCCAGCGGTGGATGGCGGTGCGCCAGTCGTGTCCGTATCCGGCGGAGGCGCGGTAGTCGAGGTCGAGTACGACGTACCCCTTCTGCGCCAGCAGGTGGTGGAACATGTACTCGCGGGCGTACGTGGACCAGTGGTTATGCACGTTGTGCAGGTATCCGGCACCGTGCACGAAGATCACCGCGGCGCCGTTGGCCCGGGCGCCGACGTCCTTGGGCCGGTAGATGCGCGCGGGCACCTGCTTGCCGTCGCTGGCCGGAATCATCACGATGTCCGGGGCGAGCCACTTGTAGGCCCGCCACGCGGCGGTGGGCGATGTGGTGATGCGGGTCGGCGTGGCGTCCGGTGAGGCCGCCTGCAGATACAGCTCCGGCGGCTCGTTGCTGAAGGAGTACACCACGGCGTACCACTTGCCATCGGGCGAGATGGTCACGTCGTGACTGCCGACGCGCTTGGTGTGGCGGACCTTGTTGCTGCCATCGAGGTTCATGGTCCAGAAGTGTTTCTCGAACGGCGAGCCCTCACTGGTGTGCATCTCGAAGCGGTTCCGGAACCGGTCCAGCCGGATCTGCTGCACCTCGAACTCGCCCCGGGTCAACTGGCGACGATTGGTCCCGTCGGCATTCATGGTGTACACATGCGCGTAGCCGTCCGATTCGTTGACGAACCAGAAGGCATCCTGTCCGGGCAACCAGCCGCTGCTGTTGTTCGGCCCGCCGATCCAGGTGGAATCGCGCAGCGTCTCCAGTGGGGTCAGTGTGCCGGTCGCGGGGTTGAAGCCCGAGGTGATGCGCAGCTTGTAGTCACGCGAGGTCGCGGTGACCAGCGCGGTGGTACCGCCGTCATTCCAGCCCACGACGCTCAGCCCGGTGTACCGATTGGAGGAGTCGCCGGGAAGCGGCTGCAGCCAGGAGACCTGGCCGTTGGTCAGGTTGAGGGCGGCCAGACGCGAGGTCCCGCCGGCGTCGCCGACCTTGGAGCGCGAGGAACTGGTCTCGACGTAGCCCGAGGCGGTGATCCAGCGTGGGACCAGCGTGGGCGTGGAACTGTAGGAGGTCCCGGTGACGAACAGGATCGACTGGGCACCCGGCGACAGCGAGAGCGACCGCAGCGTTTCCCCGGGCGGCAGCGTGACAACCTTGACGCCTTCCTGCGATGCGGCGGGCGCGGGACCGAACCCACCGGGACCACCGCCGCCCCGCTGACCGCCGCCACCCACCCCACCGCGACCAGTCACACCTACCCCGCCGCGCCCGGTGCCGCCCTGACGGCCACCACGGGCGCCCTGCCCCTGCTGCCCCTGCTGCCCCTGCTGTTGTACCGGCGGCACGGCGGCACCACGACCGCCACCCCGGCCACCCTGGAGGGCGTCGAAGAGATTCCGCTGGTCGCGCTGGAGCGCGGCTGCAATCGGCGATGGCGTCGCCGCCGTCTGGGTCGGGCCCGTGGTGGTTGCTGCTGGCGCAGAACGGAACTCGGCGAGTTGCGCCACGTAGCCATCCGCCAGCCGGAACGAATAGATCGCGTCACCAGTGCGGTAGTGGAAGGCCGATTCGTCGGCGGACCACCCGAGGATCTGCGGAGTGACGGAGGTCTGGGACAGACGACGCCCGGTGTCGGCCGCGACATCCCAGAGCCAGATGCTGCCCTGGGCCACGAAGAGCTTGCGGCTGCCGTTGCGGCTCAGCACGCCATTCGTGGCGCCGAGCCCACCACTCATCTCGGCCGTCATCGCGCCCGTCACGACTTCGGGTACGGCACCCGGCTCGGCCCGCACGCGGTAGTTCTGGGTCGAGCCGTTCCAGGCGGTGCCCGGTGGCGCCCACGAGAAGCGGATGAAGCGCGAATCCGGGGTCCAGGAGATCCCCGACGGCTCGCGGCCGTAATGCTCCGGGCCGCGCATGATGGTGGGGATGTCGAGCGTGAACTTGGCGGGGGCCTGAGCCGTCAGGGCTGGTCCAACGCCCACGAGGGCGACCAGGCTGAGACGTGTCAGGGGGAGAGGCGAACGCGGGACCATCCCTGCTCCGGGGTGTGAAGGTAGCGGAAGCGATCGTGGAGACGATCGGCCCGACCCTGCCAGAATTCGATCTCGACCGGGGTCAGGCGATAACCACCCCAATGGGGCGGTACTGGAATCTGGCCCATTTGGTGGCGTTCGGCCAGTTCGGCCACCCGGGACTCCAGAATCGCCCGGTCGGCGAGGGGGGCACTTTGCTCGGAGGCCCACGCCCCCAACTGGGAGCCCGTCGGGCGACTGTGGTAGTACTCCGCGGTCTCGGCCGGGGCCACCCGCGCGACGCGACCGACCACGCGGACCTGGCGCTCCAGCACCTCCCAGTGGAATACCAGGGCCGCGAACGGGTTCTCCTCCAGCTCCTGTGCCTTGCGGGAGCGGTAGTCGGTGAAGAAGGCAAAGCCCGCCGCCGACACGCCCTTGAGCAGCACCATCCGGGCACTGGGTACCCCGGCGGCGCTGGCGGTCGCCAGCGTCATGGCGTTCGGCTCAAGCACCCCGGCGGCTCCCGCATCGGCGAACCAGCGGCGGAACTGATCGATGGGATCGTCGACCAGTTCGAGGGCTTCCAGGGTGCCGCGCCCGTACTGCTGCCGCAGATCGGCCGGGTTCATCGGGCGAGGACCCGGCCGGTACATTGACCAAACCCGATCGGAATGGCCCCGGGGGCATTGCAGATTCCCTCCACGATGACATCATCGCCGTCCACCAGGAACTTGCGCGTCTCACCCTGCCCCAGGGAGACCGGATCCTGGCCCTGCCAGGACCGTTCCAGCAGGCAGCCCCGCGACAGGGGCGTTGTCCCCGAGACGGTGCCGCTGCCGAGCAGGTCGCCCTGACGCAGATTGCAGCCATTGCTGGTGTGGTGGACAATCATCTGCACCGGGCTCCAGTACATCGCCTCGGCGTAGTTGACCCGGGTGACCAGCACTGGTGGCCGGCGCTCGCTCCGCATCTCCGGAGTGTGGATGGACACTTCGAGGTCAACCCGCCAGGTCAGGTCGGACTGCGGCCCCTGCAAGTGCGGCAGAGGGGCTGGATCGCCGGCGGGTCGCGGCGGCAGCGTGGTCCGGAAGGGCAGCAGGGCATCACGGGTGATGATCCAGGGCGAGATGCTGGTGGCGAAGTTCTTGGACAGGAATGGCCCCAGGGGCTGGTACTCCCAGGATTGGATGTCCCGGGCAGACCAGTCGTTCAGGAGCACGGCCCCGAACAGCCGCTCGGCCGCCTTCTCAGTGGTCAGGGTCTCGCCCAGTTGTTGAGAACCTCCGATGAAGAACCCCAGTTCCAACTCATAGTCCAGTCTCCGCGATGCTTCGAAGACCGGGGACAGACCATCCGGGTTCCGGAGCTGCCCCACGGGGCGGCGGACCGGGGTACCATCGAGGACAATTGACGAACTCCGACCGTGATAGCCGATCGGCACCCATTTGTAGTTCGGCAACAGCGGCTGCTCGGGCCGGAACATCGAGCCAACGTTGGTGGCATGATGAATCGAGGCGTAGAAGTCGGTGTAGTCGCCGATCACGAATGGCAGGCAGGGTGGTACGGCCTGGTGCGGCGCCAGCACGACGCCCAGTCGGGGGCGGTAGGCCGGGTCCGTCAGGGCATCGAACAGGGAGTGCCGAAGGATCGTCCAACTGGTGGGCGACAGGGAAGCCAACGGAGCCAAGGTCTGCTGCGTCAGCGCATCGCGGAGTTCGGCCGTGAGCCCGGCCCCCCACCCCTGGCCCAGGGCTGCCGTCAGCGGGAGGACTTCCTCACCGATCCGGGTGGCAACCGTGGGGCGACCGGCGTAGTCGACCATGCCCAAGGGGAGGTTCTGGACCGGGAAGTGCCGGTGACCAATCGCGGAGGGGACCCAGGTCTTCACCCTCGGGTCATGGGTACGATCAACCGACCTCATGTGCGGACTCCCAGTTCGTCGACAGGTTCGTGGAAAGAGCATGATCCGAAACCGATGAAGGCCGAGCGGGCGGCAACCAGCGCGGCAGCATCCCAGTGACGGTCCTCCCATCGGAAGCCATCGGTGTCGGTGTGAATGGTGACACCTGCCGTCTCGATGAGGCGACGGGCAACGACCGTATCGCCCCCGCCGGCCAGCTCCGCCGTGGCCAGCAGCAGCGGCACAAAGCCGTACATGGGATGGGTATCAGCGCCCGGTTCATAGGTGAGCGGGTAGCGACCGGGCCAGGGGTGGTGCAGGCCCGCGGTGAACTTGAACGGCACCCGGTGCGCCAGGCAGGCCTGGATGAAGGCGATCACGGCATCCGGCTCCGGGAACAGGTCCGGTGTGGTGCCGCCCGTCCGCAACTTGGCTGACGCCCCGATCGAGGCGAGTGTGGCGACCAGCGTGTCGAAGGGGCCCGTGGGAGGGAGTTCGACGTAGTGAGTCGCCTCGGGCGGCAGCTCTGCAGCGGCGTCGAGGATCTCCGCCGCGGTTGCCGCACGCAGTTCGATGGCATCGATCCAGAGACCAGCCCCGTCGCGTGCCGGGCACCACGGCGCCAACAGGGCAACGCTGTCCCGCCAGGCGGCAGCGAGCACCACGGACATGGGCCAGGGCCCGTCGCCGTCAGGGCGAATCCCTTCGCGACGCATGATCTGATCACACTCGGCCAGGCGCGCGGCGCTCACCACGAAGCGGCCCAGCATCCACCGTTCCGATGAGGCCCGATGCGCAGCATACGCCCGCACCGCCTCGGTCATCCCGAGTGAGGCGGGAGGAAAGAGGCCGGCATAGTCTACGATTCCGGCAAAGATTTTCTGCATCAGCATCTCCACAACGGGAACACAGGGGCAATCTAAGACCCCTGCACGGTCGATCGTCAACCAATCCTCAAATCGAGATGATGGCAACACGACCACCCCCGCACGCAGAAGGGCGACCCGACGGATCGCCCCTGCTCACATCGGCCACTGCGGTCCGGCTCACCGGTCCGGCGGCGTGCCCGGCCGCCCACCGGACGTGGGTCGGGCCAACTGACGGTAGTACTCCTCGACCAGTTGCTGATACTCGGCGGGGACCTGGCCACGGACGCCCAGCGCCGGTCGCGTGTCGTTGGCATTGAAGCGGCGCCACAGCGCGTACTCCACTTCGCGGATCCCGGCAATCACCTGCGACTGCAACTGATTGATCCCCTGAGGGCCACCCAGGTAGGTCCCGCTCTCAAGCGACCGCAACTGGTTGATGGCCTGATCCAGTTGCCGGGTATCGACGCCCTGTTCGCGGACCTGGTTCCGCAGCGCCTCGGCGGCCTCACGCTGGGCACCAAACTCCCGGCTCCGCTGACGATCAGCCTCGGTCGGCGTTGACGCGCCGCCCCCACCGCCGCTCATCGAGGGGGTACCGCCGACCATCCCGCCAGGTCGACCAGAACCGCCGCGACCGCCCTGGGCCTCCTGCCCAGCCTGACCCTGCTGGCCCTGGTCACCTTGACCCTGACCCTGCTGGCCCTGTCCCTGACCACCTCGCCCTTGGCCCTGGCCCTGACCCTGACCCTGACCCTGGCCCTGACCTTGGCCCTGACCCTGACCTTGGCCTTGGCCCTGGCCCTGACCTTGTCCCTGCCCTTGGCCTTGGCCCTGGCCCTGGCCTTGTCCCTGGCCCTGACCCTGGCCCTGGCCCTGGCCCTGGCCTTGTCCCTGCCCTTGGCCTTGGCCCTGGCCCTGCCCTTGGCCTTGGCCCTGGCCCTGACCTTGTCCCTGCCCTTGCCCCTGCCCTTGGCCCTGACCCTGCCCCTGGCCCTGGCCCTGCCCTTGGCCCTGGCCTTGTCCCTGGCCTTGGCCCTGCCCCTGACCCTGACCTTGTCCCTGGCCCTGGCCCTGGCCCTGGCCCTGGCCCTGACCCTGACCCTGCCCTTGGCCCTGACCCTGCCCTTGGCCCTGACCCTGCCCCTGACCCTGGCCTTGTCCTTGGCCCTGACCTTGGCCCTGTCCCTCTCCTTGACCCTGCTGACCCTGCTGACCCTGCTGGCCCTGCTGGCCCTGCTGGCCCTGCTGGCCCTGCTGGCCCTGCTGGCCCTGCTGCCCCTGCTGGCCTTGCTGGCCCTGTCGAGCGGTTTCCTGAGCAATCCGCTCGCGGAGCGATTCAAGTCCTTCGACCAGTTCGCGTGCCCCGGCCATCACCCGCGACTGCTGGCGGGTGGGATCCTCTGCCACCTGTGACCCGGCTGCCTGCAACTGGGAGTTGAGCGACTCCAGCATGCCGGTGATCTGGTTCTCGAACTCGCGCGCGGTCACCGGTGAGCCGGAGGCCAGTGCCTCACGCGTCAGGGTCTTCGAGTAATCGATCCGCTCGGGAATCTGACCGCGCTGAATGGCGCGGGCCGCGTCGTCGAGCATGGACGATGCGCGCGGCTGTTCCCGACGGGCTTGTTCGGCCACACGTTCCGCGTCGGCCTGGAGCGCCCGCACGTCTGCCGCGAGGGCGTCCTTGCGTTCATCGAGCTGGCGCAACTGCTCCACCCGCTCCGGGCCGACCGTGGTCGGCAAGGAGGTCGCCTCGCGGGCAATCGCCGTCTGACGACGCACGGCCTCCGCCGCCCGATCCTGCAAGCGTTCGATGGCATCGTTCACCTGGTCGGCACGGGCGTCCTGCACATTGCCCGCCGCCTGCCGCAACTGTTCCACGGCCCGCTGTCCCTGGGTGGTGGCATTCTGACTGGCGGCGTTCTGACCGGTGGTGTTCTGCCCCGCCGCGTTCTGGCCGGTTGCGGCCCGCCGCATGGCATCGGCTGCCTGACGCGCCTGCTCAGCAGCCTGGGCCACCTGGTTGTTGCCGGTTTCCCGGGCCAGCCGCTCCAGCCGCTGCGCTTCCTCTTCCGCCTGCCGGGCCAGTTCGCGCTGCCGACTGCCGTCACCCGTGGCGGCTGCGCCACCACTCTGCCCCAGGCGGTCCTGCAGCGCCTGCGCGGCGTCCCGCATCCGCTGATTCTCCTGCTGCTGCCGCTGCGCCAATTGCTGCAGCCGCTCGGTGGCCTCATCGAGCTGGCGCTGCGTCGAAGGCGGCGTCGGCTCCTGATTCCCCTGCGTGGAGGGACGGATGGTCTCGTACTGATTCTGCAGCCGATCGGTCTGCAACTCGAACAGATCGGCGAGCTGCTCCGCTCCCTGCTGACTCTGCCGCCCCTGCTGCTGCTGCTGGCTGTTCTGCTGGGCCCGCCGCACCTGGACATCGCGGTAGACCGCCTCGGCGCGCTGCAGCCACTGCAGCGCCCGCTGTTCGGCGGGGAGTGCATCGGCCATGCGGGAGGCCGTCAGCGCCGTCTCCGCCGAGCGCATGTGGATGGCCGCGGAGTCGAGCGCCGCCTTGATGGTGGCGAACGAGGTATCGAGCGCGTTGACGTTCCGAGCCGCCATCTGACTGGTGAGCGTTTCGACGTCCTGCCGCAGCTTGCCCTGACCCATGGTGAGCGTGGTCAGGTTTTCACGCCGCTCGCGCACGGCCGTCCCGGCGCTGTCGCGTACCCAGTTGAAGGACCCGGCCACCAGCTCGCGCTGACGGGCCGTGAGGGCCGTCGGATCGGGGGCGTCGTCCTCCCCCTCCTCGCCCTGTTGCTGCTGTCCCTGCTGCCCCTGCTCGCCCCCTTCGTTGCCGCCGGAGTCGGCCTCGCGGTAGTCCTTGCCGAAGGGGCGGATCTCGAGGAAGTAGATGTCGCTGCGGGCCTGCTGTCCGGCGCCATCGCGCGCGGTGGCATAGTAGGTCACCAGGTCGCCGGGCTGGAGATTCAGTTCCTCCAAAAACAGCGTGTGGTGCGCCCGCCATTCGGTCTGGCCACGGGCACTGCTGTCGGACAGCGTAACCTTCTGCTCTTCGCCGCCGTTGACGGTGTAGTGGAGCGTGACCGCCGTGACCCCGAAGTCATCGGAGGCACTCAAGCCGATGCGGAACTCCTCGACATTGCTGGCCTTGGTATCACGACCCGGCTCGCGGATGCGCAGTCGCGGCGGACGATCCGCCAGCGCCGAGACCGCGTACTGCACCGTGCCCGGCACCATGGTGCCGTCGGGGGCCTGCAGGTCGATCCGGTAGAAGGCGTCGCGCCGTACCGTAAACTCGCCGCGGACCAGCGAGTCGCCGGCCGCGAAGGGAATGGTGGTGCCGTCATCGAAGCGGAGCTGCCCGCCGGCAATCGGGAGGGAGATGCTGATGTCGACCTGGACGCGACTGCCGACCACGGCGGCCACGTCGCCGCTGCCTTCGATGGTGTCGGTCGGCAGCCGGGTGTAGCCGGGATACCGGACCACCAGTCCCACCTGGCGCACGGCCGGAAGATCGTTCACCTGAATCCGATGTTCCGACGACCGGACTCCACCGGAGATCACCACATAGGTCAGCGGCTGTTCGATGTCGAACAGACGAATGCTGAAGCCCGCGCCGCTCGAATCGGGGATCATCGGGAGCGACTGCATCTCGCCGGTCGAATCCGTCACGAGCTGGATCTCGGCGTCCTGCAGCATGAAGCCCTGGAGCGTGGCCCGGATGTCGAGTGAGGCCCCGCGGGGAATGGTGATGTCGCCCGGCTGCACCATGACCGCGCGCTCGGGAACAGCCGCCGCAGCCGGCGTGAAGGGGAATGCCACCAACCGGGCGATGCTGCGCCAGGCTGGGCTCAGCGCGATCAGCAACGCCAGGGCCACGGCCAGGCCCGTCGCCACGCCGATCGCACGGCGAGTGCGGGGGCGCTCCCAGACGGCACCGGCCTCGAGGTCGCCCAACGCAGCCACGGCCTGGTTCATCACCCGGGCCACCAGGCCGGGAGCGACCTGATCGCCCGGTGCCGGATGTTCCAGTTCATGCACGGCGGAGACCAGCACCTGCTTCAGGTCCGGCGCCCGCTCTTCGACCGCCAGCGCGAGTTGCTGATCCGACACCTGCCGACGCAGCGGGCGGATCAGCCGCCAGGCGAGGACCACCAGGGGCAGACCCCAGCCCACCGACCGGATGATCCAGACACTGCGCTCCTCGGCGGGCAGCACCCGCTGGAGAACCAGGCCGAGTGCGAGAGCCACGCCACAGGCCGCCACGACCCAGATGATGCCCTCACTGAGCACCCGGTTGGCGCGGTGGCGTCGTACCGCAGCCAGCGCCTCACGCAGCGCGTTGGCAGGCCCATTCGGTTCGGTGTGACCCATGGTCGTGGTCCTTTTCAGACGGTAGCCGAGCCATCGGAAGGGAGGTCCGCCGACCCTCGCCACCCCCGACTCGCAATAACGGTCTCTATGAGAAGTAATACCGCCGCCGCCAGGAGCAAGGTGTGCCAGAGCCGCTGACGCCCCTCAACCTCCCGGGGAGCCTCGGGGCCCACCCGTCCGCCGGTGATGCTGTCCCGCCCGATTCCGACCAGCAGGTCGGCCGGCAGCATGGGGGTAAGGTCCGATTCCTCGGCCGGGGCGTTCACGGCCAGTCGGTCGATCGGCTCACCGGTCGCGCTGCCGGTATGGACCGAATAGAACCCGACCTGGTCGAGCCGCATGGCCCCACCGGCCCCCTGGATTCCCGGACGGAACAGATCGCCGTCCGGGGTCCGGAGCACCGGTTCCACCAGTCCAGGCGCGGGTGCCCAGCCATCGCCGATGGTGCGCCAGAGCGGTGCTGCAGCCGCCCCACCGAGGTACAGCGTCAGGGAGCGGATGAAGGGGAGATAGGCCCCGCCGTGCAGCGGGAAGTCGCCGTCGACCACATCGATCGGGGCGGCGACCAGCACCACCCGCCCGGCCCCGACCCCCCGCTCCACCACGGCGGGCAGACCGTCGTCGAAGCGCGCCAGCACCATGGCGTCGGCGGTCGGCTCCAGCCGCGGATAGCGGAAGAAGCGCGGCGCCGAGAGCGTGGTCTGGGCCGCACCACGGAAGGGCGCGAACACCCGGTGGTCCAGGGACACCTGTCCGAACGAGGCACCGCGATCCCCCGTCCGCTGCACCATGGGCCGGATCGCGGCCGGCAGCAGGGCATCCTCGGGCACCGTCCCGAGACGGTTGCCGGCCACCACCACGAGTCCGCCACCCTCGCGGACCCAGCGCTCAATCGCGGGCGTCGGTCGCACATCGTGGAGCATGACGGCGCCCGCGCCCTGCAGGACCGCCGGAGTCACCGCCGAAATGCTGCGGCGGTCGATGCGGATAGCAGGATCCCGGCCGATGCCCAGGGCCCGCTCCAGGTGGAGGGTGCGGCTCGCATCATCCGCCGCCGAGACCAGCACGACGGGCATGGCTGCTTCGTCGGGCAGCACCACACGGAAGGAGTCATCGGCGGGCAGGGCGTCGGGTGTGCCGGTCACCAGCGCCTGCACCTGTCCCAGCGGCAGCGTGACCGTCGGGAAGGTGACGGTGGTGATTCCCTCGCGTGCCAGTCGCGTCGTGGCCGTGGCCGCCACCCGACCGTTGAGGTGCAGCGTGTAGGTCGCCGGACGCTCGGCGGTCAGTCCCCGGGACGCCACGCGGGCCGCCAGGATGGCCTGCCCCCGCTCGGCACCGGGCAGCCGCTGGACATCGAGGTCGACGATGGCACTGTTGGCCAGCGAGTCGTGCGGCACCACTACGGTGGTGATGCTGAACTGGTCGGGCATGACCAGGCCCGCCAGGGCGGCCCGTCCCGGCTGCTGCAGGTCACTCACCAACACGATCTCACCTGTGCGGACGGAATCGTCCAGCAGCAGCTCGCGCGCGGCCCGGAGCACGGGGGCGTAGCGGGTGCCGGCGGCGCCCGGCGTGATCCGGTCGACAACCGCCCGGGCGGCCACCAGATCAGCCGAGAGCGCATGCTCGATGGTGACATCGGTGTCGAAGGCGAGGATCGCCACCCGGTCGCCGGGTTCGGCCCGGTCGAGCACCGCGCGCACCGAGTCGCGGGCGCGCTCCCACTGCCCCGTGGCGCCCATGCTGAGGGAGCGGTCGATGGCCACGACCAGGGTCCGATCACCAGCCGCCGTCCCCCGGCTGGCCCCTCCGGCGAGGTAGGGCCGGGCGAAGGCCAGGATCAGCAGTGCCAGCGCCAGCAGGCGCAGCAGCAGCAGCGGCAGATCGGTGACGCGACGCTGTTGCGACGTCTGCACCGGAATCCGTCGCAGGAACATCAGTGACGGGAAGGCATGCGGCTTCTGCCGCTCCCGCTGGCGCAGATGCATCAGCACGGGAATGCCGAGCGCGGCCAGACCGGCCAGCAGGGCGGGCACCAGGAAGGCGAAGGGCATCAGGCCACTGCGCTCGCCATGAGACGCCGATCCAGCCAGGTCCGCAGGCCGATGGCCAGGGGCTGGTCGGTTTCCAGCACCACGTAATCCGCCCCCTGATTAGTCAGCAGACGACGCAGCACCTCCTGGTGCTCGACGATCAGTTCGCGGTAGCGCTCGCGCAGTTCCTCGGGTTGCAGGGCCAGCCGGTGGCCGGTCTCCAGATCCTCGAAGGTGCCCGGAGCATCGAACGGCAGGTCACGCTCGGCCGGATCCAGCAGGTGGAAGACCATCAGGTCATGGCCACGCGCCCGTAGCGCACCCAGCGCGGCGGCCAGCGTCTCCGGGGCTTCGTAGCAGTCGGTGATGACCACCAGCATGCCCGGACGACCGGGCACATCGGCCACGCGGTGCAGCGCCTGCGGCAGCACGCCCGTCCCTTCCGCGCGCGCCCGACCCAGTGTGTGCAGGATCAGTTGCAGGTGCCGAGTGCTCGGAGGCACCATGTCGACCATGCCGTCCCGCAGGTGGATCAAGCCGACCCGGTCGCCCTGACGCTGCGCCAGCCAGGCCAGCGACGCGGCCAGCATCTGGGCATAGCGGAGCTTGGTCAACCCCCGGCTGCCGTAGCCCATGGAGGCGGACACATCGACACAGAGGGTCACCGAGGCATTGGTGTCGGCCTCGAAGGTCTTGAGGTAGAGTCGATCGGTCCGGGCGTAGGCCTTCCAGTCGATCCGCCGCAGGTCGTCGCCGGGCTGGTAGAGCCGGTGCTGGGCGAAGTCGACCGACTGGCCCAGATGACGGGAGCGGTGCATCCCGTGCAGGAAGCCATTCACCACCGTGCGGGCAACCAGTTCCAGGTCGCTGACGGCCCCCAGCACCGCTGGATCCAGCAGTGCGGGTGACGGCGAGTCTGCCACTTAGATGCCCGCCGCGGGGCGCGGCGCCCGATCGAGCAACTGCGCCACGATACGTTCGGTGGTGACCTGTTCCGACTGCGCCGCGAAGTTGCGCAGCAGGCGGTGCCGCAGCACCGGTCGGGCCAGAGCCTGAATGTCCTCGATGGTGACGTGCGCCCGTCCGTGCAGCAGCGCCCGGGCCTTGCCACCCAGGACCAGCGCCTGCGCGGCACGCGGCGAGGCGCCGTACTGGAGCCAGGAGCGCACGAAGTCGGGTGCATCGCTGTTCCCGGGGCGGGTCAGGCGCACCAGATCGACGGCATAGGCCACTACCGCGTCGGCCACGGGTACCCGGCGCACCAGCCGCTGGAAGGCGAGAATCTCTTCGCGGGTTACCGCCGGCCGCACCGCCTCGGGGGCGACCGTCGTGGTGGCCTTGATGATGTTGATCTCCTCATCGCGCGGCAGGTACTCCAGCACCACCTCCATCATGAAGCGGTCGAGCTGGGCTTCCGGCAGCGGATAGGTACCCTCGAGTTCGATCGGGTTCTGGGTCGCGAAGACGAAGAACGGCGGCTCCAGCTCGAAGGTCTTGCCCTGCACCGTCACCCGCTTCTCCTGCATCGCCTCCAGCAGCGCAGACTGGGTCTTGGGCGGTGTCCGGTTGATTTCGTCGGCCAGCACGATGTTGGCGAAGATCGGTCCGGGGAGGAAGGTGAGCCGACGCCGACCGGTCTCGGGGTCGTCCTGGATCATGTCGGTGCCGGTTACGTCCGAAGGCATCAGGTCGGGCGTGAACTGGATCCGGTTGAACCGGAGGTCCAGCGCGCGGGCAAGCGTGTGGACCAGCAGCGTCTTGGCCAGTCCCGGTACGCCGAGCAGCAGGATGTTGCCGCCGCTGAAGAGGGCGATCAGCGCCTGTTCAATGATGGCATCGTTCCCCACGATCACCTTGTGGAGTTCCGTGCTGATCGTCCGCGAGGCAACATGGAGACGCTCGGCCAGCGCGCCGTCGTCGAGGCGTTCGAGATCGTGGGCGGAGGGACTGGCGGTCACGCGGGGATCCTTTCCAGCAGCGGGTAAACGATGGCCATCGGCAGGTGCTCGACCGGGAGACGGGATGTCGCGGTCCGGCAGCTCATCGGGTGAGCGTGTACATGATGTAGTTGATGCCCAGCTTGTACGCTTCGTTCGTCTCGGCGACCGGGAAGAGTCCGGTGGCCGAGTATTCCCAGAGTTCGGACACGTCGAAGTTGTGATTGACCACCATCAGCATGCGCTTGGTCGGGTCGTTGTCTTCGAAGACGCCGTAGAAGGCGGGCTCGTAGCCCCGGACCCCGCCCCGCCGGAACGACCCACCGCCGCCGTTGTTGACGAAAATGTTGAAGTCGGTGATCCGGTAGAAGGAGTCGAAGATCGGGTGATTCGCCGCCAGCGGGACCAGCACGGCGTTGGGCAGGATCCGCCGGGTATGCTGCACGAAGTTGTCGAGCGCCGTCGGCCCGTCGAAGTCGTCGACGATCAGGAAGCCGCCCTTCAGCAGGTAGCTGCGGAGCGCCGTCACCTCGGGGTCGGTGGGCATCCAGCCGCCGACTTCGCAGATGTAGGCGAAGGGGAAGCGGAACAGGTCCGGATCATCGGCCCGCAGGATCACGCTGCCATCGTTGCGGGCCCGGAGGTTAGTGATCGCCGCCAGGATGGTCGGCATGTTGCGATCGGAGTTGGGATAGTCGTGATCCCAGAGCGGGTCGCCGCCGCCGCGTCCGCCGAAGAGGAAGTTGGCTCCCCCCCGTGCGGCAAAGGCGATCCGGGCGTAGGTCCAGCGGCCGTCGTAGTTGACGTTCTGGTGCCCACGGGCCAGCCGCGAGATCGGCGGCATGCCGCGGGACTCCGTGGTCCCGATCGGGCCCAGTCCCCAGGAGGTCTGGGCTGCTGCCGGAGCGGCCAGCAGCACGCTCCCGACCAGCATTGCCGGTCCCATCCACTTGCTCATGGTGTTCCTCCCTGTCGCACTTGCAGCAGCAGCGCCTGAGCCGGTTCAAAGCCGGGCGCCTGCTCCAGCACACCGAGTATTTCCCGCCGGGCAGCATCGCGGTCACCGCTGGCCGCGAGGACCCGTGCCAACTGATACCGCGCTTCGATCCGATCCGGTGGGTCGAGCGCCAGAATGGCCCGCCGCTCCCGGATGGCCCGGGGCCAGTCACCCAGGGCCTCCCACCCGGCGGCACTGCGGGTATGGGTCGCCAGATCGTAGGGCGCGATCCACTGACGCCGCTCCAGCGCCGCCAGTTCGCCGATCCGATCTCCCGCGGCCGCGCGCCAGTCCGCCTCCACCAGGTTGAGCTCCATGGCATCCTCCACCTGACTGGTCACCCGGGCCAGGCGCTGGAGCGCGGCGACCGTGTCGCCACGATCCAGGTAGTAACGGGCCAGCCACCGCGCCGGACCGTCGGTCCCACCGTACTCCGGCCAGAGCTGCTCAGCCTGGTGCAGGACGGCGACACCGGAGTCGATGGCCCCGTCCTCCACCAGCGCGATCCCGCGCGCAATCAGCGTCGGCAGTGTGCCCTGTGGTGGCCCGGGGGCCGCCAACCGCTGCAGGCCGGCCAGCGGCTGACGATAGCGTGCCTCGACCCATTGGATGAAGGTGCTGTCCATCTGCGCCGCCGAGAGTCCGAGTACCCGCTGGAAGACCTCGGGCAGGGTCCGCCCGTCACGGAAGCCCGTGAGCATGGCCCGCAGTCCGGCCTCGCCGACCCGCTCCTCGATCATTTCGCACACCAGCGAGGCCGCGAAGTAGGTGAAGGGGATCTGCTCCGGATAGGTGGGCCGCACCAGGCCATCGTTGAGACGCGACACGGGCGGAATGCCACCGGCGCGCCAGGCCGACAGGAAGGACAGCGTGGCATGCGCGCCCCAGCCCACCCCGGCCCGCCGCTCCTCGAGCACCGACAGGCCTTCGGAAATCCAGCGCGGCACCCGGAACCCCGACGCGCCCAGCGTGAAGGTGTGCCCCAGCTCATGCCAGGCGGTCGACCCGTAGTTGAAGGCGCCCGCCTCCCGAGCCCGCGGCGAGTCCATTACCAGCACCGGCCCGAAGGAAACGCCGAGCGCCCCGAGACCGACCATGGCAATGGTGCGGACCGAGAAGTCGGCGTGACGTTCGTAGAGTTCGATGCGGATCGGGGTCGGTGGCCGATAGTCGTAGCGGCGGGCGAGCGTATCGTAGGCCGCTTCGAGCAGTGGCCCCAGGTACAGCCCCAGATACTCCGCCTCCCGCGCCGCCGCGACGATCTCGAAGCGCGGGGTGCGCACCACGGTGAACCGCTGCACCAGATCGAGCAGCCGCAGCGAGTTCTCGTTGCGGACATTGAAGGGATCCAGCGCCATCGACCGGTCGAGCAGTCGGCGCCCTTCGACCATCTCACCCTGCCGGAGCAGATTGGTCGCCAGCAGATCCAGTGCGGGGACGGACAGGCTGTCGACGGCCAGCGCCGTCCGCCCGAAGGTGATCGCATCGGCGTAGCGGCGCTGCCGACCGGCCGCATGTCCCAGCGCCACATGAAAGTCCGCCGACCGTGGCTGATGGCGCCGTGCAGCCGCTTCAGCGCGCCGGTAGCCCACGGTGTCGTCGCCCAGCCAGGCGATGGCGCCGACCAGACCCCAGGTTGCGCTGCTGCTGGAGTCGATGGCCAGCGCGCGGGTGGCGCTCACTGTGGCGGAATCCCAGGCCTCGGCTTCGAGGTGCAGTTGCCCCAGAGCGACCCAGGCCGGTGCCAGCTCCGGATTCGACGACAGCGCAGCTCGGACGGCCGTCGTTGCATCGGGGAGGCCGTCGAAGATCATGGTCTGCGCCACACCGAACAGGGCCCGACCGTGCTGTGGCAGGCGCCGCAGCAGCGTCAGATAGGAGGCGAGCGCATCGGGGGCGTTGTAGCGAGCCAGCAGCAGGTCGGCCGCCAACACCTGGGCATCAACCAGTTGCGAATCGCGCGCGGCCGCCGCATCGAAGGCCGCCAGCGCGGAACGCACGGCGTTGGGGTTGCCGAGCCCGAGCAGGGCGTAGCCGCGCCCGGCCGCCACCATGTCGCGCGCGGGCCAGCCGAATCCATCCCGTTCGTACTGACCGGTGAGATCGAGCGCGTGGCGCCAGGCGGTCTCGCGGTCTCCCCGGGCAGCGGCAATCTCTGCCAGGCCGGCCAGTGCACCGCGCGTCCCCTCCCCGCGCGCCGCCGCCACCGCCTGATACAACGACTCGGCGCGGGTCCACTCGCCACGGCGCTGCAACAACCCGCCGAGGGTGACACGGTAGGCCGGACCGGATGCCACCGCCAGCGACTCCGCTGCGGCGGACCGCCCCTGATCCGCCAGGGCGGTGATGGCGCGCTCGCGCGCGGCCACGCTGTCCACGACCTGCGCCGACAGGGCCAACGGTGCCGCCACCAGCAGCAGCGGGAGGACGCTGCGCACCATCACGGTGGTGTACCCGTCAACGCACGGATCGCGGCCGTCTTCTCGGCGATGGCCACCAGCAGCCGCTCCAACTCGCGCTCGTACACGTCGGCGGGGAGGAAGCCCTTCCGCTCCCGCAGTGACTCCAGTTCGCGCTCGAGCACCACGCGTTCGGCAACCAGGGTGGCCGCCCGCGGATCGGTCGCACCGGGGCCACCCACGGTGACCCGGGCCGCCAGCAACCCGTCGACCGCTTCGCCACGGGCCACCGGAAGTTCGGAGCCCTTGCCGTCGCCGTTGTCGTCGAGCAGCGGATGTTCGGTCTGCAGGCGCTTGGTGTCGACGTAGACCTTCTCCACCTGGGCCTTGGCGAACAGGAAGGCCTCCAGCATGGAGATGGCGCCGTCCTTGTCGGTATCGGCGGCGGGATCGGTCAGCCCACGGGCAATCCAGAGCGAGAAGATCGATTCGTTCCGTTCGAGTGCCGTCTTGGTGGCCGTGATGACGACGCGATCCTTGCCCGCCAGGGGCGCAACGAAGTCGCCGCTGCCCGAGGCCGCCACAATGAAGACCACCCGCTGCGCGGCCAGTCGACTGAGCCAGATGGCATAGTCCCCCGCTGTGGGATCGGCACCCGGCACATTGATCTTCGACTCGACACCTTCCCCACTGCCATGACCGATCAGCACGATGAGCACCAGATCGCCGGCGGCGGCGCGGTCGGCCAGCCGACGAATCCCGGCCTCGATGGCTTCGCGGGTCGCGCGTCCGGTCACCCGCGGATCGAGCGTCGAATCTTCTGCCAGCCAGAGCAGCGACGAGTCGGGCACGCCCCAGGCCGTCCGCGCACTGGTCACGATGGGCAGCGCCGATTCGCGGAACCGCTGCGCCGCGGCCGCTTCACCCGACAATCCCGTCACCACGAGCACGTGCACACCACTCTGTGCGGGCAGCATGCCAGGCACCGCACCGAGCAGCGCCGTCAGGACGACCCGAGACCAGACCCATCGCATCATGCCAGCCCCCGGTAGCGTCGATAGCCCCATTCGGCGGCGACCAGTCCGCAGAACAGCAGCAGGATGATCGGCATGTCCCAGAGATCCTGGGCGTCCTTGCGGGTGATGCCCGCCTTCGACAGCCGCAGTTCCGCGGGCAACTCACCGAGCGCGCCGATGTCGAACGTGGCGCCACCGGTTTCCCGGGCAATCCGTTCCAGCAGCGCATCGCGTCGCTCGGCCCGTTCCATGTCTGCGCCCGTGGCATCGACCAGCAGCGTGGTCCCGGCCCAGGTGGCGGAGTCGGTGCCCTGTCGAACGTGCGCAACCAGCGAGTACTGCCCGGCCTGCTCCCCCACGTAGGCGGCCTGGTAACTGCCATCCTCGCGCAGGTCCCAGGAGAGCGGCACCTCCTGCGTGCTGCCATCCGGCGCGGTGACCTGGATCCGCACCTGGGCGGTGTTGACGGGGTGATACAGTGAATCCGTCACGCGGGCCCGCAGGGTCACGGATTCGCCGGGCCCGATCCGCTCCGGGGTGACCGTCACCTGCACCCGCGGCGGCACGGGGTCGAGCGACCAGCGCAGCAACTGCCGCCAGAAGGTCTCGAAGGACAGGTCCTCCAGCGGGGTATTGGGGTTCATCTTCCAGAGCCAGGTGTCCTGGACCCCGAGCAGCACCGTCATGCCGCGTCCGAACGGCTGATGCACCAGGACCGGACGCTCGGGCCCACCCTGCACCGGCGTGGCCCCCAGCAGCATGGTGGCGCCGGGCCGCAGCGCGCCGAGCGCATTGACGGTGGTGACCGGCGGCAGCTTGCTCCAGAGTTGCTGATTGGCCGCCTGTCCCGGTACGAGCTGCAGCACGGGATGGAGCCGACCCGGCGCCGTCAGATGAACCTTCAGGCCGGTCGCCTGCCCCGGCACATAGCTCGACGAGGCCAGCGAGACCGGAATCAGTGGTTCGATGGCTGTCCCGATATAGCCGCCCTCGGCGAGAGCATCGGGCCCACCGAGGAAGACCACCGTCCCACCGCGCTCGGAGACGAAGTCGGCCAGCAGACGCAACTGGTCGGCGGTGAAGAAGGTCGCCTCGATACTGCCCAGCACCAGGGCCCGGTAGCGATAGAGTTCTTCGGCCGTCGTCGGAAATCCGCTGATCAGGTCGAGCGAATCGTCGAGCCCGGCGCGGTAGAACTTCCCCTTGGCCGTGCGTTCGAGCGAGACCAACTGGATGGCGCTGTCGCCGCGCATGGCGCGCCGGAGGAAGGCGAACTCGTAGCGCGGCTCGCCTTCGAGGTAGAGAATCTTCTCGCCAGCGGCCCGGACCTGGACCATGGCCTCGGCCGAGTTGTTCTCGGTGATGACTTCGTCGGCGACGGGCGACAGGCGCACCAGCACCCGATGCGCGCCGGGCGGCAGGGGCGGCACGCGGAAGGGCACCGGAATGGTCGACTGACCGCGGGGAATGGCCACCCGCTCGCTGCCGACCACCTGTCCATCGGCCTCGACGCCCAGCGTCAGCGAATCACCCACATTCCCGGTGACCCGCACGGTGACTTCACCACTGACCCCGGCCCCCTCCAGCGTGCTGGCGGGGAGGGCCAGGCGTTCGACCGAGAGATCCCGGGCGAAGGCGGCCGTCCCGACCCCGACCGTGAAGATCGGCACGCCCCGCGCCCGTACGGCGAGCAGCGCGGCATCGAGATCGCCATCGGCGTTGTCGGCCCCATCGGAGACCAGCACGATGCCGGACACCGGCAGGTCGCCCAACGTCTCGCGCACGCCGTTGAGGGCGCGGGCCAGGTCGGTGCGCGTGCCGATGGCCTGCATGCTGTCGACATGCGGGACGGGATGCAGATCGGCGCCGAAGCGGAAGGTGCGCAGACTGAACCGGTCGGCCAGCGCGCGCACCACCGCGCTGGTATCGGCGAAGGCATGCTGCATGGTGGCGAGGCGGCTGTCGCCATCGACATCGCGGAGCCGCATGCTGCGGGAGTCGTCGAGGAGCACGGCGACCACGTTGCGACGCGGCAGCGCGTCGGAGGACACCAGCGAGGGACGCAGCAGGCAGAGTCCGAGCAGCAGGAACAGGGCGCCGCGCAGGCCGCCGATGACCAGGCGGTCACGGGCCGTCACGAAGCGGAGCTGGCGCGTGGCGTACCAGACGACGGCCACGGCGACCCCTGCCCCGGCCAGCAGCAGCCAGCCGGAGAGCACCGGCGCCAGGATCAGCTCGCCCCGCGCGAAGGCACGCGGCGTGAACTTGAACAGCGCCGTGAACACGGACTCGAAAAACGATCCCACAAGCGTCCCCGGTGGGGCGCAGCGCGCGCGAAAAAAGAAGGTGCCGGGCTCCGGCTCCCCGCAACGATGGCCGGTTTCCCTGCCCTTGGCAAGGAGGAATGCCCCGCAGCCCGGGTCGGCTTGACATCACCCGAGGCTGCGGGTACTACCCCGCTCAGTCCTGCGTGGCGGCTCCCAGCCTCGGCACCGCCGTCCGACGGGCGTACAGCACCCCGTTGAACAGCGTCCGGAAGGTCCCGATCGGCTGGCCGCGCCACTGGGGCTGGAAGCCGAACAGCAGCACGTGTCCGTCGCCCAGAGCCACATCCACCGCGGCCGCCATCCCCCGGATCAGCGAGTCGCCCCGGAGGAACCCCGACCGGAGCGCGCTGGTATCGGCCGGGTACCGGGCCAGGATCTCACCGCTGAATCCGGCAGTGGTCTGGAACACCGGCCCGCTGTTCAGCACCACATCAGCCCGGGCCGGCATACCACTCATCACCGGATGACTGGTGGTCACATCGACCTCCAGGATCGAGATGCCGCTGAAGAAGGCGTTCCGTCCGACACCCTGCAAGACGTTGCGCACCGGGAGCTGCCAGGCCGTGATGGCGCTGCTGGCTGCGCTGCCCCAGAAGATGACCGTGCCGCCGCTGCGCACGAAGGCACCGACCGCCTCCGTGGTGGGGGAGGCCGCGACCGCCACACCGCCACGGCCACCCCGACCACCACCCCCCACGCCCTGGCTGCCGAAGACGATCACATCGAAGCGCGCGGACAGATCTCCGGCGGCAAGGTCGGCGGGGCCGATCAGGGTGTAGTCGTGCTGGTAGGTGTCGAACAGCCACTCGGTCCAGCCCTGGTCCATGTTGCCCGGGGCGGCCTTGTAGAGGGCCAGCCGCATCGGTGCAGGCACGGCCCCGTTCGGCAGGTTGCGTCGCTGCGCCTGCAGCATCAGCGCCGCCGCCAGCGAATCGGCCCGGGCGGTCGGCAGCCCCGTTACCAGGTAGCGGCGGGCAGTGTCCGTCGGCGGCGTGACCTGCACGGTGCCGCCCAGACGTCGCGCCTGTTGCAGGAACCGGAAGGTGTTGTTCTGGGCGGGATCGAGTGCCACTGCCGCGCCCCGTCCCGTGATCGCGCCGGGAGCAGGGACGATCCCGGCCGCGACGGCGTTGGTGGTCAAGGGCTCGCCGGGTGTGGTGCGCCAGTCGGTGGCTGTCCCGCGGACCCAGGGGAGACGTGCGCGCGTCGCCGAGTCGAGCGGCGCCTGGGCGGCATGGACCTGGATGCCCATCTGGAAGGGCAAGGTCCAGCCGGCGGCATCGTAGGGGGTGTCATCGCCCAGCGAGGGATACACCTGCACCTCCAGCAGCGTCCGCACCAGCTCGGCGTACTCCTGGTCCATGGGGATGACCCAGGTCCCGGCCGGATACGTGACACCGTCCACCTGAATCGGCGCATCCGCCTGTGCCACGCGGACACCCTGGAAGGCCAGGCGGCGCAGCAACTCGACCGGTGCCATCGGATCGCGCTGGGTCTGCGGCACCACATAGGCGTACGGCGCACCAGACTGATACTTCCGGATCACATTGCGGCCCGAGACGTACCGGTTGTAGAGCAGATCGTCCTTGTAGCGGGCGGCGTACTTGAGCGTCGCCATCGAGGCGGTGACCATGTAGTCGACCGCATCGCGCAGCCGCCACGGTCCGCCTTCCCACGGGGAGAGATACAGCGTCCTCGGTTCGAGCGACCGGTAGGCCGGGAAGTTGTCCGGATTCGAGGAGAGTGCCGCCTTGGTGTTGGCGCAGCTCCCGCCCTGGGTCTCGGTCCACCAGGTGGCGATGTGCTGGTAGATCCCCATGTAGTCGATGTAGCCGGGATACCAGGCATCGAAGGTGCTGAGCGCGTGCACGGCACCCGGCTGACCGCGGGCATCGAGTTCCTGCGCAATCGCCATCCCGATGGTATTGACCGTCCGCGCCGGGATCGGCGGCGCGCGGCGCCCCACCGGGTCGGCAAAGGGCGGCAGCCAGATCCGGGTCGGCTCGGGCGACGACTGGTGATGCACGTAGATGATCGACGGCTCCCACTCGCGCCACACGCGGTGGACCACCCGCGACTCGATCACGTTGAGCATGTAGGCGTCGCGGTTGTTGTCGTGTCCGATGTAGCGCTGGTACAGCTCCATCGGCGCGGCGTTGCCCGCGTCGCGCGCCCGGCAGTTTTCGACCACGATATCCTGGCCATCCGGGTTGATGGACGGCCACAGGAAGAAGACCACCTGATCGAGAATCGCCCGGTGGTCGGGATCATCCAGCTTCGACAGCAGTTCCCAGGCGAGTTCGGGCGTGTGCTGGGAGCCCGCGATCTCGCTGGCGTGCAGACCACCGCTGATGTCCACGATCACTCGGCCCTCGCGGGCCAGCGCCTTGGCGGCACTGTCGGTGAGCCCGGCCGGATGGGCCAGCCGCTGGTTGATCTGCTGAATGCGCGGCAGGTTGCGGAGGTTCTCGGGCGACGAGATCACCACGGCTGTCCACGGCCGCCCCCAGGAGGTGGTCCCCACATCGACCAGTTGCACGTAGGCCGAGACGCCGGCCAGCCGCCGGAAGTAGCTGATCGACTCGTCGTAGGTAAACAGTTTCTTCTCCGCGCCCACCGAAAACCCGAAGTGGGACTCCGGCGTGGGAATCCCCTGCTGTGCGGCCCCGACAGCGGGGGACATCAGGGTCAGAGCAACGGCGAGACGGACCAGCCGGGTACGCAGTGTCATCGGGCAACCTCGGGGAAGAAGCGGAACCGCTGGCTGGAATCTACCGCCGACGGTCCAGCCAGGAACCCATGGCGGATCCGGCCCCACCGCCAGGGCACCCGGCTATGTTCTCCGGCATCCAGTACGGTGCCATGGCACCGCCCGACCCGGGACGACCCGGGCTCCAGCACAGCTTCCCCGGGGACGACCCCGCAACCGGAGGTTTCCTCATGGCCTGGCTGTTCCTCGTCCTCGCCGGTCTGCTCGAAGTGGTCTGGGCGCTGCTGCTCAAGCAGACCCATGGCTTCACCCGTCCCGGCCCGACCATCGGGTTTGTGGTCGCTCTGGCCCTCAGCATGTCTCTGCTCGCTCTGTCGCTGCGAACCCTCCCGATCGGCACGGCGTACGCCATCTGGACCGGCATCGGCGCGGCCGGGACCGCCATCGTGGGCATGCTGTGGCTGGGGGAGTCCCGCGAGACGCTGAAGCTGGTCTCGCTGGTCCTGCTGCTGGCGGGAATTGCCGGGCTGCGGATCAGCCACAGCGCCTGAGCGCCACAGGGGGATGCGTCTGGAATGGAGATCCTGCGAGTAGCAGGGGCGGGACTCGAACCCGCGACCCCGGCATTATGAGTGCCGTGCTCTAACCAGCTGAGCTACCCTGCCATCTGGCCCGTCGGGCCTGCCGCCCCCGACCTGACCGGGGCGGCAAGATAGTCAGCCGCCGCCCGGCTGGCTACCGGGCCGAATCGGCTGGCGGGATGACCACGATCCGGAAGGGCATCTCGCCCTCGCGGACCATCCCCCACTGCTCGCGGGCGAAGCGCTCCTGCACCACCGGGTTGTCCCGTAGCGAATCGCGCAGCGCCCGCAACGAATCGACCCGGAAGGTCAGACGGGCCCGATACTGCTCGGTCTCCCGGACCTCGCGCGCCAAGGCGCGGTACCCCGTACTGGAGTAGCTGCCGGCGCGCCACGCGAAGAGTGCCGCGCCGATCAGCACCAGGAGGGCGACCCAGCGCCCCGGGGTCACTGCGGGTACAGCTCCCGGCCGGGATAGTAGGCGACCCCGCCCAGTTCCTCGGCGATCCGCAGCAACTGGTTGTACTTGGCGACCCGGTCGGACCGCGAGGCGGAGCCCGTCTTGATCTGTCCCACGCCAGTTGCCACGGCAAGATCGGCGATGAAGGTGTCCTCAGTCTCACCCGACCGGTGCGACATGATGGCGCCATAGGCATTGGCCCGGGCGAGTTCGATGCACTGGAGCGTCTCGGTGAGGGTCCCGATCTGGTTCACCTTCACGAGCACGGCATTGGCGCAGCCACGATCGATGCCGTCGCCCAGCAGCTCCGAGTTGGTGCAGAAGAGGTCATCGCCCACGAGCTGACAGCGGTCTCCGATGGCCTCCGTCAATGCGGCCCATCCATCCCAGTCGTTCTCGGCGAGCCCATCCTCAATCGAGACGATGGGGAAGCGGTCCAGCCAGTCCTGGTAGCGCGCAATCATTTCGGCCGCACTCCGGGTCGCCCCGCCGCTCTTGCGGAAGTGGTAGGCCCCCTCCTGATACAGCTCCGAAGCCGCGACATCGAGCGCAATGGCGATGTCCTCACCGGGGCGGTATCCGGCCTTCTCGATGGCTTCCATGACCGCTTCCAGGGCGGCCTCATCGCTGGGAAGATCGGGCGCGAACCCACCCTCGTCGCCCACGGCCGTCGAGAGGCGCCGGTCATGCAGCACCCGCTTGAGGGAATGGAAGACTTCGACGCCCATGCGGAAGCCGTCCTCGAAGGATTCGGCCCCGACCGGGACGATCATGAACTCCTGCGCATCGACCGTGTTGCTGGCGTGGGCACCCCCGTTGAGGATGTTCATCAGCGGCACCGGCATGACCCGCGTCATCGGACCACCCAGGTACCGATAGAGCGGCAGGCCGAGTTCGTCGGAGGCCGCGCGGGCCGTGGCCAGCGACACGGCCAGCATGGCATTGGCGCCGAGCTTGGCCTTGTTCGGCGTGCCGTCGGCGTCGACCATTTCGGAGTCGATGCCGATCTGATCCAGCACGCTCATGCCCTCCACCAGTGGCCCTATGATGTCGTTGACATGGGCCACTGCCTTCAGCACCCCCTTGCCACCGTAGCGCTTGGGGTCGTTGTCGCGCAGTTCGACGGCCTCCTTCTCGCCGGTGGAGGCCCCGCTGGGGACGGCTGCCCGGCCGCGGGCCCCGTTGGACGTGACAACTTCGGCTTCGACGGTGGGATTACCGCGGGAGTCGAGAATCTCGCGGGCGGTGACGGCAATGATGGTGCTCATCCGATGGCCTCGGGCAGAAGGGTGTCCGCGAAGGTAGAGGGGGGCCCGGACCGGGTCAACCGACCTCAGAGCGGGTGGCGGAAACCGGCCAGGTCGAGGTCGAGTGAACCATCGACCCAGGAGACCCCCTCCCCCGCTACGACTTGGCCGATCCGAGTGATGGGAATACCCGTCGCCGCCTCGCAGCGGGCGGCATCGTCCCAGGCCGATGGCAGGGCCACCAGCAGTTCGTAGTCCTCGCCACCCTGCGCCGCGAAGTGACGGGCGGGAATCCCGGCGCGCTGCGCCACCGGGCCGACGGCCGGATGCACCGGCAGTGCGGCCAGGCGCAACGCCAGGCGCACGCCCGAGGCCGCTGCCAGGTGCTCGGCGTCACCGGCGAGACCGTCACTGATATCGATCATGGCGGAGGCCCCCTCGCCCGCCAGCCAGGCCCCGACCGCCAGCCGGGCACGCGGACGCGCGAAGGCCGCACGGGCAGCGGGCGATGGCGTGGCGCCCTGCTCCCAGCTCTGCCACGCGGCACGGGCGCCTCCCAGCGTGCCGGTCACCCAGAGCGCGTCGCCGATGCTGGCGCCACGACGCGAGATCAGCGTGGCCGCATACCCGAACACGGTCACCGTCACGCTCCAGCAGGGACTCCGGGTCAGGTCGCCACCAATCACCTGGGTACCGGCCGCTGCCACGCAGGCACCGACGCCCGTCATCACCTCGACCACAGCCTGGGGCGGCGCGTCCGGCGGCACGCCGACCGCGACCACCACACCCGCTGCGGTGGCACCGGCCGGGGCCAGATCCGAGAGTGCTGCCGCGGTGGCCCGCCAGCCGACCTCGGCCAGGGTCAGCCAGTCGGTCCGGAAGTGGACACCTTCAATGGACGCATCCACGCTGGTAACCAAGGTCCCCGTGCCGGCTGGGATCACGCCGGTGTCGTCACCCAGGCGGCCTGCGGCTGGTCCCAGTGCCGCCATGATGGCCCGGATCCGCTCGAACTCGCCGCCGCGACCCAACCCGGTGTGTGTCATCAGCGCCGCCGCGGCAGACACAGATGACCCGGCTGCGGTAGACCCGAGACCATGGCGCTCAGACAGCCCACGGCACCGTCAGTTCCCGAAGCACCGGAAAGTGGGGCGCTGCCGGTGCCTGCGCCCAGGATCGCCAGATCGCAGGCAGGGCGGCCAGCACCTCGGTGGGCCGCAGCGTCCGCACGGAGGTGCGCCGTGCGGCGTGATCTGCCGCGTCGCCCAGGGCCTGTGCCGCCACAGCGGCGGCGGTCTCCGGCGAGAGGCCCTGCGCCATGAAGGCCGCGGCCACCCCGGCGAGTACGTCGCCACTGCCGCCGGTACCCAGCCCGGGATTGCCCGCGGCAATGGTCCACCAGGCATCGGGACCGGCGACCACACTGGGAACACCCTTGAGCAGCACCGAGCAGCCGAGGGCGCGGCTTGCCCCGGCGACGACATCCCAGGGGTCGATTTCGAGGTCGGCACTCCAGTCGGGGAAAAGCGTGCGGAACTCGCCGGGATGCGGCGTGCAGAGCACCGGACGCCCGCCGACTCGAGCCGCGAGTTCGCCACGGACCTCGCGCAGGACCACCAGCGCGTCGGCATCGAGCACCACCTGCGACGAGGCCGTCAGCAGATCGAGTACGAAGGACACGGCGGCGGGATCCCGCCCCAGGCCCGGCCCGACAACCACGGCGTCGGCGCGCTGCACCAGATCCAGCAGGGGTTGGGAGACTGTGCCACGCAGCGGATGGGCCAGCGTCTGCACATCGGGTTCGGCCTGGCGTACCACCGCGAGGCTCTCCTCCGGTGCCACCAGATGTACCAGGCCCGCGCCGGCGGCAAACGCGCCACGCGCCACGAAACGCGCCGCCCCAACCATGGCAGGCGCTCCGCCAACGATCACCACCCGTCCCCGCGTGCCCTTGTGCGCGCCTGCGGGCCAGTGCGGCAGATGCGCCGCGGCCCAGGTCCGGTCGATCAGCCTGGGCACCGGGAGTTCGCACGGGCCCAGGCCGATATCGACCACGATCAGATCGCCGATGGCATCGCGGGCCAGCAGATGCCCCCGACGCACGCCGCCGAAGGTGATGGTCATCGTCGCGCGCGGTTCACCATGATGCAGGCCGGTGGCGAGATCGAGACCCGTGGGACCATCGACCGCGATCAGCGGCACCCCCTGATCGCGCAGGCGCTGCAGCAGCGTCAGGCAGTCCGGACGTGGTGCGCCTGCGGCACCCGTGCCGAGGATGGCATCGACGACCAGACCTGGGGATGGCCAGGGTGCATCCTGTCCGAGCAGCGGCACGCCCTCGGCGAGCGCCACGGTGCGGGCGGCAGCAGCCGTTCCGCCGCCGGGGACCGCCGCTTCGACGACGCGTACCGGCACACCCAGCGCATGCAGCGCGCGGGCAGCTTCCCACCCATCGCCGCCGTTCTGGCCACTCCCGGTTGCGATCAGCACGCCGCGCGCGGCCTCGCGCCGACAGTGCTCGAGGATGAGTTGCGCCACCGCCCGACCAGCAGCCAGCATCAGTGCACCGGGCAGGCGCCCGCCTGCCACCGCGGCCGCGTCCCACCGGCGCACTTCCTGGGGGCTGACTACCGGTACCGTCGACATGACTGGAAAGGTACTGTGCCGGACGGCTGGATCAGCCGCCAGGCGGGATTTCCCAGCGGTGAACCTGCCATGCTGCGGGCGTGACCGCCGCCAGCAGCGCGTCGCCGGGCCCGCGGAAGAGATGGGCGGTGGCATCACCGACCGGGCCCGTGGCCGCAGCGGCCCCGATGGCGATGTCCCGCGCACGGCCTTCGCTGAGCCCCACGCCGCTGGCTTTCAGATAGGCTTCGCGGATGGTCCAGATGCGGAAGAAGAGATCCTGTCGCTCGAGCGCAGATGCCGCCTGCCACGCGGATCGCTCCGAGGGCCCGAAGAGGCGCTGCGCGATGGCGTCGGAGGCCGGCAGCGGATGGGGGAACTCCAGGTCGACGCCGACCTCACCCCCGCAGCCAATACCCACCAGGACCCCGTCGGCCGCATGCGACACATTGAAGTGCAGCGCGGGCACACGCTGGGCATCGACCGGTCCCAGCAGCGGCTTGCCATGGGGCCCCTGCAACAGCTCGATACCCTGCGGCGCGCAGGCGAACATCTGCCCGAGCAGGTGACGCAACAGCCCCCGCGCGCTCACCTGGCGACGGCGGTCGCTCTCGCGATGGCATCGATCGGCGCGCTCCCGCTCGGCCTGGGTGAGGCATGCCTCCCAGCGGGCCAGGTTCACCGGGTCCGTGGGGTTGGCGAACCAGAGATGCAGCGTGTGCTGGGGGGGCACCGTGGCCGGGGCTCCGGGCCAGCGGTGGCCGTGGTATGGCAGGGTCGGCAGGACGGCATCGGCGTTCGACATGGGTCGGGGCAAGTATACTATGTCCCACGCCAGTCTCAGCGCCCCCCGGGAGAGCCATGACCGACCCCGCAGGACCCGACAGACGATCCGACGCCACGACCATCCTGGCGACCTACCACCGGATGGTGCGCCGCCGGTGGATCATCGTCGCGTGTCTGCTGGTCCTGGCCGTGATCACCTTCTGCCTGGATCTGATGACCGGCCCCTCGCGGCTGCCGCTGGCCGAGGTGCTGGAGGCCCTGCGCCATCCGGGCGATCCCACCGAGCGCAGCATGGCCGCGATGATCGTGTGGGATGTCCGGCTCCCCCCGGCGCTGATGGCCCTGGCCATCGGGTCGGCGCTGGCGCTGGCCGGCGCGGAAATGCAGACCACGCTGAACAACCCCCTGGCCTCGCCTTTCACGCTGGGGCTCTCGTCGGCAGCGGTGTTCGGGGCGGCGCTGGCCATCATCCTGGACATCAGCATTCCGGGCATCCCGCCTGACTGGATCATCCCGGTCAACGCCTTTCTTGCCGCCCTCGGTGCAGTCGCGCTGCTGCAGGCGATGACGCGGGTGCGCGGCCTGGGCCCGGATGCCCTGGTGCTGTTCGGGACCGCGCTGTTCTTCACCTTCAACGCGCTGGTCTCGGTGCTCCAGTACGTGGGCAGTCAGGTCAACTTGCAGCACCTCGTCTTCTGGATCATGGGTCGAGTCGACGGCGCCACCCTGCCGCGCGTGGCGCTGATCGCCGTGGCCCTGGCGATCGTGCTGCCCTTCTCGCTGCGCAGCGCCTGGCATCTCACCGCTCTCCGCCTCGGCGAGGAGCGGGCCCGCGCCCTCGGCATCGACGTGGCCCGACTGCGCCGCATGGCCCTGCTGCGCATTGCGGTGCTGACCGCCGTTGCGGTCTCGTTCACCGGGACCATTCCCTTCGTCGGGCTCGCCGGGCCACACATCGCTCGGCTGCTGGTGGGTGAGGATCACCGCTTCTTCCTGCCCGCGTCGGTGGGCACGGGGGCGGTCATCGTCTCGCTGGCCTCGGTCGTCAGCAAGAGTGCCGTGCCGGGGGCGAGTCTGCCGATCGGCCTGGTCACCGCGCTGATCGGCGTCCCGTTCTTCCTGTCGCTCCTGCTGCGGCGACGGAGCGCGCTGTAATGGACGGCCTCGCCATCAGCGGCCTGACCGCTGGCTACCCGCACCGCCCGGTGCTGCGGGATCTCACCCTCCCGCCGCTCCAGTCGGGCAGCGTCACCGCATTGGTCGGTCCGAATGGCGCCGGCAAGTCGACGCTGCTGCGGGTGCTGGCCGGTCTCATCCCGGCCTCCGGCACGGTGGACTTCGCCGGGGAGAACCTGCTGACCTGGTCCGCTGCCAATCGGGCCACACGCGTCGCGCTGATGCCGCAGGGCATCCCGCAGGGCGTGCATCTCACCGTGCTGGAAGGCGTACTCGGTGCGCTGCATGCCTCGCCGCTGGGCGAACCCGCCGGCACTGCCGACGCGCTGGAGTCGCGCGCACTGGCGGTGCTCGAACGGCTGGACCTTCTCCCGCTGGCGCTGAGTCCGCTGGATCATCTGTCGGGTGGTGAACGTCAACTCGCGTCACTGGCGCAGGCACTGGTCCGGGAACCCCGTCTGCTGCTGCTGGATGAGCCGACCAGTGCGCTCGACCTCCGCCACCAGGCACGCGTCATGGCGGTGGCGCGCGAGGTCGCACGCGAGGGCCGGATCGTCGTGGCCGTCCTGCACGATCTCACCCTCGCCGCCCGGTGGGCCGACCACCTGGTCATCCTGCATCACGGGCGCGTCGCCGCGGCCGGGGCGCCGGATCGTGCCATCACCCCCGCAACGCTGGAGCAGGTGTACGGCGTGCGGGCGCGAGTTGAGCCCTGCTCGCAGGGATTTCCGCAGGTCATCGTAGACGGACTGAGCCATGTCGACTGACGCGGGACTGCCCACCGTGACGCTGCCGCGCAGCGCCTGCTGGTCGCTCGCACTGAGTGGGCAGCCGTACCGGCTCATGGTGGCCTGGCCGGATGGACCGCCACCGGCAGCCGGGTTCCCGCTGCATGTGCTCCTTGATGCGGATCTCTTCTTCGGCGCGCTGGTCGATGCGGTGCGTTCGCGCCAGCGGCGGACCGACGCCACCGGCGTCGAACCGGCCGTGGTCGTCGGGATCGCACTCGAGGGGGATCGCCAGGCCATGCGGACTCGACGGCACTTCGACTTCACGCCACCGACCCCGGAGGCCCTGTTGCCCCCGGCTGACCTCGGCGCACCGTGGCCGCCGCACGGTGGCGCGGCGATGTTCGGAGACTGGCTGACGCAGCAGGTGCTCACGCTGGTGGCGCAACACTACCCGGTGGACCGGGAGCGCACCACGCTGTTCGCCCACTCACTGGCCGGGCTCTGCGCGGTGGATCTGCTGACCCGCGCACCGACGGCCTTCCAACGGTGGCGGATCGCGTCACCGTCGCTGTGGTGGTATCAGGACCGGCTGCCCGACATTCTCGACCGCCTCGGCGACACCCCGCCACCAATCGATGTGGCGCTGGCCGTGGGGGAATACGAAGACCACCTGGCCCCCTGGCAGTCAGGGCACCCTGATGCCCCCCGGATCGCTGCGCGTCGAGCAGCCCGTCGGATGGGCCCGGCCACGGCCGCGTTGGCCGATGGCCTGCGACAGCGGCTTCCCCCCTCGGCGCGGATCCATTTCCGCCGGTACCTGGGGGAAGACCACGCCAGCGTACCGTTGCGCCTATTCCTGGACGCGCTCCGCCCGAATCACCCGAGGCAGACTCCGTAGTGTCCCGCGGTTGACGGTAGCCGGGCGGGTCCAGTATTCTTTGGCGCGAACGATGTTGCACATGAAACCCATTCTCATTTACGCCATCGCCCTGTGACGCTCCGCCAATCTCTGCTCCGCCGCCTCGCCCTCCTCCCCGCCCTCGCCCTGGCGAGTCTGGTGGGTATGACCGCCCAGGCACAGGCGCAGACTCCGGGGACGGTGACCATCCGGGATGTACGCGGCCGCAGCGTCACCATGCCCTCCCCGGCTCGGCGGATCCTGATTGACGATGGCCGCTACCTGGTGGCGCTCTCCCTGCTGACCCCGGACCCTGCCGCCCCGCTGGTCGGCTGGCCCAGGGACATCAACCGGATTGGCGACGCCACCTGGCAGGCTTTCCGCACCCGCTTCCCCCGGCTCGACTCCCTGCCGCAGACCTCCTCGTCGGCGGGGACCTTCTCGCTGGAGCGCGCGCTGGCGGTCCGGGCGGACGTGGCCTTCTTCACCCTGGGCCAGGGCCCCAGTGACGCCGAGGTGCGACGCCTTGAGTCGGCTGGCACGGCGGTGGTGTTCATCGACTTCTTCTCGCACCCCTTCGAGCATCTCGAGCCGTCGCTGCGGCTGCTGGGCCAGGCACTGGCACGCCAGGAGACCGCCGAGACCTTTCTGGCCTGGCGACGCGCGAAGCTGAACGGCATCACAGCGAAGATTTCCGCCACCACGCCCAGGCCCCGCGTCTTCCTGGAAGCACACGCAGGGATCGCCGACGACTGCTGCAACTCGCCGGGCAAGGGCAATGTCGGCGACTACATCACCCTGGTCGGCGGCAAGAACATCGGGGAGGATGTACTCCCGGGCACATTCGGGAAGTTGCAGCTCGAGTATGTGCTGTCCCAGCAGCCCGCCGTCTACATCGCCACGGGTGGGCCGCATCTCGAGCAGCGGCGCGGTCTGACGCTGGGACAGGGCTACGAAGCCACCGTCGCGCAACAGGCATTGGCTCGTGTGAGCACGCGGCGCGGTATCGCCAGTCTGACCGCCGTGAAGGCCGGTCGGGCTCACGGCCTGTCGCATCACCTGCTGAACTCTCCCTTGGACGTGCTGGCCATCGAGGCGATGGCCCGCTGGATACACCCCGAACTCTTCGGGACGCTGGACCCCCGCCGCACCATGGCGGAGTTGAACACCCGTTTTCTCGCCGTTCCCCTCACGGGGACCTACTGGACCGACCTGCGGTGAGCCTCGCGGCCACCCTGCACTCTGATGGAGCCTTGATGTCTGCCTTGTCCCTGCCCACCCGTCGCGCGGCGCTGATTCTTGCCGGCGTGCTGCTCAGTACCGCCCCTCTCGTCGCTCAGACCACGGCACCCACCGTGGAGAAGACGGTCCAGGTGGGCCGCGGCCTCTACGAACTCGCGGCGAATCCCAGCAACGGCCTCCTCTACGTGGCCTCGACCGGCGCGGAGAACGTCAAGGTTTTCGGCCTCGATGCCCGGACGCTCGAAGTGAAGTCGACCATCGACGTCGCCAGCGCGCCGGCCTACGGCCTGGGCATCAACGTGCGGACCCAGACGCTCTACTCCACCAACACCCGAGTCGGCAATGTCTCGGCCATCGACCTGCGCACCGGCAAGATCGTTGCGACGATCGCCGACCCGCTGGAGCCCCGCGCCCACCTGTTCCGCGTGCTGGTCGACGAAGAGACCAACACCATCTACACCTCGGTGACCGGCGGCCGGATCTGGATCATCGACGGCGCCACCAACACGATGCGTGGCATCGTCGAGAATGTCGGCCGCACGACGGTGGGGCTGGCGCTCGACCGGGCCGCCAATCGCCTCTATGCGACGAACCTGGGTGACAACGAAGTCGTGGCCATCGACCTGGCCACGCGGCGGGTGGTGGGCCGCTACGCCACCGGCGGCGAACGGTCCACCATCCTGGCGATGGACGTGGCAGGCAAGCGCCTCTTCGTGACCAACCAGACCACTGGCGATGTGTCCATCCTCGACGCAGCCGACGGCAAGCTCATTCAGACGGTGAAGACCGGCGCCGGCGCGCTGGGCGTGGTTTATCATCCGACCGAGAACCGGATCTACGTGGCCAATCGCGGCGAGCAGACGGTGACCGTGATCGACGGCGCCAGCTACGGCGTGATCAGCCAGCTCGCGGTGAAGGGGTATCCCAATACCCTGACGCTGGACCCCACGACCGGCGCCGTGTTCGTGACCAGCAAGGCCCGCGCGGCGAACGCCGAGGGGGAGGAGCCGGTGGGTGACACGGTGTCCCGCATCGTCGTGCGGGGCGCCACGCCCTGAGCGACCAGCCGGTCATGCTGCTGACGGGCGATCAGGATCTGCTGATCGCCCGCGGCATTCGTGCGACCCTGCCCAGTTCGACAGCGGCCCTGTCGGATCGGATCGCTGCGTTCTGGCAGACCGCCGATCCGACCGGGCCGGATCTGCTGGTGGGGGCCCTGCCCTTTGACAAGCGTCGCCCGGCGCACCTGATCCATCCCGAGACCGTCACCCGGCTGGACCGGACTGCCGGTCTTCTTGCCCTCCGCGAAGAGTACCATCCCGTCGACCTCCCGGCCGGGCAGTGGCAAGTGCGCGAGGAGCCGAGCCGGAGCGAGTATGTCGCGCAGGTGAGCGAGGTCCTGCGGCACCTGGAGGGTGACGGCGACACGACCCCGGCGCTGCGCAAAGTGGTTCTCGCCCGCACGCTGCATCTGAGTGCCTCAGACGGCACCATCGATCCGGTGCGGCTGTTCCTGCGCCTGGCCACCGACCCGCTGGTTCAGGCCTACGCGGTTGCCCTTCCCACCGTGCCCGCGACCACCTTCGTGGGCGCCACGCCTGAGTTGCTCCTCGACAAGCAGGGTGAGCGGATCGCCACCTGTCCCTTGGCTGGATCCACACCTCGCCGTGCCGATCCCGCCGTCGATGCCGACGCCGGCGCCCGCCTGCTGACCTCCGACAAGGATCGGCGCGAGCATGCCACCGTGGTGGAGTGGGTGGCCGATCGCCTGGCCCCCCTCTGTCGCACGCTGACGGTCCCCAGCGCACCAGACTTGCTCCGCACCGCGACGATGTGGCACCTGGGCACACCGATCCACGGCACGCTGAAGGACGCCGAGCAGCATGTGGTGGACATCACCGCCCGGCTGCACCCGACCCCCGCCATCGCCGGTGTTCCGTTGGAAGAGGCCAGCCGCCTGATGGAGGAACTGGAGCCCTTCGATCGCGGCTACTTCGCGGGAGCTGTCGGCTGGTGTACCCGTGCCGGGGACGGGCGCTGGCTGCTCGCCATCCGCTGTGCCACCATCGCACCGCGCACCGCTCGGCTCTTTGCAGGCGCCGGGATTGTGGCCGGGTCCGATCCCGAGCACGAAGCCGATGAGACCGGTGCGAAGTTCCGCGCCATGCTCGACGCCCTGGGTGTCGAGTCGCCCTGCCGTCCTCTGGTCACCGAGGGTGTGGCGTGACACGCCCCACGCAGCGCTGGCCCGAGGAGATGGCCGCCCGCTACCGGGCCCAGGGCTGGTGGGTCGGCGAGACGCTCGACGCCTTCCTGCGCACGCGGGCGCAGCGCTTCGCCGATCGGACGGCCGTGGTGGGCGGCGCCACGCGGTGGAGCTATGCCACACTCGACCACGAAGCGGATCGCGTCGCGGCCGGACTGCTCGCGGCAGGCCTGGCCCCGGGCGACCGGCTGATTGTCCATCTGCCGAATATCCCCGAGTTTCTGGCGGTGGTCTTCGGCTGTTTCCGTGCTGGTGTGCTGCCCGTGTATGCGCTCCCCGCGCACCGTCGCACGGAGATCCTTCACCTGGCGCAGCAGGCCGATGCAGCGGGCTATCTGACCATCGACACCTGGGATGGGTTCGACTACCGGACGATCGCCGCGACCGTCCGGACAGAGTGCCCCACTGTGCGCACCGTCGTCATTGTGGGCGAGGCGCAGCACGAACTGGCCTATGCCACGTTGCGTGAAGCACCTGGTGCGATGCACATCGACACCAGCCCATCCGACGTGGCCTTCCTGCAGCTCTCCGGCGGCAGTACCGGCCTGTCCAAGCTGATTCCGCGGACCCACGACGACTATCTCTACTCCGTTCGCGCGTCCGCCGACATCTGCGGCCTGTCGGAAGCCAGTGTGTACCTTGCCGTGCTGCCGATCGCACACAACTATCCGATGAGTTCGCCGGGTTTCCTCGGTGCGCTCCACATGGGCGGCACCGTCGTCCTGGCGCCGTCCCCCGCCCCGGACGTGGTCTTTCCGCTCATCGCGCAGGAACGAGTGACCATCACGGCCGTGGTGCCGCCCCTGGCGCTGGTGTGGCTCGATGCCGCGGCCCGCACCTCGGCGGATATATCCTCATTGCAAGTGCTCCAGGTGGGCGGCGCCAAGCTCCTGCCAGAGGTGGCAACGCGACTGGTTGAGCAATTCGGCCCCGGCCTCCAGCAAGTGTTCGGCATGGCCGAAGGGCTGGTCAACTACACCCGCCTGGACGACCCGATCGAACGGCGCATCGGAACGCAGGGTTGCCCCATCTCGCCCGACGACGACGTCCTGGTTGTCGATGACGACGACCGGCCGGTGGCGGACGGCGTGGTGGGCCACCTGCTGACTCGGGGGCCGTACACCATCCGCGCCTACTACAATGCGCCCGAGGCGAACGCGCGGGCCTTCACCGCCGATGGCTACTACCGCACCGGCGACCTCGTCATCCGTCGCCCCGACGGCTACCTGGTGGTGCAGGGCCGAGCGACGGATCAGATCAATCGAGGCGGCGAGAAGATTTCGGCGGAAGAAGTCGAGGATCACCTGCTGGCTCACCCGGCCGTGCGTGATGCTGCCGTGGTCTCGATTCCCGACCCCTGGCTGGGCGAGCGCTCCTGCGCCGTGATCGTGGCGCGCGGTGTTGCCCCACGACCGGCGGAGCTGCGAAGCTGGATCCGTGGCCGCGGACTTGCGGGCTACAAGATTCCGGATCGGATTCTGTTCATGGATGCCTTGCCGGAAACCGGCGTCGGCAAAATGTCCCGGCGCGACCTGCGCGCGGCGGTCCGCGAGCACCTGGCTGCCGATCCGGCAATGTCCTCATCTTCCACCACGACGGACTGATGGCCCTTCCCGCAATCACCAGCTATGCCCTCCCCGTGGCGGCCGACCTCCCCCCTGCCCGGGCCCCGTGGTCGCTGGCGACGGATCGTGCCGCGCTGCTGGTGCACGACATGCAGCGCTACTTCCTGCGGCCCTTCCCGGCCGACGTGGCCCCCATGGCCCCGGTGCTGACGCATATCTCGGCGCTGATCGCTGCCTGTCACACTGCGGGCGTGCCGGTGATCTTCAGCGCCCAACCCGGCGCCCAGGACCCACGGGACCGCGGCCTGCAGCGGGATATCTGGGGTCCGGGCATGAGCAGTGATCCGGCCGACCAGTCGCTGGCTCCAGCGTTCCAGCCAACGGGCGATGACCTGGTGCTGACCAAGTGGCGCTACTCCGCCTTTCAGCGCACCAACCTGGCACACTATCTCCGTGACCGGCAGCGGGATCAGTTGATCATCACCGGCGTCTATGCCCACATCGGATGCCAGGCCACCGCCACCGACGCCTTCATGCAGGACATCCAGCCGTTCTTCATCGCCGATGCAGTGGCCGACTTCTCCCGCGCGTGGCACGATCAGGCGGTGGCGTGGGTGGCGGCCTGCTGCGGTGTCCCGATGCTCACGGCCGCGGTGTTGGAGCAGCTCAGGCCATGACACTGACCCTGGCAGACATGCACCGCGACCTGGCCGACATTCTCCAGGAAGATCCGGCATTCATCGACGTCGATGACGACCTGATCGATGTCGGCCTCGATTCCGTCCGGGCCATGGCCCTGATGGAACGCTGGAATGCCCAGGGTGCCGGCCTGGTGTTCAGTGCTCTGGCGGAGCGATCGACCCTCCGCTCCTGGTGGGAGCTGATTGCTCCCCAGGCTGCCGACGGCGCATGACCGGCACCGCTGTTCCGGTTGGACGTGTGGCCGCTGACCCACGCACGGACTGGACCCCGCTCACCACGGCCCAGGAGGGACTCTGGTTCGCCCAGCGCCTCGACCCGGACAATCCCATCTTCTGGACCAGCCAGGCCATTCAACTCGCGGGGCCACTCGACCGTGAGGCCTTCTGCCGCGCAGTCGATACCACCATGGCGGAGGCCGACGGACTGACCATCGGGTTCCGGGAGACGCCCGCCGGACCCGAGCAGCAGATTGGTGCGCACCCCGTCCCGCCGCTGACCGTGATCGACCTGCGCCATACACCCGACCCCGCCAGCGCGGCCAACCAGTGGATGACAGCCGATCGCACCCGGCCGCGCGACCTGCAGCGCGACCCCCTGGTGAACCAGACGCTGTTCATCCTGGGCGATGCGCAGCACTGCTGGTACCTCGGGCTGCACCACCTGGTCACCGATGGCTACGCGACCATGCTGCTGCTCCAGCAGGTCGCGGCCTGGTACCGCGCGATGGTCCAGGGCGACCCACCACCCACCCCGCTGCCCCCGCATGCCACGGTGCTCCAAGCGGATGCGGACTACCATGCCAGTGAGCACTACCAACGGGATCGCGAGTGGTGGCAGGACGACCTTGCCCATCTCACCGAGGTGCGGTCACTGACCTCCGGTATCGCGCGCAGTGCGGTCACTGCCCACCGCACCGCACGGCCCCTGCCGACCGCCACGATCGACGCCATCAAGGCCGCAGCGCAGACCGCCGACCAGCTCTGGCCTGATGTCTTGATCGCCGTGACAGCAGCCTGGGTGGCCCGCCTCACCGGCAGCAACGAAGTGGTCCTCGGTCTGCCGACCATGAACCGGTTCGGCCGCAGCGTGGCGCGGGTGCCGTCGCTGGTCATGAATGTCCTGCCATGTCGGTTGATCATTGATGAGCGCACCGCGCTGCAGGAGGTGCTGCGGAGGACTGCTGGGCGTCTCCGCCAGGTGCGGCGGCATGGCCGCTACCGGGGTGAACAGGTGCGGCGCGACCTGGGACGCAGCGGTCAGGATCAGCGGTTGCACGGTCCTCTGGTCAACGTGCTCCCCTTCGACGAGCCGCTGGCGCTTCCCGGCATCGACGTGACCTCGACGCTGCACGGCACCGGCCCCGTGGACGATCTGTCCATCGAGTTCCGCAGCAGCATGGACGGGCAGGGTCTGGCGCTATCCATCGAAGCCAACCCGGCGCTCTACGAGCCCGACACGGTGGCGACCTTCGCCGACTCGCTGCTCGCCTTCCTGGATGTGGCCTGCCGGGCCGAGACGCTGAGTGCGGTGCCCACCGTGTCGGACGCCGCGGCACGCGCCTGGCTCGGGCGGGTCAACGCGACGGCGCACCCGGTCCCGGCCACCACGCTGACCGCCCTGATCGAGGCGACGATGCAGCGGCAGCCGGACGCCGTTGCCATCCGCGACGAGACGGAGACGCTGACCTGGCGCGACCTCGAACACCGGACTCGCGCCCTGGCCCTCCAGTTGCAATCGCTTGGCGCGCACCGAGAGACCATCGTAAGCATCGAGCTGCCCCGCTCGATCGCACTCGTTGTCGGCATCGTGGCGATCTTGCGCAGCGGCGCGGCCTGGCTCCCGATCGACCCGAGCGATCCCGCACCCCGCCGGCAGGCCATGCTCGAAACCGCCCAGCCGGTACTCCGTCTGGTGGCGACCCCCGACGATCTGCCGGGCGCCACCCTCCACGTCGAGGAGTTCGCTCGCCACACTGCCGCGCCGCTTCCGGCTGTGGCACTGCGTCCCGACGATCCCGCCTATGTGATCTACACCTCCGGATCGACGGGTACGCCCAAGGGCGTGATGATTGAGCACGGGGCCATCGTCAATCGACTCCTCTGGATGCAGGACGCGCTCGGTGTCACCACGGCCGATGTGTTCCTGCAGAAGACGCCCGCGACCTTCGACGTCTCGGTCTGGGAGTTCATCCTCCCGCTGATTTCCGGGGCGACCCTGGTGGTGGCGCCCCCGGACCTGCACCGCGACCCGATTGCGCTGGCCCGGCTGATCCGCGAGGCGGGCGTCACCATCGTGCACTTCGTGCCACCGATGCTGGCGCTCTTCGTCGAGGCGACGGATGAGACCCCGCTGCCGCTGCGACGGATCGTCACCAGCGGCGAGGCCCTGCCTGCCACGCTGCGTGATCGCGTCCACGCGCGCTGGCAGCTTGCGCTGGACAACCTCTACGGCCCCACCGAAGCCGCGATCGACGTGACCTGGTGGCAGGCCACCGCCGACGATACCACACCGGTCGTGCCGCTGGGCTACCCCGTCTGGAACACGCGACTCTATGTGCTCGACGCCCAGCAACGCCTCCTGCCGCCGACGGTTGAAGGCGAGTTGTATCTGGCAGGAGCCCAACTTGCCCGCGGTTACCTTGGGCGGGATGACCTGACCAGCGAGCGCTTCCGCCCCGATCCCTTCGGTCCACCGGGCGCGCGCATGTACGCGACGGGAGACAGAGCATCCTGGCGCCACGATGGCGCGGTGCTCTATCACGGCCGCAGCGATGACCAGGTGAAAATCCGCGGCGTCCGAATCGAGCTGGAGGATGTGGCTGCCGCCGTCCGGCGCCTGCCGGGCGTGGCCGAAGCGGTGGTGATCCGGCGCGACGATCACCCCGGCGACCCCGCCCTGGTGGCCTATGTGGTTGCTGGCGGTGTCCAGTTGCACGAGGAGACCATGCTCGCGGCCCTGCGGGATGCCCTGCCGACCGCGCTGGTCCCCTCCGCCTGCGTGGTGCTGGACGCGCTGCCACTCACCAGCAGCGGTAAGGTCGATCGTCGGGCGCTGCCCGCACCGACCCGGACGACCGGGCCATCGACTCGGGCACCTGATACCGAACGGGAGCGCCACCTGGTGGCCCTCTTCCGCGAAGTGCTCGATCTCTCCACCACAGACGCAGTGAGCGTCGACAGCGACTTCTTCCGCCTCGGAGGGCATTCGCTGCGAGCCGCGCGACTCCTGGTCCGCATCCGGGAAGCCCTGCAACTCGACCCCGGACTCGGCGCCATCTTTGCCCACTCAACTCCGGCCCGGCTCGCGGCGCATCTGGATTCGCTGACAGGTGGGACGGACGACCTGGTCGGCCTCGACCCGCTGCTCCTGCTGGCCGGAGACCCGGCCTCACCGCTTGCGCCACTGTTCCTGGTCCATCCTGCCGGCGGCATCACCTGGTGCTACGGCGCACTGGCCCGTGCCCTGACCGGGAATCGCCCGGTGTACGGCATCCAATCGCCCGGCCTGCACCCGGACGATCACCTTCCGGACACACTCGACGCCCTGGCCAGTCTCTATGTCGATCGCATCACGGCCGTCGGTGGGACCGGACCGATTCATCTCGCGGGTTGGTCGGTGGGTGGCATCATCGCACAGTCCATGGCCGTCGAGTGCCGCACACGGAACCTCCCGGTGGGTCTCGTGGCCCTGCTCGACGCCTACCCTGCCGATCGCTGGCGCAGCGCCACCGATCCGACCGAGGCCACCGCGTTGAAAGCCCTGCTGCTCATCGCTGGTATCGGCGACGAGACCACCACTCCGCTCACCCGGGCCGACGTGCAGCGGCGGCTGCGTGAACGGCAGCATCCGCTGGGACATTTCTCCGACACTGCGCTCGACGGAGTGCTCCGGGTGGTGACCCACAACAACCGCCTGGTCCGGCGGCATGAGCACCGGCACTTCGATGGCCCGGTACGCCACGTGCGGGCAGCGCTGGACCATCAGGGTACCGACATCCACCCCGATGCCTGGCTCCCCTACGTGGGCACCCTGCTTCAGCACGACCTGCCGGTGACGCACCCCGGCATCCCCGGGCAGGCCGTGGCGGCCCGCCTGGCCCACCTCCTGGAGGAGGATCTCAGCCGATGACTGACCCGATGACAACGACAGGCCGGGGCGATCTCGCCGGACGCCTGGCCCTGGTGACTGGTGCAGCCGGAGGCATCGGCGCGGCCACGGTGACCGCCCTGCTGCGCGAAGGCGCCGATGTGGTCGCAGCAGATCTCGCGACTGCGTGGGAGACGGCACCGGCCACCACCATTTCGGGCAACCGCCTGCGCCGAGTGTCGCTCGACGTGACCGACGAGACCGCAGTCGACACCCTGGTGGACCGGATCGAGACGGAATGGGGCCCCATCGACCTCGGCATCAGTCTGGCCGGACATCTCCAGGCGGCCGCGGTCTCCGACACCGACGCCGCGACCTGGGCCCGGCATCTGGCCGTCAACGCAACCGGCGTCTTCCATCTGCTGCGCGCCCTGGCGCGCCGCATGACCCCTCGCGGTCGCGGCGCGCTGGTCGTCGTCTCGTCGAACGCCGCTGGCGTCCCTCGCCAGCACCTGGCCGCCTACGCCGCCTCGAAGGCCGCGGCCACCATGTTCACCCGCTGCCTCGGCCTCGAACTCGCGCCGCACGGCATCCGCTGCAACGTGGTCGCCCCGGGGTCCACGCGCACGCCCATGCTGGAAGGCACCTTCCACGATGGCTATGCCCTGGCGGAGGTCATCCGTGGCGCGCCCGAAGCGTACCGCACCGGCATTCCGCTCGGTCGGGTGGCCGAACCGGAAGATGTCGCCGAGGCCATCGTCTTCCTCCTGTCCGATCGTGCCCGCCACATCACCATGGCCGATCTCTACGTCGATGGTGGCGCGACTCAGCGCGCCTGAAGGATTGACCGTGCCCACCGATCCCACCGTCCTGATCCCGCTCGATCGTCCCAGTCCGGCGTCCACTGCCGAAGCGCGACGGCACGAGGTCGAGGCGCTGATCTCGCCGGAACAGTTGCATCGTGTGGCACCCCGTCCGGATGATACCGCTACCCTCGTCCGCGAGACGCGTGCGGCCATCCGGGCGATCCACCGGGGCGAGGACCCGCGCCTGCTGGTAGTCGTGGGGCCCTGCTCCATCCACGACCCGAAAGCGGCACTGGCCTACGCCGAATGGCTGGCCGGTCAGCGGGATCGGTACGCGGATCGCCTGCTGCTGGTGATGCGGGCCTATGTCGAAAAGCCGCGCACCCGCCTGGGCTGGAAGGGACTCATCAACGATCCGTTGCTGGACGACTCCTTCCGGATCGGCGAAGGTCTGCGCCTGGCGCGCCGCCTCCTGCTCGACATCGCCGCGCTCGGCCTGCCGACGGCGACCGAGTTCCTCGGCATGGACTCAACGGCCTTCCTGGAGGATCTCACCAGTTGGAGTGCTATCGGGGCGCGCACCAGCGAGAGCCCGCTGCACCGGCAACTGGCATCCGGCCTGCCCTGCCCTGTCGGCTTCAAGAACAGCACCGACGGACGTCTCGACGCTGCCATCAACGGCATCATGGCGGCGCGGAGTCCGCACCATCTGATGTCGATGGCGCCGGATGGACGGCTCGCCGTGATGGCGACCACCGGCAACCCCGATGGTCACCTGATTCTCCGCGGTGGCCGAGGCCCCAATCACCGCGCCCCCGACGTGGCCCAGGCGCTGGCCACACTCGCCGAACATGGACTTCCGACGCGCCTCCTGGTGGACTGCGGGCACGGCAATAGTGGCGGGCACCCGGGCGGGCAGGTCGAGGCCGCACGCGATGTGGCCCGTCAGCTTCGCGACGGCGCCACGGGCATCATGGGGATCATGCTGGAGAGTCATCTGGTGGAGGGGGCCCAGCCCTTCGTGCCGGGCCAGCCCCTGGCCTGGGGTCAGAGCATCACCGATCCCTGCATCGGGCTGGAGGCGACGGCAGCGGTGCTGGAGGAACTGGCGGGCGCGTCAGGAGTGCGGTAGGCGCATCGGATACGCGCCCGGCTCCAACCTGAAGTCAGCTCCGCTGAAGGAGTCTGACGCTGCCAAGCGCGTAGCCTTCACCGCGACGGAGCATCACCACACGGTACATGACGAAGCCGGTAGCAGCCAGGCCGCTGTTACGAGTATAGGTGTAGTAGACCGAGACATGGCCGGAAATCGAGTCCGTCGACCCCGCCAATTCGCTCATCGACACCTGGATCACATTCGGCGTCGACGGGCAGCGTGTGGAAGCAGTGCAGGCGGTGGTGGAGTCCCTGATGCCCTTGGCTCCAAATGCTTGAACCACCCCAGCGAGTGAACCCAACCCCATGTTCGCAGCGCCAGCAGCCTGGCGAATTGACTCCAGGGAAATGCTCACATCCGCGTCCGCATAGGCGGAGCCGAGTTGATGTTTTTTGGCCGAATCGACCGCGCTCCGGGCCGCAACACCCAAGGCCCTGACGAGAGCGGATGTATCTGCCGTTACCGGGCCTTGAACTGCGAACAGAAGCATTGTGAGGTGCAGCATCCCTGCCTCCAGAACTGGGTGGTCATCTTACCAATGACCCAATCTGCCCCCCCCCGGTCACATGGCAAGGATCGGGGGGGCAGATGAAGGGGGAGCCTACGGCAACCCGGACGGATACAGCGGGAACCGGCCGGCGACTTCACGCACACCGTCGCCGATCTGCCGGATGGCATCGTCATCCGTGCCCGTCAGTGCCGCATCGATCAGCTCGGCCACCCGCACCATTTCGGCCGCGCCGAGCCCACGGGTGGTGATCGCCGGGGTCCCGATCCGGATGCCGCTGGTCACGAAGGGTGACTGCGGATCGTCCGGAATGGTGTTCTTGTTGACCGTGATCCCGGCCAGCCCCAGACGGCGCTCCGCCTCCTTGCCGGTGAGGTCCTTGGGCCGCAGATCGACCAGCATCAGATGCGTGTCGGTGCCGCCCGAGACGATGGCATAGCCCCGATCCACCATCGCCGCGGCGAGTGTCCGCGCGTTGTCCACGACCTGGCGCGCCCAGACCTTGAAATCGTCGGTCAGTGCCTCGCCGAAGGCCACGGCCTTCCCGGCGATGACATGCTCCAGCGGACCACCCTGCCCGCCGGGGAACACCGACTTGTCGATGGCCTTGGCATGCTCGGTGCCGCAGAGGATGATCCCGCCACGCGGGCCGCGCAGCGTCTTGTGCGTGGTGCTGGTGACCACGTGCGCGTGCGGCACCGGCGACGGATACACACCACCGGCAACCAGACCGGCGAAGTGGGCCATATCGACGAGGAAGAAGGCACCCACCTCATCGGCAATGGCGCGGAAGGCGGCAAAGTCGATGACGCGGGCATAGGCCGAGCCGCCCGCCACGATGAGCTGCGGGCGCTCACGCCGGGCCAGATCCCGCATCGCGTCGTAGTCGATCAGGCCGTCGCTGGTCCGCACGCCGTACTGCACGGCGCGCCAGATCTGCCCCGTGTGGGAGACCGAGGCACCATGCGAGAGATGGCCGCCATGCGGCAGCGCCATGCCCATGATGGTATCCCCCGGCTTGATGAGTGCCAGGTACGACGCCACGTTCGCCTGCACGCCGGCATGGGGCTGCACATTGGCGTGCTCCGCCCCGAACAGCGTCTTGAGGCGGTCGATCGCCAACTGCTCCACCTGGTCGACCACCTCGCACCCACCGTAGTACCGCTTGCCCGGGTACCCCTCGGCGTACTTGTTGGTCAGACACGACCCCATCGCCTCCATCACCGCACGGGAGGTGAAGTTCTCGCTGGCAATGAGTTCCAGGCCGTCCTGCTGCCGAACCAGTTCGGCGTCGATCAGGGCGGCGATGGCGGGATCTGCCGTCCGCAGCGGGGTGTCATGGGACCAGGTCATGTCGGGATCTCGATCTTGGCGACCCGCCGCTCGTGGCGGCCGCCGGCAAAGGGAGTCTCCAGCCAGGCGTGCAGAATCGCCACGGCAGTATCGTCATCGATGCAGCGCGCCGGCAGCACCAGGATGTTGGCGTCGTTGTGTTCGCGGGCGAGATGGGCAACTTCCGGCGTCCAGGCCACCGCCGCGCGCACGCCCGGATGCCGGTTCGCGGCGTAGGCCATGCCCAGCCCCGTCCCGCAGAGCAGAATCCCGCGGTGCACTCGGCCGGTGGCCACCGCATCGGCCACCGGATGGGCAATGTCCGGATAGTCCATCGACTCGGTGCTGTGCGTGCCGACATCGTCGACCGCAAAGCCGAGCTGCTGCAGTTCCGCGCTGAGCCGTGCCTTCATGGCCACACCGGCGTGATCCGACCCGATTGGAATCTGCTCGATGACCATCAGCGGTCGCCCGCCACCCACATCGGCGTCATCGAGGCCACCGAGCGGAGTCGTTCCTCGGCCAGGCGGTCGGCCGCCTGATAGGTGGGAATGCTGTCGCGGGCTGCGATCGCGAACACCCGCAGCGTGGTGTCGTAGATCTCCTGCGCCTTGCGCTTGGCGCGCTCCATGGTCCAGCCCTGGAGTTCGCCGTACACGTTGATGACGCCGCCCCCGTTGAGCACGTAGTCGGGCGCGTAGAGCAGGCCGCGTGCTTCCAGCGCCGCCCCATGCCGCTCTTCCGCGAGCTGGTTGTTGGCACCGCCGGCGATCACCTCGACCTTGAGCCGGGCCAATGCGTCGTCGTTGATGATGGCGCCGAGCGCGCAGGGCGCGAAGATGTCGGCGGTTACGTCCAGGATGGCATCGGGGCGCACCACCTGGGCCCCGAGTTCATCGGCGGCATGCTGGGCCTTGGCTTCGTCGATATCGCAGACGATGAGCTTGGCGCCTTCCTGCTTCAGGTGGGTCATCAGGTAGTGGGCAACCTTGCCGGCACCCTGCACGGCGATGGTCTTGCCCGCCAGCGAGTCACGGCCCCACCGGGCCTTGGCGGCGGCCTTCATGCCGACGTACACCCCGTAGCCGGTGACGGGCGACGGATCCCCCGACAGGTTCAGCAGTCCGGCGACATGCTTGGTCTCGCGCTTGATGAACTCCATGTCCTGCGGCGAAGTCCCGACATCCTCCGCCGTGATGTAGCGCCCACCGAGCGTCTCCACGAACCGGCCGTGGGCGCGGAACAGCGCCTCCCGATCGGTCCGCTTGGGATCGGCGACGATCACGGCCTTGCCGCCGCCGAGGTTGAGCCCCGCCACGGCGGACTTGTAGGTCATGCCGCGGGAGAGGCGGAGCACGTCGCGGAGCGCCGCTTCGGTGCTGTCGTAGGCCCAGACCCGCGTGCCGCCGAGTGCCGGCCCGAGGGTGGTGTCGTGAATGCCGATGATTCCGAAGTAGCCGCAGGAGGGCTCGTGGGAGAAGACGACCTGTTCGTGTCCCCAGGTCTGCATCTCCTTGAAGGTGTCCATCATCACGCCGTCCGATAGTCGAAGAAGCCGCGGCCGCTCTTCCGTCCCAGATGTCCTGCGGCCACCATCTTCCGCAGGAGGGGGCAGGGGCGATACTTGTCGTCGCCCAGACCGCGGTGAAGCACCTCGCAGATCGCGAGGCAGACATCGAGTCCGATGAAATCCGCCAGCGTGAGGGGCCCCATCGGGTGGGCCATCCCCAGCTTCATGACTGTATCGATCGCCGCCGGCTCGGCGACCCCTTCGAAGACGCAGTAGATCGCCTCGTTGATCATCGGCATCAGGATGCGATTGGCCACGAAGCCGGGATAGTCATTGGCCTCGACGGGTGTCTTGCCGATGGCCTCGGACAGTGCCATCACCGCAGCAGTAGTCTCGTCACTGGTGGCGTGGCCCCGGATCACTTCGACCAGCGCCATCACCGGCACCGGATTCATGAAGTGCATGCCGATCACCTGGGCCGGACGCTTGGTGCGGGCCGCGATCTCGGTGATCGAGATGGACGAGGTGTTGGACGCGAGGATGGCCTCCGGCTGCACCACCTGATCGAGCCGGGTGAAGAGGTCAAACTTGACGACGGGGTTCTCGCTGGCCGCCTCGACGACGAGTTCGGCCCCGGCGGCCGCTTCAAGCTCTGTGCTCGGCGTGATCCGCCCGAGAATCTCGGGTACCGCCTCCGCTGCGAGTGTCCCCTTCTTGACCTGCCGCTCCAGATTGGACCGGATGGTCGCGAGGGCGCGGTCGAGTGCCACAGCCTGCACATCGATCAGGGCAACCTGGTGTCCGTATTGGGCGAACACGTGGGCAATCCCGTTGCCCATGGTGCCGGATCCGATGACAGCGAAAGACGACATGACAGACTCCGAAGAGGGTGAGATCAGGGGTGCGGCTACGCCATCGCTTCGACGCTGAGCGCCACGGCGTTGCCGCCGCCGAGGCAGAGCGTGGCCAGCCCCGTACGGGCACCACGGTCGGCCATGGCATGCACCAGGGTGGCCAGCACCCGGGCGCCCGAAGCACCGATCGGGTGCCCCAGGGCAATGGCACCGCCGTGAACATTGACCCGGGCATCGTCCCAGCCCAGCGCGCGCCCGTTGGCCAGCGCCTGCACTGCAAAGGCTTCATTGGCCTCGATCAGATCGTAGTCGCCGATCTGTGTGCCGGCCTGCCGCATCAGATTCTGCACGGCGAGAATCGGCGCGAAGAAGAGATCCTTCGGATCACCGCCACCGGTGGCATAGCCGGTGATACGGGCCAGGGGCGTCAGGCCATGGGCGCGGGCGTAGGCCAGCGAGGCCACCACCACGGCGGCGGCACCATCGTTCAGGCCGGGGGCATTCCCCGCCGTCACCGAACCACCCTGACGGAAGACGGGCTTGAGACGGGCCAGCCCCTCGAGGGAGGTATCCGCGCGTGGCGACTCGTCGGCGCTCACCAGTGTGGGGCCACCACGGCCGGGCACTTCAACCGGCACGATCTCGCGGTCGAACTTGCCCGCCTGCTGGGCCGCCACCGCCCGCTGATGCGAGCGCAATGCGAAGGCGTCCTGCTCCTCGCGCGAGATACCCGCCTTCTCGGCGGTATACTCGGCGTACTCGCCCATGTGGTTGTTGCCGAAGGAGTCCCAGAGGCCGTCGTGGATCATGCCGTCGACGAGGGTCTGATTGCCGGCCTTGATGCCACCCCGGTACTGGTACAGGTAGTGCGGGGCGCCGGACATCGACTCCTGACCGCCCGCCACCACGCAGGACGCGTCGCCCGCCTTGATGGACTGGGCAGCGAGCATCACGGCCTTGAGCCCTGAGCCGCAGACCTTGTTGATCGTCAGCGCGGGGATCGTGGCGGGCAGACCGGCGTGGATCATCGCCTGACGCCCGGTGGCCTGCCCACAGCCGCCCTGGACCACATGGCCCATGATCACGTCGTCGATGGTGGCTGGGTCGATCCCGGCACGCGAAACCGCCTCCCGAATGGCGATGGAGCCGAGACGGGAGGCGGGAAGCGGACTGAGACCACCGAGATATCTGCCGATCGGTGTGCGACAGGCGCTGAGCAGGACCGGCACGTGGGCATCAGACATGAACATTCTCCTCAAGGCGGAGTCGACGAATCATCCGCGCAAGATAGACGGGTCGGGGGTTCACGGCACGAGGGTCCGGCCGCGGACCGCCGCCACGAGTTGGTTGGTGAAGTCGTCCAGCGCCATGACCTCCTGCTTGGTCCCCTCGCCCCGGGTCCGGACGGCCACGGTTCCGCCATCGGCCTCGCGCTGCCCCACCACGGCGAGGTAGGGAATCTTGGCGAGTTCGCCATCGCGGATGCGGTAGTTGAGCGTCTCGTTGCGGTCATCCAGCGTGGCCCGGAGCCCGGCGGCCCGCAGCCGGTCGGTCATCTGCGCGGCCGCATCGTGCTGGGCATCGGAGATCGGCACCACCCGCACCTGCTCCGGCGCCAGCCACAGCGGGAAGGCCCCGGCGAAATGCTCGATCAGGATCGCGATGAAGCGCTCGAACGAACCGTTCACGGCCCGATGGATCACCACGGGGCGGTGCTCGGTGTTGTCTTCACCGACGTACTGCAGGTCGAACCGCTCGGGCGCGTTGTAGTCGAGCTGGATGGTGCCGAGCTGCCACTTGCGCCCCAGCGCATCCTCGACATCGAAGTCGATCTTGGGCCCGTAGAAGGCGCCATCACCCGGCTTCAGCTCCCACGGCAGGCCGGTCGCCTCCAGCGCATGCCGCAGCGCCTGCTCGGCGCTGTCCCACAGCGCGTCGCTGCCGATCCGCTCCTCCGGCCGGGTGGCGAACTTGAGGCTCGCCTTGAGGCCGAAGATTTCGTAGTAGGCCAGGATGAAGCGGACCAGCCCGTGCACCTCCGCCTGGATCTGCCGATCCATCAGGTAGATGTGGCAGTCGTCCTGGGCGAACTGCCGCACCCGCGTCAGACCCGCCAGCGCGCCGCTCACCTCGTTGCGGTGCAGCACGTCGTAGGTGACGTAGCGGATGGGGAGTTCCCGGTAGGAGTGCTTCCGGGCCGCGTACATCAGGTGGTGCGACGGGCAGTTCATCGGCTTCAACGAGAAGTCATGTTCACCGGTCTCGTTGTCGAGCACCAGGAACATGTTCTCCCGATACTTGCCCCAGTGACCGGAGGTCTCCCACAGGGCCTTGTTGAAGAGCAGCGGCGTGCGGATCTCACGATAGCCGTCGCGCTGCAGCTCCCGCATGCAGGCGTTCAACTCGTTGTAGAGCACCGTCCCCTTTTCGGTCCAGAAGGCGGCGCCCGGCGAGAACTGGTGGAACAGAAACAGGTCGAGCTGCCGACCGATCAGCCGGTGATCGCGCTTCTTGGCCTCCTCCAGCCGGTAGAGGTGCTGTCCCAGCTCCTCCTTGCGGTGGAAGGCCGTACCGTAGATCCGCTGGAGCATCTGGCGCGACGCGTCGCCGCGCCAGTAGGCGCCGGCCCCGTGCAGCAGCTTGAAGTGCTTCAGCCGCCCGGTGCTGGGCACATGCGGCCCCCGGCAGAGATCGACGAAGGGACCATCGGTGTACACCGTGATGGTCTCGTCCTCGCCCAGCTCGGCGATGCGTTCCAGCTTGAGCGGGTCATCGGCGAAGCGGCGGCGCGCCTCATCGCGGTCCACCACTTCGCGCACGAAGGGATGGTCGGCCGTGATGACCTTGGCCATGGCCGCTTCGATGGCTTCGAGATCCTCCGGCGTGAACGGGCGCGGCACGTCGAAGTCGTAGTAGAAGCCCTCGTCGATGGCCGGTCCGAAGCCGATGCCGGCCGAGGGGAACAGCTCCCGGACGGCGGTGGCCAGGATGTGCGCCGCCGAGTGCCGCAGCAGGGGCAGGGCGTCTGGGTCCCGATCGGTAACGATGGCCACGGTCGCCCCGTCGGGCAGTGGTCGGGAGAGATCCTGCAACACCCCGTTCACCTTGGCGGCGAGCGCGGCCCGGGCCAGTCCGGACCCGATGGCGGCGGCCAGATCCGCCGCGGTCGCCCCGGTCGGCAGCTCCCGGATCGAGCCGTCGGGGAGGGTGACCTGGATCGGGGCAGCGGCAGCAGTCGACATGACGGAAAACACCTGGCGGAAGGCGGAGCAGTGGCCCCGACCTGCGCCGGGGATGTTGGCGCATGTATTTTAGCACCATGAGTCGGAT
>CAYQXR010000010.1:29320-54571 GCA_964421625.1 uncultured Gemmatimonadaceae bacterium | reverse complement strand
AGCGCATTGTTCGCCGCAACGTTGGTCTGGATACTGGCCATGGTGCTGTTACTCCCTTAACAGTGTTGGTTGTCGGAGCATCCGTGCTCCGGGTGGTTCCCGATCAGGGCGGCCACCGGATCCAGTTATCGGGCCGGTTGCCAGAACCCTTAGCGATCAGGGTACCACGGCCTAAGGCAAGAGTGTTGCCAGATCCACGGGATGGGTGGTGGACCAGGTCTCATCCAGGCCGATCAACTGATGCCCAGGCCCGCCCTGACGCGCCAGCAGCAGCGGTGCGCGGAGGTTGGCAGTGGCCTGCGGACGCCCGGCGCCCGGCAGCGTCACGATGGCCATGAGGTCGGGCGTGTCGCCGAATGCCTCGGAGGACAGGCGACGCGCCTCCACCAGGAAGAACGCCAGGTCGGTGCGGTCGAGACTCTGCAGCCAGCCGGTGCCCTCGACCGCTGCCGGGAGGTAGACGAACTGGTGTGCGTCCTCGAATCCCGGCAGTCCATCGGCGAACTGGATGATGGTGTCGTCGGCGACCTGCAGGACGCCGAACAGGCGCGTGGTCACGGTGCGGACGGAGGGGACGGGCAGCGGGAGGCTCATCAGGGCGCCAGGTAGTTGGCCAGGGAGATCTGCATCCGCTGCGCCGTGACCATCAGGGCGGCCTGCATGGCCGTCTGGATGGCGGAGAAGTGCATCAGCGCCTCTTCGAGCGGGATGTCGGCGTGGGCGGCGCGCTCGTTGGTCAGCGCGGTCTTGAACGAATCGATGGCGGCCTGAGCCTGGTCCAGCGCCCGGGTCCTGCTGCCGACCTCGGCCCGGTTGGTTTCGGTCTGGTCGAAGGCCTGGTCCAGCGGGGCCATCGCCGCCTGGATTGCCGCCGGGTCGTTGGCCACCATGGCATCGCGCAGCGCAACCAGCGAACTGAAGACGCCGCTGTCGACGAAGAGCTGCTGCCCGTGGTGGATGGTCTCGACCACCACGCCATTGCCGATCTCGGCGGGGCGGCCATCCGTGGTGCCCTGGTAGGCGCCGGTGCTGTCGAAGGCGGGCGCGCCGGTGGCGTACCCCGCGAAGAGATACTCGCCGCCGACCTTCAGGTTACCCAGCGAGATGGCCTGGGCCAGCAGGCCGTCGATCTCAACGGCCGTCTGGGCCCGCGAGGTGGCGTTGGCATTGGCACCGCCCTGGGCCATGCCGAGTTCCTTGGCCCGGGACAGCAGGTCGCCGACCTGGTCGAGCACCGATTCCTCGGCGTCGAGCCGGGTGCGGACCGTGGTCACGCTCCGGGCGTAGCCGGTCAGCGCACGCAGGCCGGTGTCGGCCCGCAGCGTGGCCGCCGCAGCGACGGGGTCGCCTGACAGGTTGGCGTGCCGCTGCCCTGAGGACACCTGCTGGGCGGCGCGATCCAGGGCGCTGGCCTGCCGCTGCATATCCCGCAGCAGACGCTCGTGGGTGGCAAGATTGGTCACACGCATGCGAAGCTCCTGGCCTCCCGGCCGGAAGTGACAATTGCGTCATTATCGGGTACTTTCCGCCAAAGCTGAGTCACCTGATCCCCCCATCCCGGAGCCCCTCATCCGCCTCGCCCTGTCGTGACCACGATCCTCTGTATCGACGACGAGCCGGCGACTGCGGCGCTGTTCGACCAGATCCTGACCGGCCAGGGCTACGAGGTGCTCCTGGCCGGGACAGCGGCCGAGGCGCACGCAGCGCTGGATGGGGGGACGGTCGACCTCATCCTGGCCGACGACGACCTGCCCGGCCTGTCCGGGCTCGAGCTGCTGCGCCTGATGGAGGATCGGTCCCGGAAGATCCCCGTGGTCATTGTCACCGGGGCCTCCAGCGTGGCGGACGCCGTGCTCTCCATGCGGGGTGGCGCGGTGGACTACCTGACCAAGCCGGTCCGGGCCGAGACTCTGCTCATCACCGTCCGCCATGCATTGGAGTACATCCAGCTCCGGCGGGAGAACGAGACCTTCCGGCACGAGCTGTCGCGGCTCCGCTCGCTGCGGAAGTTCATCGGTCGGAGCCCGGCGGTCCGGGAACTCCTCGATGTGGTTGCCACGGTCGCACCGACCCGGGCCTCGGTGCTGCTGGAGGGTGAATCGGGCACGGGCAAGGAACTGCTGGCGCGGGCCATCCACGAACAGAGCCAGCGCCGGGACCGCCCCTTCGTCACGGTCAACTGCGCGGCCCTGCCCGAGGGGCTGGTCGAGAGCGTCCTGTTTGGCCACGAGAAGGGGGCCTTCACGGGGGCCAGCACGAAGTCTACGGGTGCTTTCGAGCGGGCCGACGGCGGCACGCTGCTGCTGGACGAAGTCTCCGAGATGCGCCTCGACCTGCAGGCCAAGCTGCTCCGGGCCATCCAGGAGCAGGAGTTTGAGCGGGTCGGTGGACGGGAGTCGATCCAGGTCGATGTGCGGCTGATCTCGACCACCAACCGGGATCTTTTCGACGAGGTGCGCCACGGTCGGTTTCGTGCGGACCTCTACTACCGGTTGCAGGTAGTGCCGGTCCGCACCCCGCCGCTGCGCGACCGCTTGGAAGACATCCCCGTGCTGGTGCAGCACTTCCTGCAGGCCACCGCCGAGCAGCTCGGGATCCGCCCTGGCGAACTCGACCCGGCGACCATCCCCTTCCTGCAGCAGTACCCCTGGCCGGGCAATGTCCGGGAACTTGCCAACGCGGTGGAGCGATCGGTGATTCTGGCCCGGGGCCGTCCGCTCACGCCGGAGGTGTTCGCCACCCATCTGCGCGTGAACGATCCGCACCCGACGCTCTTCCCGGCCATGCAGGCGACGCCGGTGGTCCCGATCCGGCCGCGGGATGGAGCTGTTCCGGCTGCCGCCGCCGCTGCGCCGCCCGAGGAGTTGCCGCTCAACCTGGATGAGCTGGAGCGGCAGACCATTGCCCGGGCGCTGCAGCGGACCGGGGGCAACCGGACCAAGGCGGCCCAATTGCTGGGGATCAGCGAACGGACCCTGCGCAACAAACTCAACACGCCCTCCCGGCTCACCTCCGTTTCCTGACGCTGGCAAGGATCACCGGGACCCGGAACATCTTGCCGGGCTCCTTTGCCATGCCGACCGACCGTGGTTGCCTTGAAGTCGCGTAAGTCACTGTGAGTAAATAACTTAACATTCCTATCCCGGGCCGGTACAAGGCTTGCTCCCCCGCACTCCGAGGACCATTCCATCGAGGGGGGCGGGTATGATCCACCGACTGTTCGGGACGGGGACGATCACTCAGGCGATGCGTGGCGGGCTGTCCGAACTGACCGCCACCCACGCCACCATTTCGGCGCGTGTCGCGGCGGCTCAGGGGCAGAGTACCACCGACGACTTCGGGGTCGAGTTGGAGTCGGCGCGTGCGGCCCAGGAGGCCGAGCTGCATCAGAACATGGTGGCGCTGGCCGACACGGACCTCCGGTTCGAGGCGGTGAGCCGTCTGCTGCAGAAGAGCTACGGCGATCTGCGCACCGCGATGCGTGACCGTGGCTGACGGGTCCGGCATCCCGCCGCTGCTGCCCCGGCCGCTGCGGCACCTGCTCGGCCCGCTCGGTACGTCGGCCAGCGGCATGGCCCGGCAGCAGCGCTTCATGGCCGTGATCTCGGAGAACATTGCCAACGCCGAGACGACCAGGACGCCCGAGGGCGGGGCGTATCAGCGCAAGATTGCCGTCGGCGGGGTCGATGCGCGTACCGGCGAGCTGACCACCACGGTGACCACCGACGCCCGGACCGGGCGGATGGTCTACGATCCGGGGCACCCCGATGCCGACGCGGCCGGGTATGTCCAGTATCCCAATGTCGATATCGCCACCGAAACGGTGGACCTGATGATTGCGCGGCGCATGCACGAGGCCAACGCGACGGTGTTCCAAGTCGCCAAGTCCATGCTGCGTCGCGCCCTCGAAATCTGATGCATCCTGTATTTGCGGAGTTGTCGTGACGATTACCGGAATCAACCATACCTTCCCACCCATCGGGCCTCGCGGCATCGAGGGCCCTGCGGCACCCACCCAGGTGCAGCGAGCTGCCGGACCTGCTCCGCAGGCGGAGGGGTTGCAGCAGGTGCTGACGGCGGAGGAGCGGGCCTTTTTCCTCGGGGCCGGTCCGGCCCTGGGTCCGGCGGTGTACGACGCGACGGGTCAGGCGGGGCAGAATGCTCCTGTGGCTGGGCTACGACTCGACGTGCGGGCCTGAGTCGTGACCACTCCGATCCGTCCTCCCATCGGTCTGCCGTCGCCGATTGAGCGTGGTGCCGGCGTGCCCCTCGGTGTGCCGACGCAGGATGGCGTGTTCGGCGACCTGCTCAGCCGGGCCCTGCGCGATGTGACCGGGATGCAGGAGCGCAAGGAAGACCTGGTCACCGCCTTCCTCCGCGGTGATGCGGTCGAGCTGCACGATCTCATGGCTGCGGCCGAGGAGGCGTCGTTGTCGCTCGAACTGCTGGTGGAGACCCGCAACAAGCTCACGGATGCCTACCGCACCGTGATGAACATGCAGGCGTGATGAGCATGCTGGTGCGCGTGACTGAGCGGGGACAGCCGTGAACGCCAATCGTCGCTTTCTGGTGCTGGCCGTCGCGGTGGTCCTGCTGGTCGGGGGCTGGTTCAGCATCCAGTCCTTCCGGTCGCCGGTGTATCGCCAACTGGTCGAGGGGCTTGATCTCGCCGAGTCGGGGACGGTCCGCGACGCGCTGACGCGAGCCGGGATTCCGAACCGACTCGATGCCGTCGGCCAGGTGCTGGTGCCGGAGTCCGAGCATGCCCGGGCCCGCGTGGCGCTGGCGCAGGAGGGACTGCCGCTCATGGGACGCCCCGGTCTCGAGCTGTTCGACCGGCAGACCTGGGGCATGACCGACTTCACCCAGCGGGTCACCTACCGTCGTGCCCTGGAAGGGGAACTGGCCCGCACCATCGGGACGCTGCGCGGGGTGCGCAAGGCGCAGGTCTCGCTGGCACTGCCCGAGCCCGCCGCGCTGCGCCGCAACGATCGGCCCGCTACGGCCTCGGTGGTGGTGGCGATGGGTGGCGGCACGCTGACACCCGAGCAGGTGCGCGGCATTGCCCAACTGGTCAGCAGCAGTGTTGAACGACTGCCGGTCGAAAATGTTGCCGTGCTGGACGACACGGGGCGCCCGCTGACGGGCGTGCTGGGCATGGAGAGCGGTCCGGCGCTGACGTCGCGTCAACTCGAATTGCAGGCCCAGGTCGAAGCGCAGCTCGCCGCCAAGGCCGAAGCCATTGTGACCACTGCGCTGGGTGCTGGGACGTCCCGGGTGCAGGTTGCCGCGTTGCTGAACTTCGATCAGATCGAGCGGACCGCGGAGACCTACGACACGGCCGGTCAGGTGCTGGCCACCGAGGCGCGCAGTCAGGAGGGCAACGACTCGCTCGGACTGGGCGGCGGGCTGACGGTGTTCAACAACACCTATCTGAACTCTCGCCGGGTCGACAAGGTTGTCGGTGAGGTAGGGGCCATCCGCCGGTTGACGGTTGCGGTGATGGTGGATTCGGCGGCACTCGGGTCGACGACCCAGGGCTTTGCGTTGCGCCGTGATCAGCTCGACACGCTGGTCCGCAATGCCGTGGGGGCCGACTCCGCCCGCGGCGATGTGGTATCGGTGGTGCCGGTGGCCTTTGAGCGGCCCGCGACGATTGCCTTCAACGAGCCGGACACCACCAGTGGGGTCGCGGTGGGCGCGATGGTGCGGGACTATGGCATGCCGGTGGTGGGGTTGATTGCCGTGATTGCCGCGATCGTTCTGGCGGTCATTGCGCTGCGGCGCCCGGCCGCCACCGGCGCGGGCGTGCTCGCCCCCATCGGCACCGAGGGCGAGTCGTCGATGACCGCGACCATGGCAGGTGCTGCGCCGACCGCGACGCACGCCGACCTGCGTGATCGCGCGCAGGCCGAGTCGGTGACCTCGCCTGAGGCCGCGGCCCGCGCCATCCGGGCCTGGCTGTCGGATCCGGCATGACGCTGGTCCGCACCGCCCGCGCCGAAACCACCACTCTGACCGGCATCCAGAAGGCCGCAGTGCTCTGCATGGCGCTGGGCGCCGAGGCGTCGGCGCGGGTGCTCAAGCACCTCTCCGCCGACGAGGTGGAGCAGGTCTCCCGGGAGATCGCCCGCACGCCGCGGGTGCGCGCTGAGGTGGTCGATGCGGTGCTCGCCGAGTACCAGGAGGTGCGCCAGCGCGGACAGGTCAGCGCGCAGGGCGGCCTCGACTACGCCCGCGAGATGCTCGAAACCGCCCTCGGTGCGCAGCGGGCCAAGGGTGTGCTCGACCGGGTGCAGGAAGGCATGGTCGAGAGCGGCCTGAGCAAGCTGCGGCGTGCCACGCCATCGATGCTGCTGGGGATGCTGCGCGGCGAGAGCCCGCAGACCCTGGCGCTGGTGCTGGCGCATCTGGAGCCCAAGCTGGCCAGTGCCGTCATTCAGGCGATGGACCCGGCCCTGGCCGGTGAGACGCTCTACCGCGTGGCGCGCATGGAGGCGGTCCCGCCTGATGTGCTTCAGCAGGTGGAGGCCGCGTTGGGTGAGCAGTCCGACCTCTCGCTCAGTCAGGAGGGCGCCGCGGCCGGTGGGGCCAGTGCTGTCGCCCGGTTGCTCAACCAGGTCCCGACACCGGTTGACCAGCAACTGCTCGACGCCATGGGGCGACAGAGCCAGGAAGTGGCCGATACCGTGCGCGAACTGATGTTCGTGTTCGAGGATCTCCGCTACCTGTCGGGCAAGGCCATGCAGCGTCTGCTGCGCGATGTCGAGACCCGCGAGCTGGCTCTGGCCATGAAGGCCACCAGTGACGAACTGCGCGCCCTGATCATGAAGAACATGTCGGAACGCGCCGGGGCTGGTCTCCTCGAAGAGATCGAGATGCTGGGCGCGGTGAAAGTCCGGGATGTGGAGACCGCTCATGCCAACATCGTGAAGCTCACCCGCGAGTTGCAGGCCGAGGGGGAGATCGAGATCGATCGAGCTGGGGATGATGACGTCATCGCCTGAGTGGCTCCAACCCGTGCCGACGGCACCAGGGGTACGGAGCTGGGAGCCGCCGCCTGTGGTGGTCCGGGCGCATGACCCGGTGGTTCCTCCCATCGATCCGGTGGCGGAGGCCTACCGGCGCGGGTGGAACGAGGGGCAAGCGGCCCGCGACGTGGAGTGGGAACAGCGCGAGGCCGCGGTGGTGGCGGCCTGTGGTGCAGCCCGGCAGGCCATGCAGGACGCTGCCGAGGTGCTGCGGCACCAGGTCGTCGCCACCGTCCACGCGCTGTCGGTAGCCATTGCCCGGCACCTGCTCGAGTGGGAGGTCGCGCAGGACCCGGCTCATATCCGGCAACTGGTGGCGCGCGCCGTGGCGCTGGCACCACTGGAAGGGCCGGTGACCGTGCGGATGCATCCCGACGATCTGGTGCTGCTGCAGACCATCGGCGGAGTGATCGAGACCACGGCAGAGGGCCTGGCGCTGCACTGGGTGGGCGACACCGGCATCTCGCGGGGTGGCTGCGTGCTGGAGGGACCGGCGTCGATCGTGGACGGCCGAGTCGACCGGGCGCTGCTGGACATCTACGAGCGGCTCAACCATGACTGATGCCGGCCTGCTGGCACCGGCGCTGGCCCGCCTCGAACAGGTGGACCGCCTGGTGGTGCACGGCCGGGTCACCCGAGTGGTGGGCCAGGTGGTCGAAGCCACCTCGCTGCCGGTGGCGGTCGGGGAAGTCTGCCGGATTTCCACGCTGTCGCGCAGTGTGCTGGCCGTGGTGGCCGGATTTCATGAACGTGGCGTGATGCTGCTGCCCATCGGCGCTCTGGAAGGCATTCTGCCCGGCGCCATGGTCGCTCCCCTGGGCCGGTCCCTGTACATCCCCGTCGGCGATGGTCTGGTCGGGCGGGTGCTGGATGGTCTCGGGCAGCCCATCGATGGCCGGGGGCCGGTGGGACGAACCACCCCGCGTCCGCTGCATGCCCCGCCACCCAATCCCCTTGAGCGCGCCCGGGTCACCAGTGTGTTCGAGACCGGTGTCCGCGCCATCGACGGCCTGGTCACCTTCGGCCGCGGCCAGCGGGTGGGGATCATGGCCGGCAGCGGCGTGGGCAAGAGCGTGCTGCTGGGCATGATTGCCAAGGGCGCCGCCTCCGACATCAACGTGATCGCTCTGCTCGGCGAACGCGGGCGCGAGGTCCGTGAATTCATCGAGCGGGATCTGGGGCCGCAGGGGCTGGCGCGTTCGGTGGTGGTGGTCGCGACCAGTGACCAATCCGCCGTGGTGCGCTCTACCGGCGCGTTGGTGGCAACCTCAATCGCCGAACACTTCCGCGATCAGGGCAAGCATGTCCTGCTGCTGATGGACTCGGTCACCCGGGTGGCCACGGCCTGGCGCGAAGTGGGTCTCGCGGTCGGCGAACCGCCCACCACGCGCGGCTATCCGCCCTCGGTGTTCGCATCCCTGCCTCGGCTGCTGGAGCGCACCGGTACCGGCACGGTCGGCAGCATCACCGGACTGTACACCGTGCTGGTCGAAGGTGACGATTTCAACGAGCCGGTTGCTGACGCAACGCGGTCCATTCTGGACGGGCATGTCGTGCTGGCGCGCCGTCTCGCGGCGGCCAAGCAGTTCCCCGCCATCGACGTGCTGGACTCGGTGTCCCGGGTGCGGGATGCGGTGATCGATGAGGAACATCTTGCCGCAGCCAACCGGCTGGCCCGACTGGAAGCGGCCTGGCGCAACCATGAAGATCTCATCGCCGTTGGGGCCTACCGCAGTGGTGCGGACCGCGTGGTCGATACGGCCATCGCCATTCGTCCAGAGCTGCTGGCGTTGCTGCGGCAGAGCCCCGATCAGCGGACCCCCGTCCGCACCGCGCGGGACATGGTGGTCGCACTCGCCGAACGGGCCCGGCAGCTTGAAGAGGGGAGTGGCGGGTGAAGTTCAATTTCCGGTTGCAGCGTCTGCTGGAACTGCGTGAAGCGGCCGAACGGCAGCAGGCGTCAGCGCTGCACGCTGCGGCACATCAGGAAGCGACCGAGCGAGACGCGGCACAGGCCAGCGAAGAACGGCTCGACATGGTGGAGGATCAGTTGCGTTCCTCGACCGACGAAGTCCGGGCGGCTGGCCTGTACCATGTCTATGGTCTGACCCAGGACGCGGCGCGGCAGCAGCGCGATGCCCAGGACGAGGCGTTGCGCGATGCGGAGGCGGCCCGGACGGCGGAGGAGGCGCGCTACCAGGAGGCCCGGATGGCGCGCCGGGCTGTGGAGCGGCTGCGGGAACGACGTGAAGAGGAATGGGAGACGGAGACCGGCCGACTGGAGCAGAAGGACATGGATGAAGTCGCCCAGCGTCAGACCAGGCCTGGAGGGGAGAGCGCATGAAACCGGCAGTGATCGGCGTGGCAGCGTTCCTGGTGGGCCTGGCAGGCGGCACCTTCCTGGCCAAGGCACCGGAACACGAGGGAGAAGGTGCGGAGGTGGCCGGTCAGGTCGCACCGGTGTCGCCGCCAGTGTTTGAACCGACTGTTCCCAGTGAGGGCGCCGCCGCGGGTGCAGCGGCAACACCCGAGGTCCGTCTCCCGCCGGTGGCCGGTACGGACGAAGCCGACACGGTGTCGGTGGTGCGGCTGGTGGCCATCCTCGACCAGCTCAAACCGGCCGACGTGCCGGCGCTCCTGGGTCTGATGACCGATCAGCAGGTGGAGCAGGTGCTGCGGAGCATGGCCGTCGATCGGGCGGCCAAGGTGCTGCAGGCCATGCCCAGTGAACGGGGTGCGTACTTCTCCCGTCGGCTGCTCCTGCCACCGGGGAGCCTGCCGTGATCCTGCCGCCGGTCCCGATCCCCATGCCGACGCCGCTGGTGAAGGCCGCCGCATGGGTCGCCGATGCCGGGCACGCGGATCTGCTTGCGGAGCGCATGCCGTCGGCGACGGAACAGGATGGGGCCGACCGGTTCACCGATCTGCTGGCGGCGCTGATGGCGCCACCCATGGTCGTGCCGGAAGCGACGCCACTGCCGGAGGATGGCGGCCCAGTGGCAGAGGGTACGCTCATGACCGCAGATGCACCCGATGCCGTCGGGGCCGAACCAGTCGATGGACTGACGATCCGGCTCGATGGTGATGGTCGGCCGCTGGCTGTTCCGGTGGTGCGGGAGCCCCCGCCCTTGGCCCACCAGGTGAAGGCTGTCGCATCGCCCGCATTGGCAACGGATCGACCTGTTTCCGATGCGCCGCCGGTGCTCGCAGCGGAGAGTGGCAGTGAGGCTGTGGCACGGCCGCCGGAGGCGCCCAGTACACCGCAGGCGGATGTCCCTGCTGTGGCCCAGGCCAGACGCACTCCGCAGGCCGAAGGGGTTGAGCCCGCCCAGCCGACCGCTCCGGCCGGGCTGGTAGGTGTGGTCGCCGACCTGGAGGCAGCGTTGCCTGCCGTTGGTGAGCGGGTCGCGGTGCAGGTCGTGGCGGGATCGACCGCCGGATCGGCTGCGCCAGAGGTTGCCCCATCGGCATCGCCGCGGACGCCGGTGGCGCACGCGGTCGATCCACAACAGACTCGGCCAGACCATCAGGGCCATCCGGACACCTCGTCCGACAGCGGGCAGCCACAGGATGGACAGGTCGCCGCGGTGGCGGATCTGCCAACCGCCGACGCGGAACATGTCGCCATGGTCTCCCATCTTGCCGATGAGATCGTCGCGCAGACCGTCAGTGCTGGAGGAGAACGGATCCTCACGCCGCCCGTCGTGACGATGCCGTCGGCTGCTCCGGTCCGTGCTGCGGCTGCAGCCGAGCCCACGGCTCCGGCATCGGCATCGGCATCGACGCCGCGTCCGGCCACCTTGCCGGCGGTGCCATCGCACCAGGTCACCGTGGTGCTGGATCGGGGTGATGGCAGCGACCGGATTCGAGTGCTGGTGCGGGGTGACACCGTGCACGCCACCATCCTGACCACCCCGGGCGAGCATGCCGCCCTGACGTCGCGCACCGATGTGCTGCGACAGGCGCTGATTGATCGGGGCTTCAGCGAAGCGCGCGTACTGGTCCGCACGGCGGCGGGCGAGCAGGCCTCCCTCGCGACCAGTCACGTCGCCACGGCACTGCCGGAGGTGGCACCCTCCGAGCGGTTGGCCGCGCAGGCCGGACGGGGCAGCAGCGATCAGGGGCACGGGACCCATCAACCGCGGGGCCGCACCGACGACGAGGCCGCCTCCCGGCAGCGCAGTCGTCACCATCAACCCGACGAGGAGCACACATGACCGCACCGGCAGCCTATGGGGTTCGCCCGGAAGATCTGGCGGCCCGATCCATGACCCGACCCGCGGCGGCCGCACCGTCGTCGGTGCTTGGCAAGGACGACTTCCTCGCCATCCTGGTGGCGCAGTTGAAGAATCAGGATCCGCTGTCGCCCATGGAAGGCGCCGAGTTTGCGGCGCAACTGGCGCAGTTCTCCAGCGTGGAGCAGTTGATCAACATCAGCGCGCAGCTCCAGGCCCAGGCCGGGGCGGTGTCGCAGCAGCAGATCACTTCCCAGACGGCGCTGGGCGCCTCGCTGATCGGGCGGGAGATCGCCTATGTCAGCAACGCGTTCGAGGTGACCGAAGACGCGCCGGGGAGTCTGCGCTTTACCCTGGCCCGCGACACCGCCACCACCACGGTGGAGGTGTTGGGATCGGACGGCACGGTGGTCCATACGCTGGACCTCGGTGCGCTCAAGCAGGGCGAGCGGACGGTGGATCTGGCGGATGCCGGTCTGGAGCCGGGCCGCTACACCTACCGGGTCGTCGCGCTCGGGGCGAACAACACCAAAGTCGGGGTGACCTGCTACGGGACCGGTGTTGTGACCGGCGTCTCATTCGAGCAGGGAACCATCATGCTGCATATCGGCGGGGACCGCGTCCCGCTGCTGGAAATCAACCAGATCCTCGCGGTACCGCCCACCTCGGCAACACCTTCACCCTCCACGGAGGATTCTTCCACATGATGCGCTCACTCTACGCCGGCGTCTCCGGACTGCGCAATCACCAGACGCGCCTGGACGTCATCGGCAACAATATCGCCAACGTCAACACGGTGGCGTTCAAGGCCTCCCGGGTGACCTTCAAGGAAGCCTTCTCGCAGCTCCTGCAGGGGGCGTCGCGCCCGCCGGGCGACCTGGGCGGCGTGAACCCGATCCAGATCGGCTCGGGCATGAACATCGGCAGCGTCGATCAGCTCTTCACCCAGGGCACGCTGGAGTCCACCGGGCAGATGACCGACCTGGCCATCCAGGGCGATTCCTTCTTCGTGGTCAGCAACGGCGCCCGCCGCTTCTACACCCGGGCAGGCAATTTCCAGCTCGACGCCGACGGCCGCCTGATCTCGGCGAACAACGGCTACGTGGTGCAGGGCATCAATGCCGACAGTACCGGGAACTTCTCGTCATCGTCGCGGATTGGCGGCATCATGCTGCCCTTCGGCCAACAGTCGCCGCCCCGGGTGACCGACGCGATCACGATGACCGGTAATCTCGACGCCAGTGCCGCGGTGGGCGACACCCACTCGGTGGGGGTGACGACCTACGACGCCCTGGGTGCGCCGCACAACCTGGAGATCATCTTCACCAACACGGCGCCGGGCGAGTGGGACTGGGAAGTGACGGCCTCCGATGCCGACCCGATCGTCGGGACGGGCACGGTCACCTTCAATGCCGACGGGACGCTGTCGACCTTCACCTATCCCGGCGGTGGCAGCACCCTGACCATCACGCCCACCGGTGCCGGTGCGCCGTTCGACATCGAGATCAATGCTGGCACGTTCGGGGACTTCGACGGACTGTCGGGCTTCTCCAAGGCATCCAACGCCGTGGTTGCCTCGCAGAGCGGCTATCAGTCCGGCGACCTGGAAACCATCGCCATCGACGCCTACGGGGTCATTACCGGCTTCTTCTCCAATGGTGTCAGCCATGCGCTGGCCCAGATTGCGCTGGCGCGCTTCAACAATCCGTCCGGCCTGCTGCGCAACGGCGACAACATGTTCGCCGAGTCGGCGAACTCGGGCCTGGCGGTGCTGGGCTTTGCGGGAACCAGCAACCAGTCGACGGTGACGCCCGGGGCGCTGGAGAACTCCAATGTCGATCTCTCCCAGGAGTTCACCTCGATGATCGTGACGCAGCGCGGCTTCCAGGCCAACGCCCGCGTCATCACCACCTCGGACGAGATGCTCAACGAGCTGGTCAACCTGCGCCGCTGATCGCGCTACCCGCTCCACGTGAACGGCGTCCCGGCATCCCGGGGCGCCGTTCGTCGTTGGGGACCCGGCAACTCTCGCCGCCCCCTCGGCAGCAAGTGCCGCCTGGCCCGGCGACGCGGCTGGTGCGCCAGGCTGAAGTCCTTGTACCGCAAGGGATTACGCGGATATTCCCGGTCTGGTACAGCGGTTGCCAATGGAGGGGTGACTCATCACCCACCACGGCAGAGGATGCATGACCGAGGCGGACGAAACAGCGACACCAACGAATGCGGCGCGCCCCATGGTGCTGGCCGTGGTTGCGGTCATTGCCCTGGTGGCAGGGCTGGGCCTCGGCGCCAAGGTGGTCGGCCCGAGGGTCAAGGGTGGCGCGTCGACGGCGGACTCGGTGGTGGCGCCGCCGCCCGGCACCCCTCCCCGGATGGTCCGGGTCGACAACATCATCGTCACACCGAGCACGCCGGCGGGGAGCCGGTATGTGATTCTGTCGGTGGCCTTCGAGGTGCCGGACGAGGCCACGGAGCAGCGACTGCATCGCTCGGAGATTCCCCTGCGCGATGCCATCATCGGTGTGCTCGAAAGCGAGAGCGTGGCCACGCTGTCCCGCCCGGGGGCCCGCGAGGATCTCAAGGGGACCCTGGCGACACTGGCCGGTCGCTTCGCTCCGGGGGCGAAGATCACCGTGTACATCCCGCAGTTCCTGGTGCAGTAGCGGATGAGCCGCCTCTCCCAGCAGGAAATCGACGCCATGGTGCTGGGCGTTGTCCCGGATGGGCCGGTGGCCGATCCGGAAGTGGCAGCCTACAACTTCCGTCGGCCCCCGCAGATTCCGCGGGATCGGCACCTGCAGTTGGAGGCGCTGCATTCGCGCTTTGCGCAGGATGTCCAGGCCTTTCTGAGTACCCGCCTGCGCCAGCAGACCGATGTCGCGATCGCCGCCATTGAGGTGGTGCCCTTCGCCGAGTTCCGGATGGCCCTGGGCGAGCCGTGCGCTGCCTGGAGCATCGCCCTGGGCGATCCGCGTGGGACCGCGGCCCTGATTGATCTCGATGCGCGGTTTGTCGGGCATCTGATCGATCGCCTGTTCGGTGGACCCGGCCAGCGGGAGGCGGCACCACGGGCGCCGACTCCGCTGGAGCTTCGGGTGCTGCACGGCGTGGCCCAGCGGATTCTCGGGTGCTGGCAGGAGGCCTGGGTGGACCGCGTGGCGCTGGTGCCTTCCCTCGGAGGGTTCGAGAGCCGCCCGGAAAATCTGCTGCTGCTGCCGCCCGGCGAGCACATGCTGGTGGTGCATCTGCGGGTGCAAAGCGGGGCAGGTGAGGGACTGTTCTCGGTGGGGGTCCCGGTGCTGGCGGTTGAGGCCTGGCTGCAGGATCCCGCTGCGGTCACCGCGCATCCGGGGGCGGTGCCGACGACGGCCGATCGTGAACTGATTGCCGTACATGTCCGGGCCGCGCGCGTGCCGGTGTCGGTGCGCCTGCCGGATTTCGCGCTCCGGACAGAGGATCTCATTGCCCTGCGCGAGGGCCAGGTGATCGAGACGGGCCATGCGGCGCAGGGTCTGGTCGAACTGCGCGTGGGTGATCGGCCCCTCTATCTGGGTGAACTGGGGCGGCATCAGGGTGGTGTCGTCCTCCGCGTTGCCGAAGCCGTCCGGCCGGCCGCGACTGCTGTCCGACTTCCCCGACGAAAGGTATTGCCATGACTGACGTGGCCGTCGATCCCCCGCGCCAGCCGGCGGGTCTGGATTCGCTGCTGGATATGGCCCTTCCGGTGACGGTTGAATTCGGCCGCACCACCATGGCCATCCAGGAGGTCCTGGCTCTCGGGCCGGGGGCCGTGGTCTCGCTGGAACGGATGGTGGGTGAGCCGGTGGATATCCTGGTGGGCGAACGCCGCTTTGCCGAAGGGGAGATCGTGGTGGTCGGCGAACAGTTCGGCGTCCGGATCACCCGCCTGCTGCCCGCTGCCCGTGAGGCAGGTCGCTGAGCATGTGGGGTGTCGTGGCAGCGCTGCTGGTTCTGGTTGGTGCCATGGCGCTGACCTTCCGCCTGCTGGGTCAGGTGCATGGCGTCCGTGGCGGCCGTCGCCGCGGGGCGATGCAGGTGCTCGACCGCGTCGCCACCGGACCGCGACAAGGTGTGGTGCTGCTGCAGGTGCAGGAGCGCGTGCTGATCGTCGGGGTTGGTGAGACCCATACCCTGCTGGGGGAGGTGGAGGGCGAAGCGCGCGATGCGCTGCTGCTGCCCGCGCCAACGACGCCGACGCGCGCCGGCTGGCGCACGCTGCTCCCGGGGCGACTGGCCCTGCTGCTGCTGGTGCTGCTCGCTCCCGTGACGCTCAGCGCGCAGACGATCACGGCACCGCCCCCGAACGTGACGGCCCGCCAGGTCTCACCGGTGCCGGGCCCGGTGGCGCCGCAGGTGGCGAGTCCCGGCCTGCCGCAGATCGATGTGCGTGTCGGCCAGGGCAGCGACGAATTGCGTCTGAGCGGGGCCGTGGGGATTGTAGTGTTCATGGGCGCGCTCACGCTGCTGCCCGCGCTGTTCATGCTGATGACCGGCTTCACCCGGATCCTGATCGTCCTCGGCTTCCTCCGTTCGGCCATGGGCACGCAGACCGCACCCCCGACGCAACTGCTGGTCGCCATTGCCGTGATCCTCACCGGCATGGTCATGCAGCCGGTCTTTTCGGAAGCCAATCAGACCGCCCTGCAACCCTATCTGCGCGGGGAGATCGGCCAGGTCGAGGCCTACCAGGCGGCGCTGGTCCCGATGCGCGGGTTCATGCTCGCCAACACTCGCGAGCGCGAGCTGGCGACTTTCGTGGAACTCGGCGGGCATGCGGACCTGGCCACGGTGGACGAGATCCCGGTCATGACGCTCATGGCCGCGTTCGTCACCAGTGAACTGCGCACGGCATTCCAGATGGGCTTCGTGCTCTTCCTGCCCTTTCTCATCATCGACCTGATCGTGGCGTCGGTGCTGATGAGCATGGGCATGTTCATGCTGCCGCCGGTGATGGTCTCGCTGCCGTTCAAACTGCTGCTGTTCGTGCTCGCGGACGGGTGGGCGCTGGTGATGCGGCAGCTCGCCGCCTCGTTCCAGTTCGGCGGATGACCGCGGCGTTCGCTACCGACCTGCTGCACCACGCAGTCGGCACGGCCCTGATGGTGGCCGGTCCCCTGCTGCTGACCGCGCTGCTGATCGGGGTGATCGTCTCGCTGATGCAGGCGGTCACCCAGATCCAGGAACAGAGCCTGACCTTCATTCCCAAACTCCTGCTGGTTGCGGTGGTGTTCCTGCTGCTGCTGCCGTGGATGATGCGCTCGCTAGTCGACTTTACCGTGCGCATCTTCCAGATCCTCCCGACGGCGGCCCAGTAGTGGACTCGGCGCTGCTCGACGCACTTCGTCCGGTCCAGTGGCCGGTGTTCGTGCTGATCAGCGCTCGGGTGGGCGGCATGATGCTCTTTGCTCCGGTCTGGTCCAGCGGGCTGATCCCGCCACGGCTGCGGTCGGCCATTGCCGTGGTACTCACGCTGGTGCTGCTGCCCGTGGTGTCGGGATCCGGCCCCACCCTCGCCGTGCCCACGCTGGTGGTCCCGCTGCTGACGGAGGCGCTGATCGGCGTAGCGATCGGCCTCACAGCGGCCACCATGGTCCACGCCCTCACCGTGGCGGCCGAGGTGGTGTCGCTGCAGATGGGCCTGTCGCTGGGTGCCGCGTTCGGTGCCGTGGGGGATGTCGGCACGCCGGGGATTGGACAGCTCTACAATCAGCTCTTTCTGGTCTGCTGGCTGGTGGCGGGCGGGGCGCTGCTGGTGGTGCAGGTGCTGGCTGAGTCCTTCCGGATGATCCCGCCGGGCGGCAGCGTGTCGTTGAGTCTGGAAGGCCCGGCGCTGCTGACCATCGGCGGCACAGTCCTGACCACCGCCGTCCAGGTGGTGGCGCCGGTGATGGTTGCCCTGCTGGTGACCAATCTTGCGCTGGCGGTAGTGAACCGTGCCATTCCGCAGTTGAATACCATGATGGTCGCGGTCCCGGTCACCATCGCGGTCGGCCTGGTCGCCCTGGGTGCCGTGCTGCCGCATACGGCCGGGTTGATGACCCGCTGGGTCGGCGCCCTGGACGGACGCAGTCTCGAGATGGTGCGCAGTCTGCTGCCGGCAGGAGCACCCTGATGGCGGGCGAACAGTCGGACGGCCAGGAGAAGCAGGAAGCCCCTACACCCCGTCGCCTCACCCAGGCGCACGAGGATGGTCGGGTCGCCCGCAGTCAGGAACTGGGCACCGCGGTGGTGGTGCTGGCAGGTGCCACGGCTCTGGCCACCTTTGCGGGGACCTCCCTCGGGCAGGGCTCCCTGCGCACCCTGACCCAGACCGGGCAATGGCTGACAGCGTCGCCCATGGGCGTCGATGCCGCGGCGCTGCTGCTGCGTGATCTGGGGCGCGGGTTGCTGCTCGCGCTGCTCCCGTTCTTCCTGGCGATTCTGACGCCAGCCCTGGTGGTCAACGGTCTCCAGGCCCGCGGCGTGTTGTCGACCAAACCCATCACGCCGAGCTGGGACCGCGTGTCGCCGCTGGCTGGCCTGAAGCGATTGCTGTCCTTGCAGTCGCTGTTCACCCTGGTGAAGGCCATCGTCAAGCTGCTGGTGATCGGCCTGTTGGCCTGGCTGGCACTGTCCGCCGCGTGGCCACTGGTGACCACGCTGACCGGCGCCGAGGCGGGGACGGTCATTGGGGTGGCCCGATCGACAATGGTGAATCTGGTGCTGCTGGTGGGGCTCGCCTTTCTGGGCGTGGCCGGCGTGGACTACGCCTTCATGGCGTGGCGGCACCAGCAGGATCTGCGGATGAGCCGACAGGAAATCATCCAGGAGCATCGGGAACTTGAAGGACAGCCGATGGTCAAGCAGCGGCTGCGCTCACTGGCCCAGACGCTGGCCCGTCGGCGGATGCTCAACGGGGTGCGCGAGGCCGATGTGGTGATCGTGAATCCCACCGAGATTGCGGTGGCGCTGCGCTACCATGCCGGAACGGACCAGGCGCCGGTGGTGGTAGCGATGGGACGGCGCAAGCTGGCTGAACAGATCCGCGCGCTGGCCAGCAAGGCGGGGGTGCCGATCCTGCGGAACGTCCCGGTGGCGCGTGCGCTCATCGCCACGGCCACTGTCGGTCAGCCGATTCCACCGGCCCTGTATGCGGCCGTGGCCGAGGTGCTGGCCTTCGTCTATCGGGAACGTGGCGGCCCAGTGGCTGATCGGGCCACCGGATGACCGCCATTCCACCGACCTCGACCGCGCGGCCCGTGGGCGGGACCCCTGTCGGGGCTGGCCATCGCTCCGCCGGCCCCACGCCAACGGGGACCAGCGTCGCCAGTCTGCTGCCCCGCCTGCGGGCCATGAGTCGACCCGAGACCTGGCTGGCCGTCGGGGTGATGTTCATCCTGGCGCTGCTGGTGGTGCCGTTGCCGCCCGCGCTGCTGGACGCCTGCCTGGCGCTCTCCTTCGCCCTCGCCATCGTGGTGCTGCTGGTCACGCTGAGCACCGGGGATCCGCTGGAGTTCTCGTCCTTCCCATCGCTGCTGCTGCTGCTGACGCTGTTCCGCCTGGGGTTGAACGTCTCGACCACCCGGCTGATTCTGGGCGAGGCGCATGCCGGCAAAGTGGTCGATGCCTTCGGACATTTCCTGATCGGCGGCAACTTCGTCGTCGGCGTGGTGATCTTCCTGATTCTGGTGGTGATCAACTTCCTGGTGATCACCAAGGGTGCCGGACGCATTGCCGAAGTGGCGGCGCGCTTCACCCTCGATGCCATGCCCGGCAAGCAGATGGCCATCGATGCCGATCTGGGTGCCGGTCTGATCGACGAGTCCGAGGCCCGGCGGCGGCGCTCCGAAGTGGCCCGCTACGCCGACTTCTACGGCGCCATGGACGGTGCCGCCAAGTTCGTCCGCGGCGACGCCATTGCGGGACTGGTCATCACGGCGATCAACCTGGTGGGCGGCTTCATCATCGGCATGGCGCAGCAGGGCATGGGGGCGGGCGAGGCGATGACCACCTACGCCGCGCTGACGGTGGGCGACGGCCTGGTCACGCAGATTCCGGCGCTGATCGTGTCGACGGCGGCTGGCATCATCATCACCTACGGCGCCTCCAGCTCGGGAATCGGGGCCATCGTCGCCGGTCAGTTGACCCAGCATGCCGGTGCGCTCTGGGTCAGCTCGGCGGTCCTCGGTGGCCTGGCCCTGCTGCCGGGGATTCCGGCGCTGCCCTTCCTCGCCCTGGGCGGTGGCGCAGCGGGCATTGCCTGGAGTCAGCAGCGGCGCCTGGCGCAGGAGGCGGCTGCCGCCGCGCCAGCGCTCACAATTCCCGAGGCCACTCCCGCGCTGCCCCTGCGCGATCTCCTGGCCGTGGAGCCGCTCGAACTCGAGATCGGCTACGGTCTCATTCCGCTGGCCGACGAATCGCAGCGGGGCGACCTGCTGGCCCGGATCGGCGTGATGCGGCGGCAACTGGCGCTCGAACTGGGCATCATCATTCCGCCGGCGCGGATCCGCGACAACATCCAGTTGGCGCCCACCGAATACGGCATCAAACTGCGCGGCGTGCGGGTGGCCGGTGGCGAGGTCATGCCCCGCTATCTCCTGGCGCTCGACGCCGACCGCCGCGGCATGCCGCTGCAGGGGATCAAGACCACCGATCCCACCTTCGGGTTGCCCGCGCTCTGGATCGCGCCGGACCAGCGGATCGAAGCCGAGGCCTCGGGCTACAATGTGGTCGAGGCCACCACCGTGCTCGCGACCCACTTGATGGAGACCCTGCGGCGTCATGCGGGTGAGATCCTCTCCCGTCAGGATGTGCGCGAACTGGTGGACGGTCTGAAGGAGACGCATCCCGCGCTGGTGGATGATCTGGTCCCGGCGCGCCTGTCGCTGGGTGGGCTGCATCGCGTGCTGCAACGGCTGCTGCGCGAAGGACTGCCGGTGCGCGATCTGGTCACCATCCTCGAGACCCTCTCGGATGGCGCGGAGGCAACCAAGGACCCGGATGTGCTGACGGAGCAGGTGCGTCGGGCCTTGTCCCCGGTGGTGGCGGCGCTGTTCATGGATCCTGATGGTACCGTCCGCGGCGTGACGGTGGGTCCGCGACTCGAAGCGGCCCTGATGCAGCTCTTCTCGCCGCGGGCCGGTCGCGATGCGCCGGTGCCGCTCGAACCCGATCAGCTCACGGGTCTGCTGCGGCAGCTCCACGATCTGGTCGCCAATGCGCGCCGCGATGGCCGGGCGCGTCCGCTGATCTGTCCCCCTGCGCTCCGCGTCGGCATCCGCCGACTGGTGGAGCCGATTCTCCCCGATCTGCCGGTGGTCTCGCTTGGTGAGCTGCCGCCGCAGATTCCGGTACAGAGCCTCGGGCTCTGGGAGGTCCCACGTGGCTCTTGATATCTTCACCGGCGACCATGTGCCGACGCTGCTGGCTCGCGCCCGCGCCACGCTCGGTCCCGAGGCCTGCATCATCCAGGTGCGCCGTCGCGGTGCGGCGTTCGAACTCATCGCTGCGGCCGATGCCCGGCTCACCCCACCTGCGCAACCGCCGGTCCGTTCGGCTGAGGCCGATGCGGAACTGCCCGGGTTCGCCGACCACCTCGCGGCCCAGCTCGATGCGCCCCGCATGGTCTCGCCGGCCCCACCAACCAGCGTGCCGACGTCGCCGCCGGCCCTCGGTCCGAGCGGCACCCGGTTGCGGCCCCGGGTGGTGGCTCTGGTAGGGCCCACCGGTGCGGGCAAGACCACGACCATCGCCAAGCTGGCGACGCATCCTGAGGCCTTCGGGGCCCGACGTGTCGGGCTGCTGGGGCTGGATACCTACCGGATCGGGGCGGTGGACCAGTTGCGCACCTGGGGCGACCTGGCCGGAGCCCGGGTCGAGATCGTGCACGATGATGCCTCGTTGCGCCGGGGAGCATCGCGTCTGGTGGAGTGCGATGTCCTGCTGGTTGACACGCCGGGACGGGGTCCGCGGCAGCAGGCGGAGTCGGCCCGGATCATGCAATGGCTGAAGCTGCTGCGCCCCGATGAAGTTCACCTGACCCTGCCGGCCGGAGAGATGCCCCACGTGAGTCGCCAGCACATCGCCACCTTTGCCCCGTTCGGCGTGACCCATCTGCTGGTCACCAAGCTTGACGAGTGCCCGGAGGGCGTGCGCCTGTTCGACATCGCCGTGGCCGCGGGGCTGCCGGTGCGCTGGCTGACCGACGGGCAGGAAGTGCCCACCGATCTCCGTCCCGCAGCGTCACGCCTGGCCGCAGCCGCCCGACGGCGTGCGGCCGGACAGCAGGGGGTTGCCGCGTGACCGATCAGGCCGCAGCACTGCGCCGGGCCCGGGCAGGTGTGCGGCCGTCCCTGGCGGCTGGCGACACGCCGGCCGTCATCATCGGCAGTGGCAAAGGTGGCGTGGGGAAGTCGCTGCTCGCAGTCGGGATGGCGGCCACAGCCGCAGCGCTGGGGCATCGCGTGCTGCTGGTCGACGGCGACCAGAATCTCGGAAATCTGCATGTCCTCCTCGGCTGTCGTCCGGCGGTCACGCCCGAAGCCATGCTCGATGGACTCGCCGCCGACGAACTGCCGGTTGAAGTGGCTCCGCGGCTGTGGCTGGTCCCCGCCGACTCCGGCGCCGAGAGCGTACAGGGGCTGGGCGCCACCGATCGGGCCCGCCTGCATGGCCGGGTGAGTGCGCTGTACGCCGACTACGACCTGGTGGTGGTCGATGCCGGGGCCGGTCTCGACAGCGCCGTCCGCTGCGCCGCCATGCGGGCCACACGCCTGGTGGTGCTGACGCTGCCCGAAGCCACCGCGCTCACCGATGCGTACGCACTGATCAAGATCGTCCACGGGGAACTGCCGGGATTGCCTATCGACGTGGTGGTCAACCGGGTCCGCGATGAGCACGAAGGCCCCGCCGCCTGGGGACGGCTGCACGAAGCAGCCGATCGTTTCCTCGGCCGGGAACTCGGCTACATCGGTGCGGTGCCGGAGGACTACGATCTGCGCGAGCTGGTCCGCCAGGGACAGCGTCTGCTGGATGCCGCACCAACCAGCCCAGCGCTGCGTACCTGGCAGGCACTGGTCCGCGACACCCTGCTGCCGGCCCTGCCGATCGCGAGTGCAGCCTCCTGACATGACCCACGCCACCGATGTGCTGTGGGAGCAGTATCGCCGCCAGGCCGACCCCGAGACACGGGCCGCGCTGCTGAGCCAGCACGTCGGGTTGGTGCACCATGTGGCCCGGCCGATTGCGGCCCGGGTTGGCGACGCCGTGAGTTACGAGGACCTGGTCGGCGCGGGCATGCTGGGTCTGGTGCAGGCATTCGAGTCCTTCGATCCCGGACGCGAGGTGGCCTTCTCCACGTATGCGACGCAGCGGATCCGCGGCAGCGTGCTGGATGAACTCCGGGCGGCCGATCCGCGGACCCGACTGGTGCGGACCAGGACCCGTCGGTTGATCGACGCGGAGACCACGCTGAACCGCGCACTGGGTCGGGCACCCGAACCCGCCGAGGTGGCCACCAGTCTCGGCATCACCCTCGACGACTACTGGGAGTGGGACCGGACCCGGGAAACCCCGGTCCCGGTTGCGCTGGACAGTCCCGTCATCCCGGGTGTCGGCGGCCCGACGCTGGCAGAGACCATTCCCTCACCCGATACGCCTGCGCCCGATGCTGCGCTGTTGCAGGAGGAGCGACTGGCGGGGCTCCGGGCCGCCATTGCGACCCTGCCCGAGCAGCAGCGCATGGTCCTGACGCTGTGCTACTTCGAGGAACTCAACCTGCGGCAGATCGCCGAGGTGCTGCATGTGACGGAGTCGCGGATCTCCCAGGTTCGCACCGCAGCGCTGGCCAGCCTCCGCCAGACCATGCAGGCAGACGACTTCCGCTGACCCGGCAGAGTTGGGCCTGACCTGGCGGCACCTTTTGCCGGGCCGGTTGGACCGGGGCGGAGACCCACCCCCCAGCGATTCTGTAACACCTTGATTGACAACATGTTGGCGGACAATGACCTGACGGGGCATGGCGGCATACGGCTTGCCTTCCAGTGGTGGAACCACTTCCCGGAGTCCGGATGACCCTGCCCGGTATCGTCACAACGGCACGCACCCTCTCCTACTACACCCGGTGGCAGGAAGCCGTGGCGAACAATCTCGCCAACGCGACCACCGCCGGCTACAAGGCGGATCGGATGACCGCGCAGCAGCAGGTCGGCGGGCAGCATCCGGTGGCGGTCCACCAGCTCGATCTGCGGCAGGGGTCGCTGCGCGAGACCGGGCGGACCCTGGATGTGGGCCTGGAAGGCGAGGGCTTTCTGGTGGTGCAGACGCCGGCTGGTGAGCGACTGCTGCGCGGTGGGGGGCTGGCCATCGACGAGGCCGGGTACCTCACCGATCGGCACGGACACCTGGTGCTGGGTCTCGAAGGCCCGCTGCACGTCGCCGGTCGCGAGCTGATCATCGAGAGCGACGGGACGGTGGTGGTTGACGGGGCCCGCGCTGACCGACTGCGTCTCGTGACGGTGGAGGAGCCGACCCAGCTCCAGAAGGAAGGCGAAGGGCGCTTTCTGGCGGACCCGACCACGCTGCGCCCGGCGGCATCCGTCCGCCTGCGTCAGGGCACGCTCGAAGACGCCAATGTCGATCCGCTGCTTGGCACGGTCGATCTCATCATGATCCAGCGCGCCTACACCGCCAACCTCGACGCGCTGCGTGCCATGGACAGCGTGCTCGGCACGATCACCGGCCAGTTGGGCAGTCGGTAACTCTCACCTCGTTTCGGAAGGAGCGGCCGGATGAATCCTGGCATGCGCACCTCGGCGACCGGCATGATCGCCCAGCAGAAGATGGTTGATGTCATTGCCAACAATCTGGCCAACGTCAACACCACGGGTTTCAAGCGCAGTCGGGCGGCGTTCGAGGACGTGCTCTACGAAACCGTGCAGGGACCGCGCGGGGCCGCAAACGAGTCGGTGATGGGGCCCATGCAGGTCGGACGCGGTGTCCGGCTGGCGGCGGTCACGCGCATCGACACGCAGGGCGGTGGCCAGCAGACGGGGCGCCCGCTCGATGTCGCCATCGACGGTGAGGGGTACTTCCAGGTGATGCTGGAAGACGGCAGCTTCGCCTACACCCGCGACGGGTCCTTCACTATTTCCGACAGTGGCCAACTCGTCACCCATGGCGGCCATGCGGTGGCACCGGGCATCATCATTCCGCCGGATGCCAGCGTGCTGACCATCGAGGCGGACGGGACCGTGTCCGTGCAGGCCGGTGAAGGACGGGAGAAGGTCGAGATCGGCCGCCTCGAACTGGCGCGCTTTCTCAATCCCACGGGCCTGGCCAACCTCGGCGGCAATCTCTTCGGCGAGACGGCCGCGTCGGGCGAAGCGACCAATGGCATGCCGGCGGAGGCGGGCTTCGGGCGGCTGATGCAGGGCACGCTGGAGTCGAGCAATGTCGAGGTGGTGCTCGAAATGACCGACATGATTGCGGCTCAGCGCGCCTACGAGATCAATGCCCGCGCGCTGAAGACGGCCGAAGAGATGCTGCGCTCGGTCGATGATCTGCTGCGCTAGTCCGCTGCTGGTGCTGGGCCTGCTCACCGCGGCGCCGGATACCGTGCCGCCGGATGCGGTCGCACGCGAAGTGGTCGGGCTGCTGGCCGCGGGGTGGGCGGTCGATCCCGCCGCGCTGGTGGTGCGCTGGGGTCGGTGGCCCGGCGATACCGCGCGGCATGCCGGTGCATCGGTCCGGCTGATGTCCGCGCCCGGTCGTGATGGCTGGACCACCGTGCAGGTGCAACCACCCAGCGGCTCACCGGTGGCGGTGCAGGTGCGGGCCGGGCTGGCTGCGCCAGTGCTCCGCAGCAGCCGCGCGCTGGCGCCGGGACATCGGCTTGCGGCCGACGATGTGGTCGCGACCACGGACGTGCAGTGGGGGCCACCGGTCCCGCTCACGGCGACCGTCGGCATCGGTTGGGAGGTGCGCCG
>CAYQXR010000010.1:0-29310 GCA_964421625.1 uncultured Gemmatimonadaceae bacterium | reverse complement strand
CGTCATGCCGGGCCGGCAGCGTCATCGACGCCGACGACCTCGCCCGGGGCGGTGTCCACTGGCTGGCATGGAACGCCAATAGCCGCAGTTTCGAGGTGCGCCGCGCCATCCCCGCGGGCAGCCTGCTCACCGCGCCCGCCGTGGCGCCGCCGGTTGGTGTGCGCGCCGGGGAAGCCGTGGTGCTGGTCTGGTCCCGCGGCGAGGTCCAGATCGAAGTCGAGGCCGAGGCCATGAGCACGGCCCGGATCGGCGAAACTGTGCGGGCCCGCCGCGGCACCACGCAGTACACGGGGACACTCACCGCGCCCGGCATCGGGCGCCTGGATGCACGGAGACCTGCATGAACTTGCGCCCCTGCCACCTTGCGCTGGCGCTGCTGGCGCTCAGTGTGACCAGCCTGCGCGGTCAGGCCCAGGCCACACCGCCACCCGACAGTACGCCCCCGCAGGCGACGCGGGCCGGCTGGTACTCGGATCGTCGACCGATCCGCGTGGGTGATCTGATCACGGTCTACATCGACGAGCGGACCTCGGCGAGTGAGCGGATCAGTACCGTCGCACGGAAGGACCGCTCGCAGGATGCCGCGTTCGACGCCACCTTCGCCCCGGATGCGCTGCGCGGCATTGGGACCGGTATCGGCCAACGCTCGCAGCAGACCGGCACCGCCGACCGCCGGGGCGATTTTGCCGCCGCGCTGACGGCTCGGGTCACGGCAGTGGACGCCGTCGGCAATCTGCAATTGAGCGGGACCAAACAGGTCACGCTCGACGGCCGCACCCAGCAGGTCACCGTGAGCGGCGTGATCCGCCCCGACGATATCGTCGGCGGCAATGCCGTCCTCTCCACTCGGCTGGCCGACGCCGTGATCACCTACGAGGGCAAGCAGATCGGGCCGAAGACCAGTCTCTTCGGCAAGCTGCTCGGCGCGCTCTGGCCATGAACAGCATCCTCCGCGCGCTTGGCGCGCTGCTGCTGGTGCCCGGCCTGCTGCTGGGTCAGGTGCGGATCGGCGATCTCGTTTCCCATGAAGGCGTCACCCCCGTCCGGCTGGTGGGCTACGGCCTGGTGGTCGGGCTCGACGGCTCGGGGGATCGCTCCTTCGGCAATGCCTCGGGATCGCCGCAGACCGTGCGGACCGTCGCCAACCTGCTGCGCCGGTTCAATATCGAGGTGCCTGCCGAACGGATGCGGCTGCGGAATGTCGCGGCCGTGCTGGTGACGGCGGAGATCTCGCCCTATCTCCGGACCGGAGGCCGCTTCGATCTGCACGTGGCCTCGATCGGCGACGCCACCTCGCTGCGCGGCGGGGTGCTCTGGATGACCCCGCTGGTGACCGACCAGGATCAGCCGCCGATCGGGACGGCCCAGGGTGCGGTGGCCGTGTCGGGCGACCCGCGGGTCCGGGCTGCCACCCGGGCCGGGTCGAGTGGCCGGGTGCTCGACGGCGGCGTGCTTGAGGTTGCCCTGCCGATCGTGCCGCGTCTCCCCGTTCCGCGTCTGGTGCTGCGGACCCCGGATCTGAGCGTTGCAGCCCGCATCCAGGCCGTGATCGACACCGCCTTCGGGGCCGGGACCGCCCGAGTCGAGGACCCCGGGTCGATTCGGCTCAACTATCCCGCCACCATGGCCGATACTATGATGTTCCTTGCCGCGATCGACACCCTCCCGGTGGAGGTTGTTGCCGCGGCACAGATCGTGATTGATGGTCGGACCGGGATGGTGGTGGTCGGCGGCGAGGTGCCGATCCGGGCGGCCACGGTCTCGGTCCGTGGCATCACACTGCGTATCGGTGGCAGTGGCGATCTGGCCAGCGGCGACGGAGTGGTGGCACTGCCGAGTGGCGCGAGTGTGGGCGATGTGGCGGCCGGGCTGCACGCGGCAGGCGTACCACCGGCCGACGTGGCCGCGCTGTTCGAGGGGTTGCGTGCCTCGCAGGCGCTCAGTGCCAGGGTGACGGTCCGATGACCTTGCCGGTCGGCGGGGTGGGCGGAGTCCCAGGGGCCGACCCCCACGCTGCGCTGCGGGCGGCTGCCCGGCAACTGGAAGGGGTGTTTCAGGCCCAGCTTTTCCAGGCCATGCGGGCCACGGTACCGGAAGGCGGCGTCTTCGAGACGTCGATGGGCGAGGAACTTTTTACGGCAATGCGCGATCAGGTGATCGCGGAACAGGCCGCCGGTCGCAGTGACCGCGGACTTGCCGAAGCGATCTACCGGCAGCTCAGTCGCCACCTGGCGGCGGGGCCGACCGAGGCGACAGGGAACGAGGGGAGGCAGGACCCGTGACGACGCTGGCCGATCCGATCCGTCAACTTGATGGCGCCGACGTGCTGCAGGCGATGGCGACCGAACTCCGTCTGCTGGCGGACCTTCGGGAGGCGCTCGCCGAGCAGCGCGCCGGGGTGGCGTCGGACGATCCGGAAGGGATCGATACCGCCACGCATCGGGTCGCGCGCAGCATCTTCACGCTGGACGAGGCACGCCGTCGTCGCGAGTGGGTCACCAAGCTGGCCACCGGTGGGGAGGGGGATCTGCGCACGCTTGAGACCGCGCTGGGACCGGTGGACGGTTTTACAGATGCGCACCGCGCCCTGCGGCAGGCCGCCGCCTCTGCGGCGTCGGACATTGCGCTCAATCAGGGGATTCTCCGCCGCGCGCTGCGGCGGGGCGAGTCGTATCTGCAGGCCCTGTTCGCCTCGGTGGGCGAAGACACGGGCAGCGCAACGGCCAATGGTCTGCTGATGAACCGGAGCGCCTGAGATGACGCTGGTCTCGCTGCTCAGCATCGCCAAGACCGCGCTACAGACGCACCAGCGTGCCATGGATGTCACCGGCCACAACATCGCCAACGTGATGACCCCGGGGTACACGCGGCAGCGGCTCAATCTGGCTGCCGAGACCCCGCTGCGGACCGAGAAGGGGCTGATGGGGCGCGGCGTCACCGATGCCGGCGTGTCGGCGGAGCGGAATCTCTTCCTCGATGCGGCCTTCCGTCGCGAGGCTGGCAACTTCGCGCATGCCGACACCCTGCGCACACTCATGGGGCGGATCGAAGGCGTCTTCAACGAGCCCTCCGATCAGTCGCTCGGCGCGGCGCTCGACGGCCTGTTCTCCGCCTTCAACGATCTGGCCAACGACCCGGGCGGCGGGGCCTCGCGTGCCGCCGCGCGACAGGCCGCCACCGAGCTGATCAACCGGTTCCACTCGGTCAGCGGACGACTGGACGAGGTCTCGCAGGCCACCGAGCAGCAGTTCCGCGACGCTGTGGGGATGGCCAACGGGCTCACCCGCCAGATTGCCGACCTGAACCGGCGGATCGTGGCGCAGGGTGGTCCGCAGCAGAATGCCGCCGACCTGGTCGACGAACGGGCCCGCCTGCTCGATCAGCTTGCTACCATCACTGGCGTGCGGGTGCTGGGCCGCAGCGACGGATCAGTGGGCGTCCTCATTGGTGATTCGCTGGTGGTGGATGGCGCCTTTGCCCAGACCCTCGAAACCCGCACCGCGCCCGGCGGTGGACTGGTCCTGGGTGTGGTCGGCACCACCCGCGCGATGAGTGGTCTCTCCGGCACGCTGGCGGCTTTGACCGAACTCGGCACGCAGGGCGTGCCGGGCGTGCGGGCCGAACTCGACCGGCTGGCCGCCGAGTTGGTGACGCAGGTCAATGCCATCCATCGGACGGGCACCACGCCCGGCGGCGCGACCAATACCGACTTCTTCGATCCGACCAAGCTCCAGGCCGGTAACATGGCGCTGGCGGCGCCGATCGCCGCATCGCCGAATGCCATTGCGGCGGGGACCAGTGGTCTCCCCGGCGACGGATCGGTGGCCCTGCAACTGGTCGGGTTGCGGCAGACCACCATGGCCGCGCTCAACGGGTCGACCTTCAGCGACTTCTACATCGGGCTGCTGGCCAATGTCGCGTCGATTGTGCGCGACGCCACCACGGAAGCCGCCACAGCCGAGACGCTGCGCGCGGGCACGCAGGCCCAGCGCTCCGCCGAGACGGGTGTGTCGACCGACGAGGAGCTGGTCCACCTCATTGCCCAGCAGCAGGCCTTTTCCGCCGCAGCGCGTCTGGTCAGCGTTGCCGACGAAATGATGCAGGACCTGCTGCGGATGGTCTGAGCCGTGCTGGTGCTGGCACGCCGGGTCGGCGAGGCCGTGGTGATCGGTGGTGGCATCCGCGTGGTCGTCCTGGCGGCTGACCGCAAGGGCGTCCGGTTGGGCATCACCGCACCCGAGGCGACGTCCATTCTGCGTGAGGAACTGGTGCAGGAGGTGGCCGACGCCAACCGGCGCGCGGCCGAACCCACCGAGGATGCGGCGGCCTGGGCCGCCCGCTTCCCGCTGCGGTCAGACCAGGATGGCGTAGGCTCCTGAGCGGCCCCGTCGGAACATCGGCAGCCGGATCACCAAGCGCGCGCCACTCGCCACTGCCAGGTCGGCGGTGAGTTCTCCGCCGTTCTCCTCGATCAACTGACGCGCCATGGTCAAGCCGATGCCCGCATGTTCCTCCGTGCGCCGACTGGTCACGAAGGCGTCGAACAGCGTGGCATGCAGTGCCGGTGAAATCCCCGGACCGTCATCCTCCACCGTCAGAATCACTTCTTCGTCCGTCGCCTCCGCGCGCAGGTGCACCGTGCCATAGCCGCGCGCCTCTGCCGCCTCGCGCGCATTGGTCAACAGTTCCCAGAGCACCTGGTCGAGATCGGTTTCGATGGTCAGCACGGGTGGGAGGGTGCGGGGCACCTCGACCACGAAGGTCATCTTGGCGCCGCGCCGCTGCCGCCGGATCAGTTCCGTGGCCCGTTCCACCACATCGGTCAACGCCACCGGGAGAGCATGCGCCGCAACCGGCGGGAGTCGTTCCAGGGTGCCGATCTGCCGCATCAGCGTGGCATCAGCCAGGGTGACGGCATCCCGCAGCGCAGGGGGCGCCTGGATCTCGTGCTGCATTGCGTCGCGCAGCATGCAGATGAGCTGGGCCACATTGCGGAGTTCGTGCGCCACGCCGCGGCCCACCGCGGAGGCCATGCGACCCTGATGCGCCTGCCGTTGCAGGAGTCGGTACTGGGGGCCGGACAGCGTAGCGGCTGGGTCGGTCACGACCTCAGGGGCAGGGGTTGGCAACGCCATGACACTTCAATCCTTCCGATGACGGACAGGGACACCATGCGGGATCGGATCCCGCTCGTGGCGGCGCCGGACCAGGTCCAGGTTGGGCGCCGAGATGCGGGCTCCCTTGGATAACAGCTTGACCCCGGAGGCCGTCTCCAGATCAGCGGCCAGCTCCATGCCGACCCGCAGATCGTCGACGGCACACAGGTCGACATCCGGATCCCAGACCGGTCCCGTCGTCCCCAGAGAGAGGCGGTGGAGGATGGCCATGGTGGCCGGATCGTACCAACTGCCACTGTGCACATCCAATGCCGCAAGGGCACGTTCCAATGTGACACCCGGGGTGCCGTCTACGGGAGCGATCTGGGCCTGGAGGTCCACCGCTGCTCGCAGGATGCGGGATCGCACAGGAATCTGCCCACGCTGCAAGTCCGCTGGAATGCCGGATCCATCCCAGTTCGCTCCCATCCCTTCGACAATCTCAGCCACCGATCCGAGGGCCGGGATGGCCCGCAGCATGGCCGCCGAGGCAGCCGTTTCACGGCCGACCGTGTCGGTCCGTGGGTCGCTCGGGCTGGTACCGATCCGGGCAATGTCCCAGAGTTGTGCCGCGCGGCGCAGGGCAGGCCGGTGGTGTTCCTCCACCTGATGCATGTCTGCCACGGCCTCTGCGAGCTGGACCAGTGCGCGGCTGCGACGGTGGTGTCCCGGATGGTGCGACTCGACCTGGAGCAGCAGCAGATCGATCAGCGCTGTGACGCTCGCCTCGGCGGCCCGGCGCTGAACGGCTTCGTCGGCCGCCGCTTCCCGCCGACGGAGGCAGGCCTCCAGCGCGGCGCGAAGGACACTGGGGTGGGTGGGTTTCTGGAGGACCCCGTCGGCCCCGAGGCCCCAGGCCCGACGCCAGATATCGGCCTCCGACGAGGCGGTCAGCATCACAATGGGCAGGCCGGCGGTGGCAGGATCGGCCCGCAGGTTGGACAGGAAGGTCAGGCCATCGATGCCCGGCATCTCCTGGTCGAGCACCATGGCCTGGATCGGGCCCTGCCGGATCCGCTCGCTGGCATCACTGGCACTGGCAACACCCTCCACACGCCAGCGCGACGGGTTGGCCAACAGGATCGTCAGGGCTTCCAACTGGATCCGGTCGTCCTCGACCACGAGCACGACGCGATCCGGTCCCTGACTCATGGTTGCGAGGGGGACCGATCGCCGCCGATGAGGAGGTCGTTGGGCGGCGGCGGAGGTGGTTCCGACGGAATCGGCGAGACCACCAGGATGGTCACGCGCCGGTTCTGCGGCGCCAGCGGACGATCAGGATGGAGCAGGTCGGTGTCGGCGAAACCGCGCATGCCGGTGATCTGCTCCAGCGTGAGGCCCCCGATCATCAGCAGGCGACGCGAGGTCTCGGCGCGGTCGGTGCTCAGGTTCCAGTTGTCGTACGATGCGCCCGCCGCGTAGGGCCGCGCATCGGTGTGGCCTTCGATCACGACCGGCATCGCGGCGCGGCTCAGCAGCGCGCCGATGGCGTGGAAGAGACGCTCGGCCTGGGGCAGCGGACGGGCACCACCGCTGCGGAAGAAGACATCGGTGGAGTCCTCCAGCAGTGAGATGCGCAACCCCTCGGGGGTCATCTCCATCAGGACATGCCGTTCGAGGTCCTGCAACTCGGGTGTCCCGGCAATGGCTGCCTGGATCTGCTGCTGAAGCTGGATGAGCTGGGGGCGCTGGCCGGAACTCTTCGGTGGCTGCATGGTGGGTTCGCCGGGGGCGATCGGCTCGCCGGCCCCGTCGATCAGCGAGTTGCCGAAGGCGTTGCTGCGGCCCATCGGATCCTGGAAGTAGCCGGCGATGGCCACGCGCACTTCGGAACTCTGCGTGATCAGCCAGAGCACCAGGAAGAGGGCCATCATTGAGGTCATGAAGTCGGCGAAGGCCACCTTCCAGGCACCACCGTGATGGCCGTGTCCCTTCTTGACCTTCTTGACAATCCGGATGACCGGCTGCTCGCGGGCACTCTTCACGCCGCGGCCTGCTCCCGCGCCTGCTGGCGAGTGGACTTGAGCGCGGCTTCCATCTCCTGGAAGGTGGGTCGGTCATCGGCGGGAATGGCCTTGCGGGCAAACTCGGCAGCCACCATGGGCGGCAGGTTCTTGGCGAAGGCAATCAGGCCGGACTTGAGCGCGAAGTACACGCGGGAGGCCTGCTGGTTCTTCTGCTCCAGGTTGGAGGCCAGTGGCGCGACGAAGCCGTAGGAGAGCAGAATGCCGAGGAAGGTACCGACCAGTGCGGCCGCGACGTGGTGCCCGATGGCGTCGATCGGGCCGCCCAACGCGCCCATCGTCACGACGATACCCAGCACTGCCGCAACAATGCCGATGGCGGGCATGCCGTCGGCCACGCGGTTGAGGGCCTTCACCGGTTCCGATTCGGTCTCGTGATGGATCTCGATTTCCATGTCCATCAGGGCTTCGAGGTCGTGGGCGGGCACGCTGCCGGCCAGGATGGTCCGCAGCGCATCGCAGAGGAACTCGACGGCATGATGGTCCGAGCTGAACGCTGGGTAGCGCTTGAAGATCACGCTCTCGTTCGGGGCTTCGACATGCGACTCGATGGCGATGAGGCCATCCTTGCGGGCGAGCTGAAACAGCTCGTAGAGCAGACGGAGGCAGTCGAGATGAACAGCTCGCGCCGGGATGCCCCCGGTGAACACCGGCGGAAGCTGGCGCAGCATCAGTTTCAGCACCGGTCCGGGCGTGGACACCAGCAGCGTGCCGACCGCCACCCCGCAGATGACGATCCATTCCGACCAGGCGAGGAAGACACCAAAGTGGCCGCCAGCCACTTTGAAGCCGCCCAGCACTGAGGCGAGTACGACGATGAAGCCCGCAATGACAATCACGACCGGTCCTGGCGCAAGAGGTTTCCGGGTGAGTTATCGGTCGCGGAGGGGCCGGACATTACCGCGGGGGATCACCCCCGATCGGGGGTGGTCATTGACCCTGAAGGCCTTTGGTTGTAGCCTTGGGCCCCGTCATGCGGGCCTGTAGCTCAGGTGGTTAGAGCGCACGCCTGATAAGCGTGAGGTCGGAGGTTCAACTCCTCCCAGGCCCACTCCCGCATCACCGCTCCGATCCCCCGGCCCACCAGGCTCGGGGGATTGGTCGTTTCAGGACTCGTCGGCAACCAGTCGGGCCTTGTCGGGGGCCCGCAGGTGGGGGTCAGTGGCCACCGGCTCGGCGGCCAGGCAGGGAGCCCAGCGGGCCGTGGCCCACACCACCGCCAGCGCGATCAGCACGCCGGCCACGGCATCCAGGGCGTAGTGGACCTGGAAGAACACCACCCCCAGCAGGATGCCGAAGGCGAAGGGAAAGAGAATCCAGCCGAGCCGCGGCCAGTGCCGGTAGGCCAGCAGCGCCGCAGCCATCGAGGCGGCGACGTGACTGGAGGGGAAGGCGGACCCCCAGGAGTCGCCATGCTCAATCAGGCTCTGCACCGCGCGGTTCGGCCACCCCAGTGCCCCGTCCGCCGAGGGCCATCCCCAGAAGTACTGTGGCCCGGCCACCGGGAACAGCAGGAAGGCCAGGTAGCAGACGAAAAAGGTGAGTGAGATGCCGAAGATGGTCTGGCGGGCCTCTTCGATGCGACCGCGCAGCCAGAGCACCAGCGGTGCGGCGATGACCAGCGGGAAGAAGCCCAGATAGGAGAGGCTCAGCGGCCAGGAGAGGGCGCCCATGGCAGGGCCCTGCCAGCGGCTCCAGTCGTGAGCGACCTGTCGCCCGAACGCCAGCACCTCCCAGCGCTGTACCAGTTGGTCGTAGGAGAGGCCTGCCTGCGCCTGCGGCCCGTTGATGAGGCCAATCGACCCGTACACCGCCACCAGGACCACCAGCGGATACCACTCGGCCAGTACGCAGGGGACGGTGCGCTCGCGCCGGGCAGCCCGGGCCAGGAAGGCCAGCACCACCAGCAGCGCGTGCGCGATGGCCAGGCAGGCCAGCTCAGCGCGCGGCAACTCCAGCGGAGTCCCCAGGGTCCGGTACACCAGTACCAGGGCCGCGCTGATCGCATAGCCCATGGTAATCAGGTCGAGTGGGGCAAACCCACCGAAACGGGGGCGTGCCGATACCCGGCTCCTGGCCATGTTGAACCCTGCCGATGTGGTCACCGCAACTCCCTGCCGCTGGAGGACACTCGGGCACCTGCACCGGACCACGCTGTGGTCAGGACGCAATCCCGTAATCTGCTACGGGAAGGTGCCCAGACAAAGTTTCGCAGCCCGGGTGGGGGAGGCAGGGTTACCGCTTCAGCACCGGGAGGAGGGCCTCCCGCAGCGAGACCCAGAGCAGGGAGGGGAGGGTCTCCGTCGGCTGCCAGCGGTAGTCGATCACGCCGTCGCGAAGGTTGGGCGACGAGTGGTTGTCCCGGCGGATCACGAAGGTGTTGGCGGCCAGGCCCGCTACGGCACGCCGCAGGCCGCCCAGAAAGCCCCCCTGGCGCGCGATCCCCGGGAGTTTGACCTTGAGGTCCCGCCAGCGCGGTGCCACGTGTCCCCGGGCTCGGCCGTTGGTCACGGTGGCGTCGAACTGGATGCTCTCGATGGTCCCCTCGTCGAATCGCATGCCGGTGGCCAGGTCCATGAAGGGGTTGAGGGCCGAGGCCGGCATCCGGCCCAGACTGCCCCGATAGCGCATCCGGAAGTCCGGGGCCTCCCGGGGGAGTTCGAGCGTGAAATGCAGGCGCCCCGCCCCCATCAGGCGGGACTCGGCGACCAGCCGGATCAGGGAGTCCCCGGGGAGACCAGGCGGGGCGAAGCCCGTGATGGTCGCCCGGAGGTCCCGGAACTGGAGTACCCCAGGTGCGGTCGCGTTGGCGGCGCGTTCCCGATAGGTGATAGCTCCAGCCACCGTGATGGTGTCCAGGATGACCGGGCTTGGGAGATCAGCCAGCCACTGTTGCGGCGTCCGGTGGGTCCGTGGACGGCCGGGGGCCGGTGGCTTCCGCTTGTCGGAGAGCACATCCAGCGCGAGACCCTCGATGGCAAGCCTCTGAGCGCGCGGATGTCCCTCACGCAGCCAGGTGTCGAGATCCAGCCCGCTGAAGCTGATGCGGGAGGCCGCCACGGCAATGCGATCGCGACGGTAGCGGTTGCGGCGGAAAAAGGCCTGGTCGTCGCCCTCGGGGCCCTGACGCAGGCCGAAGGCATCCAGACTGCCGTCAGCCACGTCGGCCACCAGGCTGTCCAGCAGCAGCCGTTCGCCTGCGCCCCGCTGCACCAGTCCGCGGACCACCGCGCGCGCGTGCCCCACAGGATGCGGGCTGCGCCACGCCGAGTCGGTATTGGGCGCGGCGAGGCCGAAGACCTGGACATCGGCGACCTGGATCCCGGTGCTGTCCTTGAGGGTCGCACCCTCCTGCACGAAGGCCAGGCCGCGTGCCACCAGGGTGTCGAGTTGCAGGCCCCGGTCGAGGGCCCGGAGCCGCGCGGCCAGGCTGGGGGTGGCGTCGACATCAGCGGCTGGGTCCGTGGTGGGAGCCCGCTGCGGGAGGCGGACCAGTGCCTGCTCCAGCTCGAACCGCCCCACACGGACATTGCCCGCAGTCAGAAACTCGAACCAGTCCACGTCGTCCAGCGCCAGGCGCCCGACTTCGAGCGCCGTCAGTCCGAGCGAATCGGTGATGGCGCCCGGCAGGGGCCGCCAGGCCAGGGAGTCGAGACGCAGCGTGCCGCGCGCCAGCGAGATGTCGAGGTGGCGGAGCCCCACATGGCTGGTGGCTTCCTGGGAGCCTGCGAAATGCTCCAGGGTGATCCGGACATCCCGTGACAGCAGCACGCGATCGCCCGTCTCCCGGGGGGTGCGGTCGTAGCGGAGCGAGTCCAGCGCCATCCCCAGGCGGTCGAAGGTGATGTTGGTCCGGTGCCCGGTCGCGCCGGCAATGCTCAGCACCAGACCCAGGCGGGGGAAGGCGATCGAGTCGATCAGGATGATCGGCAGCGTGCGAGGCAGATCGAGTCGCTGGCGGAAGTTCAGGAAGGAGCGATTGTCCCCGCTGGGACTGGATCGCGTCAGACGGGACAGCTCACGGGGCACATCGACCAGCAGCGAGACACTGTCACAGCCAAAGTGCTGGACGTGCAGACCGCGCCCGGCGGTGAGTCGGTCGAGGTCGACTCCCTCCAGGCCGCAGCCCAGCAGCCGCAGGGCGACATAGGGCAGCGGCATGGCCCGGCGGGCGTTGCGGGCGGTGTCCGTGGACAGGATCAGGGTGTCGATGGCAATGCGACGGCGCGCCTCGTCCACCAGGATGGTGGAGGAAGTGAGCTGATATCCCCCGTCGCTGAGTCGCTCCACTTCGCGGGCGGCCCACTGCCGCACCGTACCGTCCGCCACCGCCACGGCCCGTCGGCCGATGGCCCACTGCTGCGTGGCCAGGTACCACAGTCCCAGCACGGCCAGCAGGGCCAGGGGCAGCAGCCACCAGCGGAGGCGGCGGAACACGGGGGCGGGTCGAGGCAGAGGCATGTACCCTGAAGAGTGCGCCTCTGCCCACGGGGGCACAAGCGTGGGGCGCAGGACTGTGGACCATGAGCGGCACACGGGCGGTTCAGTCGGGCGTCCGTGTCGGCGGAATGTCGTTGTAAGTTGTTGTGTTGCAGGATGTTAGGTGGATATGCGCCAGGCGGCCCACGGCTTGCTTCTCTGGGAGGTGCCTTCCGTCGACCTCGCGACGGCTGGCGTAGAGTCAGCCCGGGCCAACCATCGTGTCTACCGTTGAGTACGCCACTGTTACTGCTGCGAACGATTCGCACCGCCCCGACCTGCGGGTGGGTGGTGGCATCGTGGTGGTCGACGACGACGAATGGGTGCGTGGCCTGGTCACCGGTGTGCTGCGGGCGGCCGGGTACCAGGTGCACGAGTACGCCAGTGCGCTGACCGCGCTGGAGTTCCTGCGCTCGCCGGTGGGCCAGCGGATCGATCTGCTGCTGTCCGACGTGGTGCTGCCCGGCATGCACGGGTATGCCTTGGCGGATACTGTGCGCCGCCTGCGGCCGCATCTGCCGGTGCTGCTCATGACGGGGCGCCTCCCGGCACTGCTCCCCGCCGATGACGGCGGGATGGGTTTCGGGGCCATCCTGCAGAAGCCGATTGCGCCGGAGGCCCTGCTGCGGGCCGTCCAGTCGCGCCTGGCCGCCTGAGCCAACCCTCCGGCAGGATGCCCCTGCCGCTTGTGGTGCATGGGGGACCGCCCCATTTTGCCGTGCTGGGGAGGGAGGGCCCTCCGCCAGCGGGACGCGTCTTTACCCTCGAGGCCACATGAAAGCCAACGACATCCGCAAGGGCATGGTGATCTATCACGAAGGGAAGCCCCACCTCGTGATGGATTTCACCCATCGCACGCCGGGGAACCTCCGGGCCTTTGTCCAGGTCCGCCTGCGCAACCTGACCTCCGGCATGTCGACCGACCACCGGTTCAGTGCGACCGAAGTGATCGAGACGGCCCGGCTCGATACCCGCGCCATGCAGGTACTCTACACCGACGGCAACGGGCTCCACGTCATGGACGCTGAGACGTATGAGCAGTACACCTTCGATCCCGAAGTGGTCGGGGACGATGCGGCGTGGATGCAGCCGGAGATGGGCTTCACCGCCGTCTGGCTCGAGGGCAAGCCGATTTCATTCGAACTGCCGTCGTCGCTCGAACTCGAAGTGGTCGAAACGGCCCCTGCCATGAAGACCGCGACCAAGTCGGCCTCGTCCAAGCCGGCCACGCTGAGCAACGGCATGACCATCAATGTGCCGGACTTCGTCGGCCAGGGTGAGCGGATCCGGGTGAACCCGCGGGAACGTGCCTATATCGAGCGGGTGAAGTAGCCATTGCTCGGCGCGCGACCGGGGCACCCCCTGGTCGCGCCGTGTCGCCGACTCAGACCTCCGGTCGGAAGGTCAGATCGAAGGCGAGATAGAGCGTCTTGGTGAAGGGGAAGAGCGCCAGCGGGCCCAGCAGCATGAGCAGCGGCCCACCCCAGGTGAGGGCCCGCCATGGCGGCGTCGGCCAGGTGGCGGCAATTACGCCCACCAGCACCGCCGCGAACAGCAGTTCGATGGCGATCATCGCAATCATGTACGACCCCACCTGGTAGCCGGACTCGCCGCGTTCGAAGGAGAGGCGGCAGGACGGGCAGGCGGCACGCAGCGCAAACCAGTGTGCCAGAATGCCACCGCCGCCGCAGTGCGGGCAGCGCAGCAGCAGGGCTCGACCGAATCGGTGCAGCATCCGCATGGCCTGAATATAGTGGCCATTGCGCATCCTCCGGGATGTTCCCCATCCCCTCCTCAGCGATCCGCGCCTATCTTCTCCCGCCTGATGCTCCGGACCTGCCGGAGTACTGCCACTCCCGTCAGGAGTCCCCGGTGACCGCGTCTCCCCAGCTCAATCCGCCCAAGCGGAAGGTGACCCGGACCATGGTCTGGCGCGAGGCGCGGGAACTGGTCTGGCGGCATCGTCGCCGACTGCTCCTCGGATTGCTGCTCACACTGATCAATCGCGGCGCCGGCATGGTGCTGCCGGGCACGGCCAGCACCCTGCTGGATACGGTGATCCCGCAGGGCGATGCCGGTATGCTCACGGTGCTGGCGCTGCTGGTGGCGGCGGCCACGGTGGTGCAGTCGGGGACCGCCTTCGCGCTGAGCCAGATTCTGGGGGTCGCCGCCCAGCGGGCCATCACCGAAATGCGCCGCGAGGTGCAGGCCCACCTGCTGCGGCTGCCGCTGCGGACCTTCGATGCCACCCAGACCGGACAACTGGTCTCCCGGGTCATGGCCGATGCGGAAGGGATCCGCAATCTGGTCGGGACCGGCCTGGTGCAGCTCTTCGGCGGCGCCCTCACGGCCGCTGTCGCGCTGGGCGTCCTGGCCTGGCTCAACTGGCGGCTGACGGTGGTGACCCTGGTGCTGTTGATCGCGTTCGGGGGCGGGTTGACCTGGACCTTCACCCGGCTGCGGCCGCTCTTCCGGGATCGCGGTCGGCTGAACGCCGAGGTGACGGGGCGGCTGGTCGAGACCATCAGCGGGATCCGGGTGGTGAAGGCCTACACCGCCGAGCCACGCGAGCGGCAGGTGTTCGGGCGGGGCGTGCATGCGCTGCTGCGCAATGTGGCCGCCACGATGACCGGCGTGTCCGCGACCGCCGCCATCTCGACGCTGGTGATCGGCGCCGTGGGCGTACTGGTGATCCTGATGGGCGGCCACGACATTCTCGCGGGCCGCATGACCATCGGTGAACTGGTGATGTACATCTTCTTCACCGGCCTGGTTGCCGCGCCGCTGATCCAGATGGCCGCCATCGGGACCCAGATCACCGAGGCCTTCGCCGGGCTCGACCGGATCCGCGAGCTGCGGGCCATCGCGCCGGAAGATCTCGACGATCCGCAGCGCATGGGCGTCGAGGCCTTGCAGGGCAGGGTCCGCTTCGAGGACGTGTCCTTCGCCTATGAACCGGGGGAGCCGGTGCTGCGCGGCATCAGCTTCGACGCCCCCGCGGGTACGACCACCGCGCTGGTCGGGGCCAGCGGATCGGGGAAGAGCACCCTGGTGTCGCTGGTGATGGCCTTCAACCAGCCGGCCACAGGGCGGATCCTGATCGATGACCGGGAGCTGGGCACGCTCCGGCTCCGCGAGTACCGCTCGCACCTGGGGATCGTGTTGCAGGACAACTTCCTCTTCGACGGGACGGTGCTCGAGAACATCCGGTTTGCGCGTCCGGACGCCACCGAGGAGGAGGCGCGCGCAGCCGCGACAATCGCGCACTGCGACGAATTCATCGCGCGCTTCGAGCAGGGGTACCAGACGGTGGTGGGTGAGCGGGGCGTCAAGCTCAGCGGCGGCCAGCGGCAGCGCGTAGCTATTGCCCGGGCCATTCTGGCGGACCCGGCCATTCTGATTCTCGACGAGGCGACCTCCTCGCTCGACTCCGAGAGCGAAGCGCTGATCCAGGACGGGCTGGCCCGTCTGCGGGCCGGTCGCACCACCTTCGTGATTGCCCACCGCCTCTCGACCATCGTGTCGGCAGATCAGATCCTGGTGCTCGAGGCGGGCGAGATCGTGGAGCGCGGCTCACACCAGACGTTGCTCGCCACGGGTGGGCGGTACCGGGCGCTCTACGACCGGCAGTATCGCCAGGGGGCGGATCGGTTCGTGAATCCGGGGGAAGAGCTGCCGGGCGAGCGGGAGGTGCGGGGGCAGGGGGCGTGATCGTGCCGAGTGCGGCATTCTGGAGGCTGCGGTGAATCCGGCTGAGCGCGTCCGGGTCGGCTCGCACCTGGCGGCGCTGAGTCGTCAGGCTGGCGTGACGAGTGAGGATGTGCGGGTGTTCGAGGAGGCCATGGTCGAGCAGCGTGCCGCCACGCGCGATGTTCCGCCACTCGATGCTGCTGGGCTCCGGGTTGTCAATCCGGGGGGTGAGTAGAGGGGGCATCGCATCTCGCCGCCGCAGCATCTCAACGAACAGCGGCGGACGAGTGCGTCGACCGTTGGGATCGCGCGCCGCCGACCGCCCCCTACCGCCCGCCCACCTCGCGCAGCAGTTGCGCCATGGCTGCCAGACGCCGCACCCGCTCGTCCAGGCCACCGAAGGCCATCAGCTCCTCGTCGTCGTCCTCGAACAGCGGTTCCTCGAACCGGTGCTGTTCCGCGGCCGGGTGCCGAGGGGCGGCCGACGGGACTTCGTCATCGTCATCGAACATCGCATCGCCGAACATGGCTGCTCCCTGCGCGGGGTGTCGTTCCGCCACGCGTCGGGGTGACACGACCCGGGTCCGATCGCGCGGATCGACGGCCGGCTGACGGGGCGCCCCTGCCACCTCTTCATGGTTCGTGCCATGCCGGAGCGCGACTCGGTCGCGCCGCCATCTTGCCCGCTGGGGCACCCCGGCAGCACCTTAGCTGGTGGCGCCATGCGGCGCCGGACAGGGCGGACCCCCATTCCAGGAGCCTAGCAGTGCCTCGTTCAGCCGAATCCGGAGCCGATCAGCCCCTGGTGTCCGCCGCGTGGCTGGCCGAACGCCGCCACGACCCCGCTGTCGTCATTCTGGACGCTTCCTGGTATCTCCCAGCCATGGGGCGCGATGCCGACGCAGAGTTCCGGCAGGCGCACATTCCCGGCGCCCGCCGTTTCGATCTCGACCAGATCCGGGATACCGCCTCGCCACTGCCGCACATGCTGCCGGGTGCAGCCGACTTTGCCCGGGCCATGGAGCGGCTGGGCATCCGGCCGACCGACCACGTGGTCTGCTACGACGGCAGCAGCGTGCATCTCTCGGCGGCACGGGCCTGGTGGATGTTCCGCGCCTTCGGGCACCAGCAGGTGTCGGTGCTCGACGGCGGCATGCGCGCCTGGGCGTCCGAGACGCGGCCGGTGATGACCAGCACCACCCCGCACCCACCGAGCGGATATCCCGTGCCGGGCGGTCCGGCGATGCTGTCCTGCGGGGCAGGAGACATCCGGCGCATCGTGGCGGGCGAGGTTGTCGCGCAGATCGTCGATGCCCGCGCGGCCGACCGATTCCGCGGCGAGGCACCCGAGCCACGACCGGGGCTGCGCGCTGGCCACATTCCCGGGAGCCGCAATCTGCCGTTCACCGAGTGTACCGATCCGGTCACCGGGCGATTCCGCTCGGCGGACGACCTCCTGGCGCGCTTCAGCGCCATCGGCGTCGACCTCCGTCAGCCCGTCGTGGCGAGTTGCGGGTCCGGGGTGACGGCCTGCGTGCTGGCGTTGGCGGTGGAGGTGGTCCGGGCGGCCGGGCATCCCGTCGGCGATCCGGTGACGGTGTACGACGGGAGCTGGGCCGAATGGGGGGCGCTGCCGGAGGGATAGCGGACGGTCAGTCGTCCGAGGAACCGCAGCGCCGCAGCGCCTGGCGAGGTGCGGGCCAGTCCGGTGCCAGTCGTTGCGCCGCCCGCGCGTCCCGGCACGATCCCGTCCGCGCCAGTGCCATCCGCAGCGCGTAGCTCCCCGGATCAATCCGGGCTGCGAGGGTGAGTCGGGACCGGTCCTTCCCCTCGCCCGCGACAAGGTAGGCGGTGGTCTGCTGCAGACTGCGCAGCGTGGCCAGTCCGAGGAGGAGCACCGCCAATCGGTACCCGTGATGCGCCATCGGCTGGCGATCCGGTTCAGTGGTGACGTCGCCCTCGACCCGGGTGAGCAGCACACCAGCAGCCACCGCGATGAGCAGACCGGGGGCAGCGAGCAGGGCGACCGCATCGAAGGATCCCTCGACCAGGAGCGTGGCCAGCAGCGCCAGCAGCGCGCCGCCCGCGATGGCGCGGTCGCCGCCGATCCGGGTGGTCCGCCAACTCCGCATGGCCAGCGCCAGGCCGGCCAACACCAGTCCCAGGACTGCCAGCGGGCCGCGCTCACTCAGCAGCGCCACCCAGTCGCTGGATGGCCAGGGATTGAGCGGGATCACGTCGCCCGCAATCCATGACGGGTCGCCTGGTGGCGAGACGGCTGCGTAGCGGATCGGCCAGTTGCCCGGGCCGACTCCCAGCACGGGATGGCTGCGCACCAGCGTCAGCGAGTGGCGGAATTGGAGCATCCGGCCCCGTCCCGAGCCGTCCTGGTAGTTCAGCAGGCCCGTCAGCGTGTCGCGATAGGGCGAGTCCGACACCCAGGTCAGCATGTTCGGGGTCGCCGTGGCGAGCAGCAGCCCCAACGCTGGCGCCACACCGAGCGCGGCGAGTCGTCCGCCCGGCAGCCGCAGGCCGTGGCCCCGGGCACGCCACAGCACCAGCGCACAGCAGAGTACCCCGCAGCCCGCCCCGAGCCAGGCGGCGCGCGAGCGGGTGAGGAGGATCATCCCGGCTGCCAGGGCGAGCACCACCAAGGCGAGGAGCAGATCGCGTCGGCGCCGGGTGAGGAGTACTGTGCCGGTGGCCAGCGGGATGGTGAGTGCCAGGTAGTGTGCCAGGAAGTTGCGGTTGCCGAAGGTTCCGCCCGGCACCCGCAGTGGCGCGAAGAGCGCGCTGCGCACTCCCTGCGCCTGGACCAGACCGCTGAGTCCCCCGAGGAGTCCGGCGATCAGCCCCCAGCGCATCAGGATTGCACCGTGGCCCTGGTGCGCGAGGTGTCGGCCGGTGATGAACGCGGCGAGCAGGGTCAGCGTCAGCGAGGCGGCGCGACCAGCCAGCCAGGGGTTGGGCGCCAGGGCCGCCGATACCACCGTCGCGCCCAGGAAAAGCATCAGCCCGAGGCGCAGCGCGCGCCCCGGCAACCGCGAAGTGGTGGGGCGGGCAAGCAGGGTGGCCAGCCAGACCATCAGATGGGCCACGCTCTCCTTCGGGAACTGATGGCGATCCAGGTCGGTGGGGGCGACGGGCAGCGCCACCAGGACACTCACCACCAGCCCAAGCCCGAGCAGATGCGCCGCGAATCGGGATGGCATGCGGGCGATCGCATCGCGATCCAGGTCGGCGGTCGGCAACGGGAGATTCGACACGGCCCAAACCTAAGAGGCTCCGGATGCGCCACCGGCAGTGCGCCGACATCTGCCGAGCTAGATTCCGACCATGACGACCGACGGGGGGGAAGGCATGAGTGACCACGAGGATCCGATCGATGAGGCGGGCGAGGAGCATCCGCTGGGCTCCGTGCTCGCGGTGACCGACACCCCGCTGCCCATCGACGTGCGGGAGATCGAGGCCGATCCGATTCCCGAGGGCATGATCTGCCTGGGTACCTTCATCGGCGGGACGCTGGTGGCGCGCTGCGTGCTGCCGACCGAGGCGCTGGAGCAGATCGCCACCTATGGCTTGTTCACGGAACCGCGCCAACTGGTCCTGGCGGCTCGCGAGGAAGACCCGGGTCTGCGCTGCGAGCTGTACGCCCTGGTCCCGCTGCCGCGACAGGGGTCCGCACCGCGCGAGAAGCCGGCCGACGAGCCCTGGCTCGCCGCCGCCAACGCCCAGGGCTACGAGCGCGCCATCGCCGCCGATGCGGACGACGGCGACGACCCGGACGGTTCCCCGGACGGTGGGCCGATGCAGGCCGCCGTGCTGCTGGGGCAGATCGTCCGCTTCGCCCGCGACCGCAAGTACCCTGACTCGTTGCCCTACGAGGCCGCCGATGTGCTGTCCCGCATCGTGTCCGGCCGGGTCGTCACGGTGGTCGACAAGGTGCTCGAAGACCTCCTGGGTCCCGGGCCCGCCGGGCTCTGACGGGCTCCGGGACTCCACCGAGTTTCATTCTTCCCCTTTCTTTCATCGAGGTGTCTGTGCTCAGCTACCAGTTCTACAAGACCTTCCATATCCTGGGGGCCTTCACGGTGATCGCCATGCTGGGCGGCATCGCCCTGCACGTGCTCAACGGTGGCACCCGGCAGAGCAACCTGGGCCGGATTCTGGTGGCGGTGCTGCATGGGGTCGCCCTGATCGTCGTGCTGGTGGCTGGGTTCGGCCTGATGGCCCGGCTGAACATGATGCAGCAGAGCATGCCGATCTGGATCTACGTCAAGATCGGTGTCTGGCTGGTCCTCGGCGGCATGGGCACGCTGATCTACCGGCAGCCTGCCTTGGCCAAGGTCTTCCTGGTCCTCACCCCAGTCCTCGGCGGCCTGGCGGCCTGGATGGCGGTGTACAAGCCCCACTGACCCCAGGGGGAGGGCTCCGGGGGGTCGGCGACGGCCCCCCGGTGGAACCGGCGCGGGTCGGGCTCTATATTGCAGGGATGTCCACACATCCTGCCCCGCAGTTCACGCATCTGTCGCCGCCCGTCGAGGGCGAAGCGATCACCCTCGTCGACGGCGCCCTGCGCGTCCCCGACGTCCCCATCATTCCCTTCATCGAAGGCGATGGCACCGGTCCCGACATCTGGCGCGCGTCCCAGCACGTGCTCGACAGTGCGGTCCGGATCGCCTACGGCGGTCGCCGTCGTCTCGCCTGGTACGAGGTCTACGCCGGCGAGAAGTCCAAGACCCGCTTCGACTCCTGGCTGCCTGAGGACACCCTCGCGGCCATCTCCCACTACCTGGTGGCCATCAAGGGGCCGCTGACCACGCCGGTCGGTGGGGGAATCCGTTCGCTCAACGTGGCCCTGCGCCAGCAACTCGATCTCTACGCCTGCGTGCGGCCGGTGCGCTGGTTCACCGGGGTGCCGTCGCCCGTCAAGGATCCGGGCGCGGTCGACATGATCATCTTCCGCGAGAACACCGAGGACATCTACGCCGGGATCGAGTACCAGGCGCAGACCGACGCGGCGCGCAGGATCATCGCCTTCCTGCAGCAGGAGATGGGTGCCAAGAGCATCCGCTTCCCCGACAGCAGTGCCATCGGGATCAAGCCGGTCTCGGCGGAGGGGTCCAAGCGGCTGGTCCGCGCTGCGATTCAGTATGCCATTGCCCAGGGCCGCAAGAGCGTGACGCTGGTCCACAAGGGCAACATCATGAAGTACACCGAGGGTGGCTTCCGGGACTGGGGCTACGAGGTGGCCCGTGAGGAGTTCGGTGCCGTCGACCATGAGGGCGGTCCGTGGCAGATCCTGCCCAACGGGATCATCATCAAGGACGTCATCGCCGATGCCATGCTGCAGCAGATCCTGCTGCGGCCCGCCGAGTACGATGTGCTGGCAACGCTCAACCTGAACGGCGACTACATCTCCGATGCGCTCGCAGCGCAGGTCGGCGGCATCGGCATCGCGCCGGGGGCGAACATCAACTACGTCACCGGCCATGCCATCTTCGAGGCGACGCACGGCACTGCGCCGAAGTACGCCGGCAAGGATATGGTGAACCCCGGCTCGGTGATTCTCTCCGGCGAAATGATGCTGCGCTACCTTGGCTGGGACGAGGCGGCGGAACTGATTCTCGCATCGCTGGCGACCACCATCGGACAGAAGCGGGTCACCTACGATTTCGAACGGCTGATGGACGGCGCGACGAAGCTTTCTACCAGTGCCTTCGGTGAGGCGATGGTAGCGAACATGGCCGGGGCGTAGGCATCCGCCGATGACGGGGCGACCGGGGCGGGCCACCGTGGCCCCAGCGCTGGATGCGGCGCTCCGCGAGTTCGTCAATGCCCTGGGGAAGGCGGCGATGTACCCCCCGGGGCACCGCTTTGTCATGACGGCGGCGGCCGCGCTGACCGAGCGACTGCAGGTGGTGCTGACCGGGCAGGAGAGCTTCACACTGGGCGTGACGCCTCGCGGGCTCCTGTTCGACGGTGTGGCGCATGACGCCCTGCCGTCCTTCATGCGCGAGTTCGCCGCCCGGTTGCACCGCAAGAACATCGGGACCATTCATTGCACCGAGGGGATCACCCTCGAGGATGTCACGGCGATGCTGCAGGCGATCGCCAAGCCGGATGCCGATGAGACCACGGGCCGTCAGGGGTTCCGTCGCCCGCATCTGCGGATCGATCCGCTGGTGTACGATGTGCTGGCCTTTGCCGACGGGCAAGCCGAACAGGATCTCGACGACCTCTTCTGGCGTCAGCTCGTGGAAGCCGCCTTCGATCGTCACCTCGCCGAAGGCGAAGGCACTCCCACCGTGCCCCAACTGGTCGAGGCCATCACCGAGCGGGCCACGCACGGCGATGGCGCGCGACGGGTGTTCGAGGCGCTGACGGCCTTCGCGTCGGCGGTCGCGTCGCGGGGTGACCGGGGCGGCGGGGCTCGACGGCACCTGGTCGATGTGCTCACGGCCCTGTCGCGTCCGACCACGGCGCGTGTGGTCGGGGCGGCCCCGGGTCCGGGCGCGCGGCGGCGCTTTCTCCGGGATACCCTGCAACTGGTGCCCCCGGCACTGCTGCTCCAATTGCTGGAAGTGGTCGCCGAGGCCGATGGGGAACCAATCTCGCATCAGTTGCGCTACATGCTCGGCAAGATGGCTGGTGACGGTGGGTCCGGCAGTTCCGGTGGCCACTTTGCCCTGCAGGTGCTCGGTCTGCTGGAACAATGGGATGGCGGCGCCGCACCCGAGGATGAACTCGCCGATCCCCGACTGGGGCTGGAGCCGGCTCGCGTGCTGGCGCTTGGTCTGGAGATCGGCCATGCGACCGACCCGGTGGTCGAGGCGGCACAGCGGCTGGTCGCACGGGGGCAGGTGCCCGAAATGCTGCACCTGCTGGATCTGGATGGCAATGATCCCGCGGTGGTGCGGACCATCGCGGATACTGCCCTCGATCCGGCGCTGCTCGATCAGGTGCTCGCCACCACACCCATCGATTTTGTCCTGGTTGACCGGATTGTGTCGCACGCCGGTGCCCGTTCGGTCGGGGCGCTGCTGAGCACGCTGGGCAGTTCCGAGGATCGCAGTACCCGCCGCCGACTCATCGAGATGCTGGCCCGCCTCGGCCCCGAGGCGCAGAGCACGCTGCTGGACCAACTGGATGGAGCACCCTGGTACCTGGCACGCAACATCCTGGTGGTGCTGGGGCAGTCACCGACCGTAGCCCACCCGGAACGGGTGGCTGCAGCCCTGCGGCACGAAGAGCCGAGGGTGCGGCAGGAGGCGCTCAAGGTGCTGCTGCGGCAAGAGGGATCGCTGCGCGAACGGATCGTCGCCGAAGTGCTTGACGCCGGGGATCCGACCATGGTGCGGACCGCCCTGACTGCGCTGGAGGGTCGCTGCCCTCCGCGGCTGGTCGGGCCCGTGGCGGCGACGCTGCTGCAGCCGCACGAGGACATCCGCCTGTTGGCACTGCACGCGCTGTCGGAGGCGGATAACCCCGTTATCGTGCCGCAGTTGCTCAGCCTGGTCCGCACCGCTGGGGGCTTCTTCCGCCGCATCCGCCTGGAACCGCCGACGCCGGTGATGCTGGCGGCGCTTACCCTGCTGGCGCGGCGCTGGCCGACGCATCGTCAGGTGGGGCCGGTGCTCCAACTTGCCGCCCGGTCGTCGGACCCAGCCATCCGTGAGACGCTTGCCAGGGTGTCCCGATGAGTGAGGCGATCCGCTTCCTGCATGCGCTGGCGCAGGCGCTGGCCACCATGACGCTCTACTCGCCTGGGCATCCGGCCGCGCGTCGGGCCGTGAGTACCACGTGGGATGCTTTGCAGGCGCTGCTGCAGGCGGATGCCACGCCGATCTTCTTCTTCCTGGGCGGGGCGCCGGTCTATCGTGGTCGGGCGCTGCACGAGATCAGCGGCTGGAGCTGGAGTCCCCGGTTGGCGCAGGCCGGCATTCAGCGGCTGGAGTTCACGGAGGCCGTGACAGCAGAAGGGCTGACGCAGGCACTGGATCGGCTGCTGGATCAGGTCAGCCATGATCGCTCGGATGACTCCGACAGCGTCCCGGCTATCCCCGGAGTGCTGTTCGGCTCCGTGGTCGTGGAGGAGATCGAGGAACCGACGGCTGAGGACGGTATGGCCCAGGTCGAGGGCAGCCGTGAGGTGCAGCTTGACCTGCCGGATGAGATCGATGCCATGACGTTTCTGCTGGCGGAGGCGCGGCAGGGCCGGTTGGCGCGCGCCGAGGCCGAGGCCGTGGTGCGTCTGCTGGGCGGATTGCTGGACACCCATCCGTTGCCGCAGGTGCTTGCACCGTCCGATCACGCCGGGTATGCGCCGGTCCATGCGCTGAATACGGCGCTGCTGACCATGGCCGCGGGTACCGTCTCCGGAGTAGACCGGGTCGGGCGCCACCGCCTGGGTCTGGCGGCCCTGCTGCACGATATCGGTATGGCGTGCCTGCCGGACCGCCTGGCGGTGCAGGAGTCGCTGTCACCGGAGGAGCGCGTCCTGATTGAGACGCACACTACGTTGGGGGCGTCGTTGCTGGTGCAGACGGGTGGGCGCGGGCTGGAACTCGCGGCCATTGTGGCCTGGGAGCATCATCTGCGCCCCGACGGCACCGGCTACCCCGCTCGACGGATCAGGCCGACCCCGCACTGGGCCAGCCGACTCATCGGCGTGGCTGCTGCCTACAATGCCCTGCGTGCGGCACGCCCGTACCGGCCCGCCTGGTCACCCGACCGTGCGCTCGGCTATCTGGAGACGGAGGCCGGACGAGTGTTCGATCCCGAAGCGGCTCGGCTGCTGGTCGGGCTGGTGCGGGGCGGGGGGTAGGGGGCCTCTCCGCGCGGTCGCGCAGCCATCGAGCTCGCGGTTGAAGCCGCAGGTCGATCGTCTGGAAAGGTCCTAGCACAGCAATTGAACCGCGGCGTAGGGGCGACCGGCTGGTCGCCCTTACGTGTGGGTACCCGATCATCGAGCGGCGGGCAGGATCCCGCTCAGACGATTCCCCCGCGCGGTCTCAGCAGCGGGGCCCGCAGCGAGGGGACGATCAGGCGGGGCAGTACGAACCAGCCGAGCATCGCCGGAAAGTACATCAGGCTGTTCTGCCAGTGTCCGCTCATGGTGGAGAGGATCACTTCGATTGGCCGTCGGGTCTCACCGTTCAACTGCATCCCCAGCAGCAGCCACATGGCGATCAGGAACGGCGCGGTCAGTGCCGCGGCGACCACGGACAGCGTCGCCGCCCGGCGCCATGCCGCCCCGCGTTCGAGTGCGGGAATCAGGGCCGCCAGTGCAGCCCATCCCGCGAGGATGAGGAGTGCAACCGGCGTGTACATCACCATGGTGAACAGGGCACCAACGCCCATGAACAGCATGCCTGCGACCATTTCGTTCAAGTCGCTCTGCCCGAGGGTCCAGGCAATGGTCGCGAGCCCGAAGCACATGGCGGCGAGGCAGGCGCCGGTCGCGTGCCAGAGGAGGATGGCCGGAATGAATCGGCGGCGCCGGACGAGCTGCTGGTCCAGTGGGTCCGGGGCATTGTCCCAGACGGTCTGATCGGGCGCGACGATGTCGCCGTGCTCCGTCACCGTGCCGCGCATGTAGCCGAAGGGACTGCTGTCGTTGGGCTTGGGCATCTCTCCTCCAGTCGAAGGGCTGACTGGAAGGTACTGGTCACGTGTGGTTGGTGCCAGACTGCGAGGGCAGCACCCCTACCGCGGCAGCCGGTATCGCTGGAGGTAGTGCAGGTCGTCGCGGTCGACGCGGGCGAGGTACACGGTTCCCGCTCCGAAGCCGACGAGCTTGGTGCCCGCCGGAAGCTCAACCTGGTAGGCGAGCCTCGCCCTGGCATCGAAGACGTCGTAGCGCGCGGGCGCACCAGCGGCGGTGGCGCGTTGCACCCAGAGGGTGCCGTCGGACGCGAACGACACGGCGCTGCGGAGGGGGGCGTTGAGAAATGCCGGCAGGTGGGCAGGCCACGCTGCCGGTTCCGTGAACTCGGGCTTCCGATACGACGTGACCTGCGCGCCGTTCTGGATGGAGATCGTCGCGACGGGGATCTGCCGCTCCATCCGGTACTCCGCTTTCTCGCGGTTGCCCACCGGCACTGGCGTGATCGGAATAGTCGGGCCCTGCGTGCGCACGCCGGTCGGGCTGATGAGCGTCACCCGGTAGGGCTCCGGTGTGACGATGGCCAGGTGCCCATCGGCCGACACAGCCCACTGACTGACCGTCGAAAAGGGGGGTGGTGGTCCGGCGGAGGCCTCCCCGTCCCCTCGACCGTCCCGCGCGCCGCTCGGTCGGGGCCGCAGGAGCGGGGAGACGCTCATCATGCTGATGCGCGCGAGCGTATCACGTCGGCCCCGTGCGCGGTCCCATCGGATGATCGCATTGGAGTCACCGGCGTAGTTGTTCTCGTACAGGCGTCCCATGGCATCGGCGGCATTGGCGATGAAGATCCGCGAGCCGAACCGGCTGTCCTGGGTGGCGACGAGCCCGCCCGCCTCTCCGGCTGGTGTGATCACGAAGAGCTTGCCGTACCGCCCCATGTCGTAGACCAGCGTGGTGTCGCCACCGATGGAGAGAAACCTGAGTGGCAGTTGGAACTCGCCGGGGCCGTCCCCGAGGCGGCCGATGGTCTGCACGGATTTGGTGGTGAAGTCGATGGAATACATCGCCCGCTCGATCGCGTCGAGCACGACCACACGCCCATCGCGAAGCTCACGCAGACCATTGATGCCGGAAAATTCCCGGTCGAGCGTCGCGGTGGGGGCGCCGAGGGTGCGCTGTGCCGCGACCTGACCTGGCCATACGACGAGGGCTGCTGCGGCGGCGATCCATCCGACAATGCGCGGCATGGCGGCATCCTGCTGGGGTGATCGGGCGGCCTCTGTCGCCCGGTGGGCACTCAACTCAGAAGGATGCGTCAGTCAGGCGATTGGTTGCAGGTGGGATCACCGCACCCCCCACCCGCAGCGTCAGTCCCAGCCCCGCCAGCCAGAGCAGGTCGGCCACCAGCAGGTGGGCCAGTTGCAGCGGGACCGGGATCAGCAGGAGCAGTGCGGTGGTGCCGAGGAGCCACTGGACCAGGACCAGAGCGGTGACCGCTCGCGCCGCTCGGCGCACCGGATCGCCGGGGGGAGCTGCGGACGAGGCCGTCTGCGCCAGCGTCAGCCAGAGGAGGCCAGTTGCGATGGCGACGACCGGGTGCCAGAGACGCAGGCGGATCATGAGCGGTGCATCCGGCGCGAAATCGGCAGCCAGCCCCTCGCGCAGCGTGGCGCTGGGGTAGAGCATATCGCCGAGTGAGGCGACGGCGCCGGTCATGCCGGTGAAAAGGATGGCGGCGAGACCGATCAACGGACCGGGGGCGTTGCGCCGCAGGGTCGCGAGCGAGGGCACCGGCCGACCTGCGGCCGCCCAGTGGGTGACGGCAAAGGCGCCCAGCATCAGCAGCGTGTTCAGGAGGTGACCGCCCAGCCAGACTGCCCGCCAGATCGAGTCGTTGTCTTCCACGTATTCCAGCAGCACCAGCGCCGCACCCACCAGTGCCTCGATGATGATGAACAGCAGGGAGATCCAGGCCCAGCGACGGGCCGGGTGATCCGGCGCGAAGTCGCGACGCGCCAGGACTACCATGGCGACCACCAGGAGCAGGGCAATGGAACTGCTGGCGCGGTGGGCGAACTCGATCAGCAGGGCGGTGTTGTCGCTGCTCGGCAGGAGCTGACCGTCGCAGAGGGGCCAGTTGCGGCCGCACCCGGCGCCAGAACCGCTCAGCCGCACCCAGGCCCCCCAGAGGATCACCAGGATGTTGTAGCCGATGGTCGCGAGGGTCAGCCGAGCCAGACGGGGAGAGGGCGTCATGCCTCCAAAACTAGCCGGGTTCAGTGGGTGGCTTCCTGTCCCGTCCCGGGGATGTTATCCCTTCTCCCCGTCCTTCCGGTGTTCTACGATCCTGGCCAGCCACCCTCTCTCACGCCCCGAGTCCACTCTGTCTCCGCGTCTCGCGATTGCACTGGCTGCGCTGCTCTTCTCCACCGGCGGAATTGCCATCAAGGCGATCCCGCTCGATGCGCTGCAGATTGCCTCCTTCCGATCGGGTATCGCAGCGCTGACGCTGCTTCTGCTGGTACCGGCGGCCCGCCGCCACTTCGGCTGGCGCCCGCTGCTGGTGGGGCTGGTATACGCGCTGACGGTTGTCACCTATGTGCTGGCCAACCGGCTCACCACCAGCGCCAACGCCATCTACCTCTCCGCTGCCGCGCCGGTCTACCTGCTGCTGCTGGGACCGTGGCTGCTTCGCGAACCCCTGCGGCGCAGTGATGGCCCGGTGATCGGCGCGGTGCTGCTGGGGCTGCTGCTGGTCTTCCTCGGTGAGGATCCGCCTTCGGCCACCGCCCCCGATCCGGCCCGCGGCAACCTGCTGGGGGCGATCAGCGGCATGGCCTACGCCTGTACCATCGCCGGACTGCGGTGGATCGGGCGGCGTGACACCGATCCGGCCGCCACCGTCGCCGCTGTGATTTTGGGCAACCTGCTGGCCTGCATCGTGGTGCTGCCATTCATTCTGCCGCTGGGGCCGGTGCCGCTCCCCGCGCTCCTCGGCGTCGGCTATCTCGGCGTGTTCCAGATCGGTCTCGCCTATCTGCTGATGACCCGCGGCCTGCGACAGGTGACGGCGCTCGAAGCCTCGCTGCTGCTGATGATCGAGACGGCCTGCAATCCCGTCTGGGTCTGGCTGCTGCTGGGGGAGACGCCGTCGCTGCCGGCGCTGTTCGGGGGCGCAATCATCATCGTGGGCACGGCGCTGCATGGGATGCGCGCCCGATCCACCACACCGCCGGTGCAGCCGGCATGAGTTCACCGATGCCTGGTCTGATCGAGACGGTCCGGGTCCACAGCGGTCGGGCGCCGCTCTGGCCGCTGCACCTCGCCCGGCTCACCCGGAGTGCGACCGAATTGGGCGTGCCGCTGCCGTCAGTCTCGCCGCCGTCCGGGCCGGGCGATTTCATCGTCCGCTACACGCTGCATGACGGCGTGGCCTATGTCGCCGGTCGGGCGGTGGATCCGGTGTCCGCAATCGATCTGGTCAGTACGTCGGTGGTCCATGAGGGCTACCCGCACAAGACCGACCAGCGGAACTGGCTCGACGATGCGCGGGTTCTGGCCCAGCGTGGTGGCGGCGACGACGCGCTGCTCTGTCAGCACGAGGGCTGGGTGGTCGAGGCGAGCATCTGGGCGGTGGGCTGGTGGGAGGAGGCCGGGCTGGTCTTCCCGCCGCTCACTCTGGGAGGCCTGCCCAGCGTGGCGCGCAAGCGCCTGGGGGAGCTGGTGTCCGTCCGCGAGGAGCGGGTCCGTCGGGAGGCGCTGGTGGGGCGGTCCCTGGTGGCCTGCAACGCCGCCCGGGGGGTCGTGGTGGTGCGGTCGCTCGATGGTCAGCCGCTGCCCGAGGAGCCCCGGACTGTGGCCGTGCAGGAGGCCTTCTGGGATCGCCCGGCTTGACCCGGGGGGAGCGGGGGGTGATCTTGTCCGCCAGCAGGGCCATGGTGCGTGTAGCTCAGGTGGTTAGAGCGCTGGATTGTGGTTCCGGAGGTCGCGGGTTCGAGCCCCGTCACGCACCCTGTTGTTGACCGCGAAGGTCCGTAGCTCAATTGGTAGAGCACCGGTCTCCAAAACCGGGGGTTGCAGGTTCGATTCCTGCCGGGCCTGCGTCGCGCCGCCACACTGGCGCGACGCACGGGAACGTAGTTGGCGGACGGTCCAGGCGTGGTTACATTGCCGGGCTGGCATGACGAGGCGCTATCGTCTAGGGGCCTAGGACACAGCCCTCTCAAGGCTGGAACACGGGTTCGAATCCCGTTAGCGCTACTGAAGGTGCGGGGCAGCACAGATGGTCCCCGGGGAGTCTCGGCCCCATCGTCTATCGGTTAGGACGCGACCCTTTCAAGGTCGAGAGACGGGT
>CAYQXR010000009.1:0-54587 GCA_964421625.1 uncultured Gemmatimonadaceae bacterium | reverse complement strand
CGGAACCAGCGCAGCAGGCGCTGGCGGAAGCGACGTCGCCGTTCGGCGTCCGGGAGCAGGGGATGGCGCGGCACGCAGGCAAAGGTAGATGCCGGAGTCGGCAGGGGCGAGGGGGCACGCGATGAGCACACTGGTCGCGCGCACCCGCCATGCTGTTGGCCGAGCCACGCTCGACAGCCTCTTCCAGGTGGGGCAGTTCTCGCGCTTCGTCATCGAGGTAGCCCGCGGCGTCGGTGAGTGGCGGACCTGGCTCCCGCTGGCCTTCCACGAGGCCTGGCACATCGGGGTCGGTTCGCTGTTCATCATCGGGATGATCGCCTCCTTCACCGGCGGGGTCACGGCGCTGCAGGCAGGCTATCAGTTTACCGGCAACATCCCCATCTACGTGATCGGCTCGCTGGTCACCGAGTCGATCGTGCTCGAACTCGGGCCCGTACTGGTGGGCCTGATCCTCTCCGGCCGCATCGGGGCCCGCTACGCCGCCGAACTCGGCACCATGCGCGTGACGGAGCAGATCGACGCCCTCGAATCGCTGGGGCGCTCACCCGCCTCGCATCTGCTGCTGCCGCGCGTGCTTGCCTGCCTGGTGATGATTCCCATCCTGGTGATCTTCGCCGACGCCATTGCCCTGGTGGCCGGTTGGCTGGCTGCCAAGCAGTCGACGGGCATCTCCGATCAGGACTTCATCTACGGTGCCCGGATCTTCTGGCGCCCCTTCGATGCCTGGTACTCGGTCATCAAGGGATTCTGCTTCGCCGGGGCCATCGGACTGATCTCCTGCTATCGCGGCTTTACTACGCGCCAGGGCGCGGCCGGCGTGGGCGATTCAGCCACCGGGGCAGTGGTCGCCAGCTCGGTGGTGATCCTGCTGCTCGATCTCCTCCTTGCCCAGATCCTGCTGACCAAATGATCGAACTCCACGAGGTTGCCAAGCGCTTCGGAGCCCAGGTCGTGCTCGACGGTGTCACGCTGCAGATCCGCGATGGCGAGACCATGGCGCTGCTCGGTCCCTCGGGCACCGGCAAGAGTGTGCTGCTCAAGTCGATCATCGGACTGATCCGACCGGATGCCGGCCGGGTGGTGGTGGATGGCGAGGAGGTCGGCGCGCTGAGCCGGAAGGCTCTGGCCAGTCTGCGGACCCGGATCGGGTACGTGTTCCAGAACGGCGCCCTCTTCGACTCGATGAATGTGTTCGAGAACATCCGGCTCGGACTGACCAATCCGGCCGAGTTCCGGGACGAGGCCTACGCACGCGAGCGGATCGCCGAGACGCTGCGGCTGGTCAACCTGGTGCCGGAGACGGCGCGCAAGATGCCGGCGGAGCTGTCCGGCGGGATGCGCAAGCGGGTCGGGATCGCCCGCGCCATTGCGGGTCGGCCCCGCTATCTCCTGTACGATGAGCCGACCTCCGGGCTCGATCCCGTGAACTCGGACATCATCGACGCCCTGATCCGGAAACTCGATACCGAACTCGAGGTGACCTCCATCATGGTTACCCACGATGTGCGCGGGGCCTTCCGGACTGCGGACCGGATCGCCCTGCTGATGAACGGGCGGATTGTCGCGGTCGGGACGCCGGACGAGTTCCGCTCGTCCACCATTCCCGAGGTGCGGACCTTTCTCGAGCGCGACTTCGATCTCGCGCCACTTGAGGCGGACACATGAGCATGCAATCGTACTACAAGGAAGCCACCGTCGGGGCGCTCGTGCTGGTCGGAGTGCTCGTCTTTCTCGGCGGCGGACTCTGGCTGAGCGGCCGGTCCTGGAATACTGCCGGCCTGGTGCCGGTGTACTACGAGAACATCGGCAACCTCAAGCAGGGCGCCCCCGTCCGGATTTCCGGCGCACCGGTGGGTCGGGTCGAGGAGATCCGCTTCGTCGATGTCGGTCGGGTGCTGGTGCTGCTCGAGATCGACCGGAAGAAGGTGCGGCCCACGGCGGCGGCCACCGCCCAGATCGTGTCGGTCGGCATGCTCGGCGACGCGATGATCGATTTCCTGCCGGGCGCCGGGCAGGACATTGGCACCCAGGACACGCTCCGCGGCACGCTGGGCGGCGGCGACCTGATGGCGGTGGGTGAACAGCTTGCCACGCGCGTCGGCGGCGCGATCACTGCGCTCGAACGGATGCTGGACACCTCCCTGGTCGTCGAGATGCGTCAGACCTTCCAGTCCGCCAGTCGACTGATGGACTACCTGGGCGACCAGCGCACCGGACCGGGGGCGGAGCTGGTGCGCAGTCTGGCGGTGATCCAACAGGTTGGTGCCCGACTCGACACCACGCTGACCGGGGTCGACCTGGGGACCATGCAGCGGCAGATGACGGGCACCATGCAGCGGGCCGACTCCGCCATGGTCTCGGTGGCGGCGCTGGCGGAGGAACTGAAGAAGACCTCGGCACTGGCCGGGACCATGCTGGCCGACATGCAGAGCGGCAAGGGAACTCTGGGCAAGCTGGCCAATGACCCGGCGCTGTACAACGACTTGCAGGCCATGCTCCAGTCCGTCACCAAGCTGGTCGACGAACTCGCCAAGAACCCCGGCAAGCTCGGGATCACGGTCAAGATCCCCTGACGGCACTCGCCGCAGGGGACTGAGCGGCGCTGGACGCGTCGCGGGAAGGATGACAGATGGCAGGGATGCAGGAGCAGGTGCGCGCCATACTGGCCGACATCGGCGAAGACCCCGAGCGCGAAGGGCTGCTCCGCACGCCCGATCGCGTCGCCCGGGCGATGGCCTTTCTGACCAGCGGCTACCAGCAGCGGGTCGAGGACGTGGTCGGCGGCGCGCTCTTCAAGGAAGAGCACCGCAACATGGTGCTGGTGCGCAACATCGAGTTCTACTCGCTGTGTGAGCATCACATGCTGCCGTTCTTCGGCGTGGCCCATGTGGCCTACATCCCTGACGGCACCATCCTCGGCCTCTCCAAGATGGCCCGCGTGGTCGATGTCTTCGCGCGGCGCCTGCAGGTCCAGGAACGGATGACCGACCAGATCGCCGCCGCCCTCGAGGACGTGCTGCAGCCGCTCGGTGTGGGTGTCGTGCTCGAGGCCTCGCACTTCTGCATGATGATGCGCGGGGTCGAGAAGCAGGGGAGCCGGACGGTCACCTCCGCCATGCGCGGGGTGTTCCTGGAGGATCCGCGGACCCGCGAAGAGTTCCTCCGCCTGGTCGTCGGGACGCGATGATCCGCATCACCATGCTGGGCACCAGTGCCGCGATCCCGACGGTCGATCGCAACGTGGCCGGGATCATGGTGCAGCGTGAAGGGGCGCTGTACCTGTTCGACTGCGGTGAGGGGACTCAGCGCCAGATGATGCGCTACGGCGTCGGCTTTACGGTCGACGACATCTTCCTGACCCACTACCACGCCGACCACACCCTGGGACTCCCCGGCCTGCTGCGCACCATGGGCCTGCAGGGGCGGACGGCCACGCTGCGGATCTACGGCCCGGCCGGTGCCGAGCGGCAGCTCGCCCCGCTGATCGGGCTGGGGATGGATCGCCAGCGCTTTCCCGTCGAGGTCATCGAACTGCACCCCGGTGATGGTGTCGACATGCCGGGCTGCCGCATCGTGACCGCGAAGGCCGTACACAAGGGCCCCTGCCTGGCCTATGCCCTGATCGAGCCGCCGCGCCTGGGGCGCTTCGATCCGGAACTGGCCCGTGGCATGGGCATCCCGGAGGGCCCGCTCTGGGGGCGCATCCATCGGGGGGAATCCATCACCCTGGCTGACGGTCGTGTGATTGCCCCGGCCGATCTGGTCGGCCCGTCCCGTCCCGGTCGGCGGCTGGTCTACTCCGGCGACTCGGCGCCCTGCCCCGAGGTCATTGCCCTGGCGCGCGAGGCCGACCTCCTGATTCACGAGGCCACCTTCGGCGAGGACGAGGCCGAACGGGCCCGCGAGACCTTCCACGCCACGGCGCGCGACGCCGCCCGGGTGGCCCGCGAGGCCCAGGCGCGCCGTCTGGTGCTCACCCACATCTCGGCGCGCTACAGCAGGGAGGCGCCGGAACTGCTGCGCGAGGCGCGGAAGGTCTTCCCGGAGACCATCGTGGGCCGCGACGGCCTGGCCCTCGAGGTGCCCTACCCGGATGAGGAGCCAACCCCGACCTGACGGCGCCGGGCGGCCCTCCCTTGTCGGGCCGCGGGGGCAACCCTATGTTTGGCCTCCCTTGCGGGGCTGTAGCTCAGTTGGGAGAGCGCTGCATTCGCATTGCAGAGGTCAGGGGTTCGAACCCCCTCAGCTCCATCGGCCCGCCGGATCCGTTGTCCCGCAGGCCATCTCCGGCTAACTTGGCCGGGTCACATTCGCTGGATCACTGCCCCTTGGTGTAACTGGCAACACGTCTCACTCTGGATGAGAAGAGTCTAGGTTCGAGCCCTAGAGGGGCAACTCGACACTCGATCAACCGCCCGCGGACCCCCGCGGGCGGTTGGCGTTTTCGGGGGGGCCTTGCGGGGCCTGCCTCCCAAAGGCCAATAGCCCGCCCGCTGGAACCCCGGCCTTCCGGCAGCCGTAGGGGAGTGGTCCGCCATCCGCCCTGCTCCCGGAGACCCCATGCCCAGAACCTGCTGCGCACTCCTCGCCCTGCTGGTCGCCTCTCCGGCGGCGGCCCAGACCCTGATCGTCCTCAACAAGACCGACGCGACGGCCCAGCTCTTCGACCTGGCCACCGACTCCGTGCTGGCCACGCTGCCCACTGGCAATGGTCCCCATGAAGTCGCCATCGCCCCCGACGGTTCACTGGCGGTGGTGGCCGACTACGGCGGTTCTGCCGGTCCGGGTCGGACGCTGACGGTGATCGACGTGCGGGCCCGCCGGGTGGTGCGCACCATCCCGCTGGCGCGGGTGCGTCCGCACGGGATCGTCTTCCTGCGCGACAATCGGACGGTGGTGGTGACGGCCGAGCTGGACAGCCTGATCCAGACGGTGGACGTGGTTGCCGGGCAGGTGGTCTCGGAGCGGAAGACGGGCGACATCATGGGCCACATGGTGGCGCTGTCGCCTGATGAACAGACGGCCTATGTCGCCAACATCCGACCGGGGACGCTGTCGATCGTGTCGCGGACAGGCACGGCCGCACCGGTCACCCTCAAGGTCGGGACCCAGACCGAGGCCATCAACCGCACGCCCGACGGGAAGACGGTCTGGCTCGGCAGCAACAACACCGGCAAGGTCTATCTGGTCGACCCAGCCGTGCCCCGCGTGGTCGATTCGATCCAGACCCAGGGCTTTCCCTACCGGATCGCCTTCACGCCGGATGGCAAGACGGCACTGGTCACCAATCCCGAAGCAGACCGGATCCAGGTGATCGACATCGCCACGCGGACCATCCGCCGGAGCATTCCACTCGCGGCAGGTTCCCGGCCCTTCGGCATGGTGCTGGAGCCGTCGGCCGAGACGGTGTGGGTGACCCTCTCCGGCGCCGATCAGGTGATTCAGGTGGATATCGCCACCGGAACGATCCGGCGGACGCTGGCCACCGGCAAGGTGCCGGACGGGATCGCGCTGGGCGCGAAGTAGTCCCAGGGGACAATGCACACGGCCCCTGCGCTCCAACCCGGGTCGCAGGGGCCGTTGCTTGCCAGGCTGACTAGTGTGAGGAGCCGGCCTGGATGGTCTTGGCGACCTCCTGGACCTCACCCAGCACGCGGAGGAGGTTGCCGCTCCAGATCTTGCCGATCTGCTCCTCGGTGTAGCCGCGGCGCACCAGCTCCAGCGTCACATTGAAGGTCTCGGACGCGTCCCGCCAGCCGGTCACTCCGCCACCACCGTCGAAGTCCGACGAGATCCCGGCGTGATCGATCCCGATCAGCTTGACCACATAGTCGATATGGTCGACGAAGTCGGACACGTTGGCGGCGGGATCGGCCGGGTAGCGCCGCTCCTGGATTTCCTGCTGCTCGGCGAGATAGGCATTGCGACGCTCCAGTGGGAGCGCTTCGAGCTGGGCGGTCACCTGACCCTGGTTGGTGGCCGTGATGCCGTAGCGGGTGCGCAGATCGGCAATGGCCGAGGCACGGGCCGCATCGCGCGCCGGATCGCACTTCACGTAGGAGTTGAAGGCCACGAGCTGCACCACGCCGCGGTTCGTCTTGATGGCCTTCAACTGCTCGTCGTCCATGTTGCGCGAATGGTTGCAGATGGCCCGGACCCCGGAATGCGACGCGATGATCGGGGCCTTGGTCAGCTCAAGGGTCTGCATCATCGAGAGCTTGGACGGGTGGGAGATGTCGATCATCATGCCCAGCCGGTTCATCTCCTGGATCACCTGGCGACCCATGGGGGAGAGGCCGTTCCAGAGCCACACGTTGTCGGACTCACCGGTGTTCGAGTCCGAGAGCTGCGAGTGCCGGTTGTGCGCCAGCGACATGTAGCGGCCGCCCAGCTCGTGGAAGCGGCGGACCATGGTGATGTCGCTGCCGATCGGGAAGCCGTTCTCGACGCCGATGAAGATCACCCGCTTGCCGCTGGCGTGGATCCGGTGGGCGTCGGCGGGGGTCAGCGCCAGGGCAGCCCGGGTCGGGGCGATGGTGTCGACCAGACGGCGGATCGCGTCGAACTTGGTCATGGCCTGGGCGTTGGCCGCCGCGAAGCCCGCCTCGGTATTGGCGCCCTGGCCCACGTAGACGATTAGGAAGGCCGCGCCGAGCCCGCCCTCCTCCATCTTGACCAGGTCGACCTGGCCCCGGGGAAGGCGGGAGGCGTAGTTGGCCACGCCCGAGTCGGTGCGGAACGAGCCGACGCTGATGTCCACATGCGTGTCGAGCGTCAGCACCTTGTCGTGGATGGCGCGGGCCCGCCGGATCAGATCGGCCTCGGCCGTCTGATTCTGGGCTGCCAGTGGCGCAGCGGCCAGCATCAGCGCCAAGGCGGTGGTGGTCGGGAGGAGAGAGGGACAGCGCATGGCGGCTCCGGTCGTTGATGCTCACGGGGGTCGGGGGAACAGCAGGATGGTACAGGGTCCGCGGGATGGGCACAAGAGAAGAGGCCGGTCCACCTTGCGATGAACCGGCCTCCCCCGTGAAACGGACTCACACGGTCAGTCGGTCTTAGCGACCGATCTTGACCACGTTCTCGGCGGCGGGGCCCTTCTGGCCCTGCACGATGTCGAACTCGACGCGCTCACCCTCGGTCAGGGACTTGAAGCCCTGGGCCTGGATGGCGGAGTGATGGACGAAGCAGTCCTTCTCGCCATTCTCGGGGGTGATGAAGCCGAAGCCCTTCGCGTCGTTGAACCACTTCACGGTACCGGTCGTGCGCATTGCCCTACTCCTGTATGGTGTAATCGGAGTCCGGGCAAAGCCGTGCGACCGACTACAAGTCCGCGAACAACCCTCGCGGTCGGGTTGGTTTCGACGCACGACGACCCTGTTGTCGTCGATGCGGGTGATCTGGGAACTTTGAGGGAGTCGATAAGAGATCCAACGTGTTCCTGAAACCGATCCACCTCACGCAGAGGCAGGGGATCACGACTCAAATAGAACACCATCCCCCGATTTGCGCAACAGGGGGGGGCCGACAGGGGGGGAACCGGCAGGGGCCGGGGGTGGTTTCGGAGGCAGGGGCCACCCGGGGGCAGTCTGCCGCCAGAGGGATGGGGCCCAGTCGCCAAGGGGAGAGATATGCGGCTCGACGGCATTCATCACATCTCATGTATCACCGGCAATGCCGCGCGGAACCTGGACTTCTACACCCGGGTGATGGGTCTGCGGCTGGTCACCAGGACGGTGAACCAGGACGACCCCTACGTCTACCACCTCTTCTACGCCGACTACCACGGGTCGCCGGGAGCGGACCTGACCTTCTTCGAGTATCCCGGGGCCCTCCCGGGGCGCGCCGGTGCGGGCATGATCCACCGGATCGTCTTCCGGGTCGGTGCCGAGGCGGCCCTCGACTTCTGGGCGGCCCGTCTCGCCGCCGAAGGGATTGCGTCGGAGCGGGACGGCGAGCGCCTGCGGTTCCAGGATCCGGAAGGGCTGGGCCTGGAGTTGATGGTCTACCACGGTCCGGATGCTCCCCTGATGGGGCGGCATCCGGAGATTCCCGCCGCCATGGCGCTGCTGGGCTTCGATGCGGTCCGCGGCTATGCGGGCCGTCCAGCGGCAACCCGTCGGGTGGTCGAGGAGGTGCTCGGTGGCCGCCAGATTGCCGAGGACCAGTGGGAGATCGCCGGGGTGTCGCGGCATGGAACGTTGATCTGGGAGCATCCTCCGATGGAGCCCGGGCGCCCGGGCGCGGGGACCGTCCACCATGTGGCCTGGTCGACTGAACTGTCGGAACATCATGCCTGGCGGGACCGTCTGCATCAGGCCGGCATCTCCTCAACGCCGGTGATCGACCGCCACTACTTTCTGGCCATCTACTTCCGTGAGCCGGGCGGCGTGCTCTTCGAGCTGTCGAGCAAGGGCCCTGGTTTCGCGGTCAATGTTCCGCTTGAGTCGCTGGGCCAGGAGCTGGTGCTGCCGCCGATGCTCGAGCCCCGACGCGCCGAGATCGAGGCGCACCTCACCCCGTTGGAGATCCGCTGATGTCGGCACCTCTCAATCTGGTTTTCCTCTCCGGTTCCCTGCGGGCTGGATCGTACAACAGCCACCTGCTGCGCGCGATCCGTGAGGTGGCCCCGTCGAGCCTGCACCTGACTCCCCACCGGATCGACGATCTGCCGCTGTTCAGCCAGGATCTGGAGCCGGGGGAGCCGATCCCCGCCGTGGTGGCGCTGCAGGAGGCGCTGCGTGCGGCCGACGGGTTGGTGATTGCCACGCCGGAGTACAATCACAGCATCCCGGGCGGTCTCAAGAATGCCATCGACTGGATCTCCCGTGGCCGTCCCGTCCATCCGCTCTTCGGGCTGCCCACGGCCATTCTCGGCGCGTCGGATGGCCCGATGGGCACCACCAGGGCGCAGTACCATCTGCGGCAGATCCTGACGGCGCTGAACGCACCGACCATGAATGCGCCGCAGGTGCTGGTGATGAATGCCCGCTCGCGCTTCAACGATGCCGGCGACCTCACCGACGGCCCGACCCGGGAACTGCTCGCCAAGTGGGCGACCGAGGCGGAGCGGTGGATGCGGCGCTTTCCCCGCAGCGAACGATGACGGCCGCGCCGCCGTCCCGGCCGATCGACCCGCGTGTCACCATCGGACACGTCCATCTCAAGGTGGCCGACCTCGACCGCGCCATCGCCTTCTGGAGCGGTGTCCTCGGCTTCGAGCTGCAGCAGCGCTATGGTCGCGGGGCGGCGTTTCTCGCCGCTGGAGACTACCACCACCACATTGGGCTCAACATCTGGGAGAGTCGCGGTGGTGAACCGCCGGCGCCGGGGACCACCGGGCTCTACCATGTGGCGATTCTCTACCCCGACCGGGCCACGCTGGGCGATGCCTTGCGACGCCTGATTGCGGCAGGGATTCCGCTGGATGGCGCCTCGGATCACGGCGTGAGCGAAGCGCTCTACCTGCGGGATCCGGACGGCAACGGCGTGGAGCTGTACCGGGATCGCCCGCGCGACGAGTGGCCCCGCAACGCCGCGGGTGAGCTGGAGATGGTCACCCTGCCGCTGGATCTTGCCTCGCTGCGTGACGCGCGGTGAGCGGGTCGCCCCCCGCGACGCTGACCCTCGGTGGCGGCTGCTTCTGGTGTCTTGAAGCCGTCTTCGAGTTGTTGCCGGGGGTGACCGGTGTGGTGTCCGGCTACGCTGGTGGTACCGTGCCTTCGCCGAGCTACGAGGCGGTGTGCACCGGTGAGACCGGCCACGCCGAGGTGGTCCAGATTCACTACGACCCGGCACAGATCAGCCATCGGCGCCTGCTGGAATACTTCTTCGCCTGTCACGACCCGACTACGCGGGATCGGCAGGGCGGCGACGTGGGCTCCCAGTACCGGTCCATCATTCTGACCGGGTCAGCGGCCGAGGCCGAGGAGGCACGGGCCCTCATTGCGGAGCTGGAGCAGGGCGACGTCTTCGGGGGTCCGATCGTGACCGAGCTGGTGCCGTTGTCCCGGTTCTGGCCCGCCGAGGCCGAGCATCAGGGGTACTTCCGGCGTCATCCCGAGCGGGGCTACTGCGTGGCGGTGATTGCCCCCAAGGTTGCGGCTCTGCGACGCCACCTGGCTGGGCGGGCGTAAGGCGACGGTCGCCGGACCGGGCCGGGGTGTCTATCTTGCGCTGGTCCCGAACAGGATCCGAGGTTCCGTGGCAGAGCAGAGTTCCGAGGCCGGCACAACTCCGAAATCGCCGGTCGAGAAGCTGATCGAGTGGGTCAAAGCCGTCGCCTGGACCGTCGGCATCTGGCTGGTGCTCAGCAACTTCGTCATCCAGGCCTACTTCATCCCCTCGCCCAGCATGGAAAAGACGCTGATGGTCGGGGATGTCCTGTTCGTCAACAAGTTCCTCTACGGGGCCAAGATCCCGCTGATGGACGCACGGATGCCCAAGGTGCGCGACCCCCGCCGCGGCGATGTGGTGGTGTTCATGTCGCCGGTGGAGGACTCCATCCTCGTCAAGCGGCTGATAGCCGTCGGGGGCGACACCATCGCCATGCGGGATGGTACCCTGCTGCGCAACGGCGAGCCGCTGGTCGAGCCCTACGCGCAGTCCCTGCACCCGACGCTGCAACTCGACCCCACTACCCGCGCGCAGATGCGGACCCGCCAGCTTCCCCACTACGTCGGGCCCGACCCGGACTCGTACCTGCCGGATCTCCACGACTGGGGGCCGCTCCTGGTGCCCCACGATTCGCTCTGGATGATGGGTGACAACCGGGATGAGTCGCTGGATTCACGGTTCTGGGGGCTGGTGCCGCGCCTGAATGTCCGCGGCACCCCGCTGGTGATCTACTACTCCTGGGATCACAGTTCCTACCGGCCGTTCCCGTTCTTCACCGCCACGCGGTGGGGGCGGATCTTCAGCGTGCCGCGCTGATGCGTTTTGTCCGCGTCGTGCTGATCGCCTGGGGAGTCACAGCGCTCGGTGGCGGACTGGGGGCGCTGCTTGGCGGTCCCTGGGGCGCCGCCGGGCGGTTCGTCGGGGCGACCATGTGCGCCACGCTGGCGGTGCTGCTGGCGGTCCGTCTGCTGATCAGCCGCGGCTGGTTCGATCCCGAGCGGCGTCGCGGCGCATCCATCGGCGGACTGGTCGGGCTGGCGCTGGCAGCGCCCTTTGCTCAGATGGACCTGGCCATGCCGCTGCCCCTGCTGCCGCTGGTGCTGGTGGGCCTGGTGATGATTCTGGCCGCGGGTTGGCGCGCGGTGCGTTGACGGGTCCCCCGATCCGCCAACCTATGTCACGTATTCCGGAGGGGGTGCTGATGTCGATGTCTGTTCGGGCCGGCCTGATGCTGGCTCTGGTGAGTGCCGCACCGCTCGCGGCGCAGCGGGGTGATCCCTTCGTCAAGGCGCCGGATGCGGCGATGATTGCCGCCAACGCGAAGATTCCGCTGCCCCCGCTCGATACGGCGAGCCGCCGAGTGGTGGAGCAGTTGCTGCGCGGCATGGCGCATGACTCGATGGAGGGGCGGAGCATCGGGACGCCGGGGGCGGCCCGCGCCGCCAGGATGATCGCCGAGCAGATGCGCAGCATCGGGCTCCGGCCCGGCGGCGACAGTGGTTTTTCCCAGATCGTGCCCATGCGTGTAACTGCCGGGGTGCCCGGTGGGCGCGGTGGCCGGTACGCGCCGGTGCCCACCCTGGCGGATCTGGATTCGGTGGCGCCGGACCGACGCGTCCTTGAGCGGAATCTCATCGGTGTGATCCCCGGGACCGATCCAGTACTGCGCAACGAGATCATCATGGTGCTGTCGCACTACGATCATGTCGGCATCTGCGCCCAGGGAGCCGACTCGATCTGCAATGGGGCCGACGACGATGCTTCGGGCACGGTGGCGCTGCTCGAGATCGGCCGACACCTGCAGGGCACCAATCCCAAGCGGACCATCGTGTTTGCTGCCATGACGGGCGAAGAGCGCGGCATGATCGGCACCCGGTACTACCTGAACAATCCAGTGTATCCGCTGGACCAGGTGGTGGGTGCCTTCGAGATCGAGATGATCGGTCGGCCCGACTCGCTGGCCGGCGGCGTGGGCAAGGCCTGGCTGACGGGGTATCACCGGTCCACAATGGGCGCGATGCTGCTGGAACACGGCCTGCCCATCGTGGCCGATGCTCGGCCGGAGCAGAACTTCTTCAGTCGGTCGGACAACTTCGCCTTTGCGCAGCGGGGCATCGTGGCGCACACGCTCTCGTCGTTCAACCTTCACACGGACTACCACCGGGTGTCCGACGACGTCGACAAGGTCGACTTCGATCACATGACTTGGGTCATTGGGGCCGCCGTGGAGGCGGTGCGGCATCTGGCGAATGATCCCAAGAAGCCGGCCTGGCTCCCGGGCGGGAATCCGCAGCCGGCCCCTGCCGCCCGCGGGAATCACCCCTGATGGTCTGATGCCGACGTCCGGTAAGCCGGACGTCGGCACTGCGGTACCGCGTTACGCCTGCTCAATCTCCAGCAATCGCCGCTTCCGCCAGAGCCCCCCACCATAGCCACCCAGCGCGCCGCCGGTATTGACCACGCGGTGGCAGGGCACCACGATCGCCAGGCGGTTGCGTCCGTTGGCGCTGCCGACGGCACGGACGGCCTTCGGGCGGCCGATCGCGCGCGCAATGTCGGCGTAGGAACGGGTCTCGCCCCAGGGGATGGCCTGCAGCGCCTGCCAGACGTTCAGCTCGAAGGGAGTGCCGCGCAGGACCAGCGGCACAGTGAATTCCCGCCGCGTGCCGGCGAAGTATTCCTGCAACTCGGTGCCGAGTTGGGTCAGGTGCGGATGCTCCCCCACCAGGATCGGTCCCGGGAACCAGCGGTGGAGGCTGGCCGTCTGCTCATCCAACCGGGCGGGCTCGCCGAACTCCAGCAGGATCACCCCCGCGTCGATGGCCGCGGTCACCAGCGGTCCCACCGGGGAGTCGATCACCCGGGTGGTGACCAGTTCGCCGTGGCGGGCCTGGCCCGGTGGCGTCCCGATCACCCGGGCGAAGGCCTCGCGGAAGCCGCTGTGGGAATCCCAGCCGGATTGCAGAATGACCTCGTCGAGCACGGCGCCTCCTTGCAGGTGACGATGGGCAGTGGCCAGGCGCCGGGCGCGTAACCACTGGTGGAAGGTGCAGCCCTGAAGCCGCTGGAAGTGGCGACGCACGACCACCGGGTCGAAACCGGCCTGGCGCAGCGCAGCATCGGAGAGCGGGCGGGGTGGCTGTCGGTCGACCAGGTGCAGCAGGTCGGGCAGCCACGGTGGATCCGGTCGACCATCGGGACAGCAGCGGCGACAGGGACGGTACCCCGCCGCCTGGGCCTCGGTGAGGGTCGCGAAGAAGTGCAGATGCTCCGGATGCGCCCGGCGCGAGGGACAGCCCGGCTGGCAGGCCACGCCGGTGGTCGAGACCGCAAAGATGAAGGCGCCGATCCAGCGCTCGTCCCGCTCGGCGACGGCCCGGAGCATCCGGGCACGGGAGGGCAGGGTGGGCGAACTGGTCATGACTGGAGTCTAGGCCGACCGGCCGATCCGGGCCACCGGAAAATGCACGACGAATCCTGGGACGGAAACAACACGGCCACCCCGCGGGCGAGGTGGCCGAGTGAGTCCGGGGTGCCCGGGTCAGATCAGTTGGGTGCCTTCGCCACGGTGATCTCCTGGAACCCGTAGGAGGTGCCATTCATGAAGGCTTCCACCCGGTAGGTTCCGGCAGCCCAGGTGGGCGACGGCGCGAGGCGGAGGACATGGCGCGCCCGCCCGTCCGCACCCGGAGCCCGGGTGGTGGCGCGGGCCGAGGCAACCATCCGTGCCCCGAGGCTGAGCTGTACCTCGATGGTCTCGTCGGCCGGCACGTTCCGGGTCGCTGTCGAGACCACAATGGTGTCGCCCGGGGTGTAGGTCTGCACGACGCTGCCGATGAACCCGGACGAATCGGCGGTGTAGCCGGTCTGGATGCCCACGATGGCCGGCGGGAAGGGGATCGAGTCGGTAGCGTTGGCGATGGGCGTGACTTCCGCACCCTCGTCGTCTCCCTTGGGCGCGGCACAGGCGGCGGTCAGGGTCAGGGCGGCGAACAATGCAGGAGTGAAACGGGCCATGGCAGAATCCTGAGGAAAGGGTCGGTCGGAAAACTATCGCGAAGCGGCCGGGCCGCCAGTGCTCTCCTCCGGGGGGGGGCCGTCGCCGAGCCGACCGCTGTCGCGGAGGGCCCGGCGGAGCAGGAATTCAACCTGGGCATTGAGCGAGCGCAGCTCGTCGGCCGACCAGCGCTGCAGGGCAGCGTGGATGGCAGGATCGAGTCGCAACAGGACCGCCTTCCGCTCGCTCATGGCCTCGGACCTCAGTACAGCGATCCGGTGTTGACCACCGGCTGCATCGGCTGCTCGGCGCACAGCGTGACGAGCAGGTTCGACACCATGGCGGCCTTGCGCTCATTGTCCAGGCTGACAATGGAGCGGTCGTCGATCTGCCGCAGCGCCATCTCGACCATGGTGACGGCGCCTTCCACGATCTTCTCGCGGGCGGCGATGATGGCGCTGGCCTGCTGACGCCGCAGCATGGCGTTGGCGATCTCCGGCGCGTAGGCCAGGTGGGCGATACGGGCCTCCAGGACATGCATGCCGGCCTTGGCAATGCGCGCCTGTACCTCCGTGGCGAGCTGTTCGGAGATCTCGCTGGCGTTGTGGCTCAGCGAGCGCTGTCCCGGCTGATGCGCGTCGTAGGGGTAGCTCGAGGCCAACGTGCGCAGGGCGGACTCGCTCTGGACCTTGACGTAGTCATGGAAGTTCTCGACCTGGAAGAGCGCTTCCGCCGAATCGACGACCTGCCAGACGATGATGGCGCCGATCTCGATCGGGTTCGAGTCGGAGTCGTTCACCTTGGTCTTGGCCGTCTCGAAGTTGGCAACCCGCAGCGAGACCGCCGTCTTGGTCATGAACGGGTTGGTCCACCAGAGACCGGTGGCGCGGACCGAGCCCTTGTAGTTGCCGAACAGCGTCAGCACCCGGGCCTGGTTGGGCGCCACGGTGAAGAACCCGCACAGCAGGATCAGGGCGGCGACCAGCCCGACGATGGCGACGATGGCCGCGGCGGCCAGTTGCTGCTGGACGCCGAGGATCAGCAGCCAGGTGCTCCCCAGCAGGGTCACCAGGAGCAGCACCAGCATCATGATTCCGTTGACCGCCCTGCGCTCGACTTCCTTGAACATCAGACCCCTCCTTGAGGTAGTGTTGTCATAATGATATCACCTTGATCTCAGAATGCAAGTGAGACCGTCCCGGGCGGTCGGTATCTTTGCCCCATGGCCCCGGTCCGCTCCTGTCTCCCGCTCCTGGCGTTCGCCCTGCTCCCGGCCTGCAGCAGTGATCCGGTCGCGCCTCCGGTCACGCCCGGATCCGTCACCCCCCTGACCTTCAGCGTCAGCCGGACCTCGCCCACCGAGGCCTCCTTCCTGGCGCTCTGGGCCGCTTCTCCCGAGCGATTCTGGGCCGTGGGGACGGCAGGGACCATCCTGCGGCACCGGGACGGCCAATGGGCCATTGAACCGACCCCCACCACCGAGAACCTGACCGGGATCTGGGGCATCGACGGCGAACCACGCTTTGCGACGGGCGCTCTGGGCGTGCTGCTGCGTCGCGGGCCCACGGGGTGGGTCCAGGAGCCGATCGACGTGGAAGCCACCCTGCTGGGGCTCTGGGGGCTCGATGCCGACCGGGTCTGGGCCGTCGGCGACCGGGGGACGATTCTGCGCTGGGATGGTACTGCCTGGGCCGCCATGCCCACACCGTTCCCCGACGAGATCTGGTCGATCTGGGGGCTCTCCGAGGAGGCCCTGGTGGCGGTCGGTCAGAACGGGGTGATTCTGGAGTGCTGCGCCAGCGGGGGCTGGGTCCGGGTGGCCCCGGCGAGTCCGGATGGGCTCTTCGCCGTCACCGGTGACGATGCCGGACGGATCGTTGCCGTGGGATCAGCGGGTACCATCGTCCGCCGCGGCATCGATGGCGTGTGGCGCAAGGTGGACTCTCCCACCACCGAAACACTCTTCGATGTCCGCACCGACGGTGCCGGGCAATTCGTCGCCGTGGGCGACGCCGGTCGCGTGCTGGTGGGCGATGGCGAGCGCTGGAGTGTGGTGCCCACGGTTGGTGGCCGGGAGCCGCTGCGGGGGGCCGCCGCCGTGTCCGGCGATTGGCTGGCGGTGGGCTGGAGCGGCACCGTGCTGTCGAGCAGCGGTGGCTGGCACTCGCTGGTGACCGGCGCGCTGCTCTACAACGTGCACCTGCCCGAGGACGGGCCGCCGATCGCCGTCGGCAGCGCCGGACTGGCCTACCGCCTGGAGGGCGACGACTGGCGTCCCTTCTCGCTCCCCACCAGCCACACCCTGCTCTCCATCGACGGTCCCACCGCTTCGGCGCGCGTTGCCGTGGGCGACAGCGGCACCATTCTGCGCTGGGACGGCACGCTCTGGCGGCACCAGGCCTCACCGGCCACCGGCATGCTGCGCAGTGTCTGGTGGCAGGCGGGGCCGCTGGCCGTGGTGGTTGGCGGCGAGGGGACCATCCTGGTCGGCAGCACGGTCGGCTGGGTCCGAATGCCATCACCCACCACCCGGAACCTGCGCGACATCCAGGGGCCCTCGTTTCAGAACCTCTGGGCGGTGGGCGACAGCGGGACGGTGCTGCACTTCGACGGGCAGGCCTGGCAGGCTCTGACAGCACCCAGCCAGGAGACGCTCCGCGGCGTCTGGCCCCTGACACCCAACGACGTCTGGGTGGTGGGCGACCAGGGCACCCTGCTGCGGTGGAACGGGAAGGCATGGCTGCGACCGCCCTCGCCCACCACCGCGGCCCTCCGCGCCATCCGCCAGGTGGGCGGGGCGCTCTACCTGCTGAGCGAAGCGGGTCGGATCTGGCGCTGGGACGGTGCCGCCTGGCTGTCCATCGACACCGGCATTCCGGGAATCCTGGTGGGCCTCGACGCGTCCTCAAATGGGACGATGGTGATTGTCGGGGAAGGGGGCGGCATTGCGGTGGGTCGACCCGCCACCCCCTGACGCAGGCCGACTAGACCAGCAGTTTGCGGCGGGGCGAGACGATGGCGGCGATCAGGGTTCCAGCCACCAGCGACACGGCAATCAGCACCATCCGGAAGGCACCCTCCACGCCGAGCTGGTAGTGGTTGTCGAGCAGTGAGGCCATGGAGCGCAGACCGACCGAGCCGGGTACCAGCAGCAGCAGGCCGGGGACCAGAGCGATCTGGGCCGGCCGGTTGGTGAGGCGGGCGTACCAGGCGCTGGTCAGGCCGCACACGAAGGCGCCGACGAAGGCGCCGAGTTCGGGGCCCAGGCCGCGGGTGCCGATGAAGGCACCGGCGTAGGACAGCAGGCTCGACACCACGATCCAGCCGGCATCCCTCGGTTGCGCCCGCAGCAGCACCATGAAGGCCAGCGGTGTGACAATCAGCGCCAGCGGCAGCACCCACTCCGGGGTCGGCACCACCACGGCAGTTGGCACCTCTCCGAACACCAGCGCGGCCAGCTTGCCGCCCAGGGCAATCCCGAAAATGAGTCCGATCAGGATCACCAGCGCCCCCATGAAGCGCGCCGTGCCCGAGGCCAGGTGTCGGGTCGAGAGCTCGGTCATGGCGCTGGTGACCATGTACCCGGGCAGCAGCACGATGACGCCGCCCAGCGTGGCCAGGAACACCGAGATGGGGAATCCGGTCACGGCCAGCAGTGCTGCGAAGAACGAGGCGATCAGCGCGGAGACGGGTTCGAACACCCGACTGAGCGAGGGGTGATGCCCCGACATGACCGCCAGCAGGCCGATTGTCAGGCCGATCAGCCCGGCGGCAGCCATCTCGCGCCAGCCGCCCTGGAGGAAGCAGGCGGAGGCGCCGGAGGCCCCGGCAAAGGCCACCACATTGAGCCAGCGCGGGTAGATCGGCGGTGCCCGCTCGATGACATCGAGGCGACGGGACCCCTGGAAGGGAGTGAGTTGGCCGTTCAGGACCATGCGGGTGGCCTCGTCGACCAGCGCCAGTCGCCCCAGGTTGGTGTCCTGGGGCTGGACCCGGATCATCACGGCCCGCTGGTCGTCCACGGGCCCGAAGGAGGCCATGATACTGGTCGGCGTGGAGTAGAACTGGGCCTCCAGGCCGAGCTGCTCCGCCGCGATGGTCAGGGCCTCTTCCAGGCGATGGGCGGCATAGCCGGAGTCGTGCAGCGACCGGCCCAGCCGCAGGATGAAGCCGATCCGGTCATCGGCCCGACCAGGGGCGCCGGGGAGCGGAAACCCCTCGGCCGGGGTCCAGCCGAGGGGGCTGGGTGCGTGCGGTGCTGGCGATTTCGTCATCCTGCGGTATGATACGGGCACACAGGGGGAGAATGCCAATGCGGACGTCCATCACGATCTCGATCCTGGCACTGCTGCTGGTCGGCTGTGCCACCAACCCGGTCACCGGGCGACGACAGCTCTCGTTGTACAGCGAGGCGCAGGAAATTCAGATGGGGCGGCAGGAGTTGGAGCGTGCCCGCCTCGAGACGGGGTTCTATCCCGACAGTGCCCTGACGGCCTACCTGGCCGATATCGGCCGTCGGCTGGCGGCACTCTCGGAGCGGCCTCATCTGCCCTGGGAGTTCCACATCGTCGATGACCCGGCCGTGAATGCCTTCGCCGCACCCGGCGGATTCATCTTCTTCACCCGCGGCATCCTGGCGCATCTCAACTCCGAAGCCGAACTGGCCGGGGTCATGGGCCACGAGATCGGTCATGTGACGGCCCGGCACAGCGTGACCTCGGGGTCGGTGCAGCAGCTCCTCGGCATCGGAATCGCAGCCGGATCGATGTTCAACACCGAGATCGCCGGAATGGCCGGACAGGTGGCGGGTCTGGGTCTGCTCTCCTACTCGCGGTCGCACGAGTCCCAGGCCGACGAACTCGGCCATCGTTACGCGCTCACCGAGAAGTACGATGTCCGCGACATGCCCAACACCTTCCGCACCTTCGAACGGCTGAGCAATGCTGGCGGGGGCGGGTCCGGCAAGCTGCCCGCCTTCCTGTCCACGCACCCCGATCCCGGGTCGCGGGTCGAGAAGACCCAGGCCTGGGCCGATACCGTCACCAACACCGCCGCGCTGCGCTCCGACCGCGACCGCTTCTACGACCGCATCAACGGGATGGTGTACGGCATCGATCCGCAGAACGGTTACTTCGAGAACACCCGCTTCCTGCATCCGGTGCTGCGGCTCCGCTTCGACATCCCGACGGGTTGGCAGAGTGTGAATCAGGCCACCCGCGTGGTGGCGGTTCATCCGCAGGGACAGGCGCAACTGGTGCTGAGCTTCGCCGAGGCTCAGACGGTCGACGCGGCAGCACAGGCGTTCGCCGGACAGCAGGGTCTGACCAATGTCAGCGTGCAGCGGGCGACCGTGAATGGCTTTGCCGCCAGCGTGGTGTCCTTTGCGGCCGCCACGGGCGAGGGCCAGGCGCTGCGGGGCGAGGCGCTGTTCGTGCCCCATCAGGGACAGGTGCTCCAGTTCCTCGGTCTGGCGACGGCCGCCGCGTGGCCCACCGAGGGGGCCCGGGTGTCGCAGTCGTTGCGCTCGATCGCGCCGACGGCCGCCAATCAGGTGTTCCGGCCGCGGAGCTACCTGCGCATCATCACGCTGACGCAGCCGACCACCATCGAGGCGCTGGCGCAGCGGAGTGAAGGAGCGGTGACGGCCGCCGCGCTGGCCATCATGAACGGTGTAGCTGAAGGCACCACGCTCCCCGCCGGTCGGCGGGTGAAGACGGTGGGTCGCTGACACTCGCCCGGCTGCTCCGTTCCTGGCGTCACTTCCGGACGGCGGCCATCGCCGGGCCGGGGCGTGCCCTCCGCTACCGTGACTTCCGCTACTTCCTGACCGGTCAGGGGATCTCCCTGATCGGTACCTGGATGCAGTCGATCGCCGAGGGATGGTTGGTGCTGGAACTGACCCAATCGCCCTTTGCCGTGGGGCTCACCGCCACGCTGGCGACGCTGCCGATTCTGCTGTTCACCCTGTGGGGCGGCGTCATTGCCGACCGGGTCGACAAGCGCCGCTTCATCATGATCCTGCAGACCATCATGCTCCTCCAGGCCACCATGCTGGCGGTGTTGACGCTGACGGACCGTATCACGGTACACTGGATCTGGGCCCTGGCGGCGGTCTTCGGCACGGCGGTGGCCTTCGAAGTCCCGGCACGACAGGCACTGCTGGTCGAACTGATTCCGCCGGGGGCGCTGATCTCCGCGGCAGCGCTCAACTCGACGGCCTACAATCTGGCCCGCGTGGCCGGGCCCGCCGTTGCGGGGCTGCTGGTGGCAGCAGCCGGTCCCGGGGTGGCCTTCGCCGTGAATGCGGTGAGCTACATCGCGGTGCTGGAGGGCCTGCGACGCATGGAGTACCGCGGCGTGGTGCGACCTCAGGTGGAGCGGCCTTCGGTCTGGACCGGTCTGCGCTTCATCCGGTCGCGCCCGCTGTTGATGGCGATGACCTGGCAGATGACCCTGTCGACCATCTTCGCCGGCGCCTTCATCGCCATTCTCTCGGTCTACGCCCGCGACGTGGTCGAGACCGGTGCCGCTGGCTACGGCCTGCTGATGGCCGCCATCGGGGTTGGTGCAGCCATCGGGGCGATTGCCATGGGCGCCATCGGTTCGCGTTTCCATCGCGGCCATGTGACGGCCGTGGGTGCTGTGGTGCTGAGCGTCACCGTGCTGCTGCTGGCGGTGACCTGGTCGCTGCCGATTGCCCTGGTGCTGCTGGCCATCAGCGGCGCCGCGATGGCCATGCAGGGCATCTCGACGGCCACCAGTCTGCAGCTCGCGGCACCTGATGCGGTGCGCGGCCGGGTGATGGCGGTCTACGCCTTCGTCGTGCTCGGACTGTCTCCCGTCGGCGCCTTCCAGGCCGGCTGGATCGCGGAACACATCGGAGCGGGGTGGGCGATCGGACTCAACGGCGCCGTCAGTCTGGCCGGGGCACTCTGGCTCTGGCGGCGACTCTGGCATACGGAGGAGGCAGCATGTTGATCACCTTGTCGCGGGAGTACGGCGCCGGCGGCGCAGCCATCGCCCAGGGCGTCGGCGCCGCGCTGGCATGGCCGGTCATCGACAACCAGATCGTCGAGGAAGTGGCGCGTCGGGCCGGTCTCACGCCCGAGGAAGTGATGGAGCGCGAGGAGCGCGGCCCGACGCTGCTCGATCGTCTGGTCCGCGCCTTCGCGGCCGCCATGCCGGAACTGCTCACACCCGACGTGGTTGATGCCCCCGAACGCGAGGAGACGCGCCTGGTCCGGTTGACCGAGCAGGTGGTCGCGGAGGTGGCGCGTGACCACGCGATTCTGGTGGGCCGGGCCGCCGTGGTCGTCATCCCCGCCGAGCGGCCCGCCCTGCATCTGCGTGTGGTCGCCTCGCCGGAGTATCGCGCCCGGCGGATCGCCGAACGGCGCCAACTCGACCTCGCCGATGCGGAAGGCATTATTGCCACCATGGACGAGTCGCGGGCGACCTATCACCGGATCCACTACCAGCGTGATTGGGCCGATCCGCGGAACTATCACGCGGTGCTGAACGCCGAGTGGCTCGGGGAGGCAGGCGTGGTGGCCGCCATCGTCTCACTGGTGCGGCACCGACTCGGCGAGCCAGCGGGCTGACTGCCACAGCCGGGACGGTTACTCGAGAACTGTCCCGGTCACCTCGCCGAGGGTCACAGTCTGGCCCAGCTCCACCTCCCGACGGATGATCCCCAGGCCGATCACTTCACTGCCCAGCCTCCCCCAGGAGGAAAGGCGACCCACCACCTTGTCGGCCGCGTGGATCTCCGGGTCACTCGGTGACCCGTCGAGACGCAGGCGACGCAGCAGGCGATTGGCATGCCCACGGAAGTGCAGACGCGCGACCGTCTCCTGGCCGGTGTAGCAGCCCTTGTCGTACCGCACGCCGGCGAGTTCGTCAAAACGTACCTCCTGCACCAGCGTGCGCTCCTCGATTTCGCGCCCCAGCGTGGGCCAGCCGAGGAGTGCGCGTCGGGCTGCCAACCAGGTCGCCGGGGCTTCGTGCCAGTCGGCCAGGGGGGCCGGTGGTGCTGTGGTCGCGTCGGTCGCGTGCTGCTGGAGCAGCAGTCCGGTGAAGGGCGCCGGACCGGTGGGGCGGAGCACGCTCTCGTCCAGTGCATCCGGGCCGTCCGGATGATGACACCAGACGACGGACAGTTCTGTTGCCTGGCGGACCTTGGTCAGTCTCGGCGGGAAGGAGCGCGTCAGCAGAGTGGCAATCAGCTCCCGCGCGACCGCAGGCACCAGCAGGTGAACCCGGTCGCCGTCCCGATGGACCCACAGGTCGGCGATGATCGCGCCCTTGGGTGTCAGGAAGGCGCCCCACAGCAGCGATGTCGGGCCGGGGCGGACGATGTCGTTGGTGAACAGTCCCTGGACACAGGTGACGGTGCCCGGGCCGGTGAGTTCGAAGACCGCGTCATCCGTCCGGTGCCACCAGGGGCGCTGGTTCAGAGCCAGTGCGTCGTCGTCGGTCAGGTCGAACAGGGGATCCATGGGCTCGTTCCGTCAGGGTGTGGCAGGGCGCAGAGTGATGCCGTGCCGGGCCAGCGCGATGGTTGCAGCGGCGTAGCCCTCGCCGAAGCGGACGCCCGAGGGGCAGGCTGGCTCGCAGGCCAGACACAGGGTACAACTGCTCAACTGTTCGAACAACACCGGATCCTCTGCGGGCAGTTCCCCTTCGGCCAGCGCGCGCATCAGGACGATCCGCCCGCGCGGCGACGCCCCCTCCTCACCCTGTTCCTGCCAGGTCGGACAGGCGGGCAGGCAGAAGCCGCAGTGGGTGCAGGCGTCCAGTCCCAGGAACCCGGTGATCTCCGTCACGCGGTTGGCGCCATGTGTGAGTCCGCCCGGAGAATGCCCGCGGGATCAAAGGTGCGCCGCAGATGCGCCAGAAGTGGTACCAGTCCGGCGGCCGGCGCGGCGAACCGGCCGACACGGCGCAGGAAATCCACCGGTGCCCGTTCGATGGTCAGCGGGATGGCACGATCCGCGAGGTCGGTGCGGAGCGCGTGCAGCACATCGGGAGTAGCGCTTCCCTGCCAGCGCAGCAGGCCGCTGTCGATGCCCAGCACCATGGTGCCGCCCGGGAGGCGTGCACCGATCAGGTCGCAGACGACGGACTGCTGCGACGGGAGCACGCCGAGGCGGAAGGTGACAGGACCACCTCGATCACGCTGGCTCGGTGCAGTGACGGCGCTCCACGGGCCAGGGAGCACCTGACACAGCGCATCGTGGTGGGCGGAGACCACGGCCTCTGCGCCGCACCAACGGACCTGCATGGTGGCTGATCCATCCGCGGCCATCACCAGGTCGGCGGCCGCAGCCTCCCGCAGGACCACACCCAACTCGTTGCGGGCAGCCCAGAGATCCGCCGGGTTGACCGGACAATGAACCGTCCGGTCGACGGAGGGCAGCGCCCGCAGTCGCAGGGTACCCGCCGCGACCACACCGTATCGACCGAACCCGCCGACATGCAGCTTCATCAGGTCGAATCCGGCAACATTCTTGACTGTGGTCCCGCCGGTGCGGAGGATCTCCCCTGCGCCGGTCACCACGGTCAGCCCCAGCACCTGATCGCGGACGGCCCCGAAGGCATGCTGCAACCCGCCGGTGGTACCCGTCGCCACGATCGACCCGATGGTCCGGCCTGGCGCACCCGGCGGGTCGAGCATCACACACACTCCCGACTCAGCGGCATGGGGTTGCAACCGGTGCCACGGCACACCAGCCCCGACGGTCAGGTGCAGGTCCTCGGTGTGGCAATGTCCCAGGGTGTCGAGCGCGGTGGTGGTGATCACCACATCTGCCTCCTCATCGGCAGACTGCCAACTGCCACTGCCCGCAACGGCCACCGACCAGCCTTCGCGTGAGGCCTCGCCGAGCATGGCCGCCAGCGCATCGAGCGAGTGGGGGCGCAGCGTGAGGCAACCGGGTGAGTCAACCAGTTGCCCGTCACCGAACCTCTGCCGCAGGTGGGTCCGCAGGGCGGTGGTCACAGCGCCGGATGCTGTCGCCACTCGCGGCAGACATGCATGGGGTAGACCTTGCCGGGGTTGGCACGTTCGGTGGGATCAAAGGCGCGACGGACCTCGCACATGACCGCCAGGACCGGGGCCGGAACGGCCTCCGGCATCCAGTCGAGCTTGTCGAGTCCCACGCCGTGCTCGCCCGTGATGGTGCCGCCCAGCTCCAGGCAGGCGGCCATGATCTCGTCGCTGGCGCGTGTGGCGCGTTCGGCGCTGTCGCCGATGCGGGCATCGAAGGAAAGGCAGGGATGCAGATTGCCGTCGCCGGCATGGAAGAGATTGGAGATCAACAGGTCGTGGCGGTGGGCGATTGCCTGGATCCGCTCCAACACCGTGGCCATCGCGGAACGGGGCACCACGGCATCCTGTACCGACAGGTCGCGACCGAGGCGGCCCAGGGCACCGAAGGCGCGTCGGCGCCCCTGCCAGAGTCGATCCCGCTCGGCCGGATCCGCGGCGCTGCGCAGCGACGCTGCGCCCGCAGCTTCGAAGACCGTCGTGGCAACGGCGAGGTCGTGCGCCACCAGAGCCGCCGAACCGTCGAGTTCGCAGAGCAGCACGGCCGCGGCATCCTGTGGATACCCCGCAGCGTAGATGGACGTCTCGACCACGGCCACGCACTGCTGGTCCATCAGTTCCAGCGCAGCGGGCACCACCCCGGCCGCGAGCAGCGCGGTGACGGCCTCAGCGGCCGAGCGCAGGGTCGGGAAGGCAATCAACAGAGTTTGCACCATTGGCGGATTGGGCGTGAGCCGCACCGTGGCCGAGAGCACGAGGCCGAACATGCCCTCGCTGCCCACGAAGAGTCCGACCAGGTCGGGACCATTGGGTTCGCCCTGCGGTGAGCCCAGCGTGACGACCTCGCCGTTGGCCAGCAACACCTCCAAGGCCAGCACGTGTTGCCCCGTGGCACCGTACTTCAGGCCGTGCGGCCCACCGGCGTTCTCGGCAATGTTGCCGCCGATGGTGCAGGCGATCTGACTCGACGGGTCCGGCGCGAAGTGCAGACCGAACGGGGCAGCCGCATGAGAGAGGGCTGCGTTGATGACGCCGGGTTCAACCACGGCCCGCCGGTCGATCGGGTCGATGGAGTGGATCCGCTTGAGTCGGGTGAGGACCAGCAGTACCGCGTCGGCATCGGCCAGTGCCCCGCCGCTCAGACCGGTGCCGGCGCCCCGCGCCACGAAGGGAACACCGGCCTGGTGCAGCGCCCGGACCACGGCGATGCACTCCTCGCGTGTGCCCGGTAGCACCACCAGGCCGGGCGTGACACGATGCGTCGGGAGCCCGTCACTCCGGTAGACCGCCCGGTCGCCCGTGCGATGGCGCACATGAGCGGGGCCGACGATGGCGCGGAGAGTCTCGATCAGCGACGCAGTGAACATCCCGAAGAATAGACGGCCGACCGTCCGACGGGTCAGGAGAGCAGCGAACCACCGAGTCGCTGGACGTCGGGGCAGCCGCGCAGCTTGGCCAGGGCACGTTCGCGTACTTGCCGCACCCGCTCCCGGGTCACGCCCAGGAGGGGACCGATCTGTTCCAGGGAGAGCGGGTCGCTGGTGCCGTCGAGGCCGAAATGCAGCGTGAGCACCCGGACCTCGCGGGGGGTCAGGTACTGCCTGAAGAGCTGCTGGAGGAACTCCCGGCGCAGCCCCAGATCCGTCTCGACTTCGATGGTGGATGGCGCGTGGGGGTCGTCGGTGCGCAGGCGCTCGTCGAGGGCCGGGGCATCCGCGTCGCCGGGACTGACCGGGGCATCCAGGGAGATGTCGCGGGTGATGCAGGCCAGCGTCTGGCGGACCTCGTCGAGACTGACCCCCAAGGCCGAAGCCAGCTCGTCATCCGTGGGCGTTCGTTCCAGTTCGCGGGTCAGCAGGCGCCGGGTCCGCACCAGGCGCACCCGCGCGGCGTGACGATGCGAAGGGATCCGCACCATCGTCGTCTGCTCGAGCAGTGCTTTCAGCACCGATTGCCGGACCCACCACACGGCGTAGGAGATGAACTTCACGCCGCGCTCCGGATCGAACTTCTCGGCGGCCCGGACCAGCCCCTCGTTGCCGATGGCCACCAGGTCGGGAAAGTCGATGCCCTGCCCCTGGTAGCGCTTCACGTAGGAGATCACGAAGCGGAGGTTGGCGGTGACCAACTGCTCCGCCGCAATCGGACAGCCCTCGCGCGCGCGCCGCGCCAACGCCCGCTCCTCGTCGATGGAGAGGAGCGGGAGACGGCGGATCTCGCTGAGGTACTGCTCGAACGCGGTGCCATGCCCGGTGTCGGACACTGCGCCGGAGGTTCGACGGACGACGCGCGGCATGTCTGCTCGCTGATCGGCGTGAAGGCGCGGGAACGGTGTGTTGTAGGACGGAATCTGGCGGGGCGGAACGACCTGTCAAGTGCTGTGGCGGTTGGGAGGTCTGTCGAGGATGTGGACGAGTGGGGAAAGGCTGTGGAGAACGTCGCCTCGACCGCTACGCCGAGAGGACCTCCCGCACCGTCTCCGGATCGACGGGATGCGTCCACCGCAAGCCGTTGCGCGCCATGGCACCGAACGCGGCGGGCAGCGCCATGTGAATCGCACCGGCGCGGTTCTTCTTGTCGGACCGCATCGCGGCGAGGAGTGCGTCGGTGTCGAGCCCGCCCGGCAGCAGCACCGGCAGCTCGAAGGCGGTCAGCAGTGCGCGGATGGAGTCGGCCGTTCCCGGCACTGCCAGTCCCAGCCGTTCGGCCATGCGGGCCTCGCCGTACAGGCCGATCGCCACCGCCTCGCCGTGGGGAACGGCGTAGTGACTCACGGCCTCGATAGCGTGGGCCAGCGTGTGACCGGCATTCAGGATGGCGCGCTCGCCCTGCTCGTGTTCGTCGGCCGCTACCACTGCCGCCTTGATCTCGATGCTGCGGCGGATGGCGGCCACCAGCAGGTCCGGCTCCCGGCGCAGCAGACCATCGGCGTGTTCACGCAGCCAGTCGCCGTAGGCCGCATCACGGATCGCCGCATGCTTGATCGCCTCGGCGAGGCCCTGGCGGAACACCGCCTCCGGCAGCGTGGTCAGCGTGTCCGGATCGACGAATACCGCAGCGGGTGGGTGAAAGGCCCCGACCAGGTTCTTGCCCGCCAGCGTGTCGACGCCCGTCTTGCCGCCGACCGAGGCGTCGATCATCGCCAGGGTGGTGGTCGGCAGCGCGATCCACGGCACCCCGCGGTACAGCGTGGCCGCCACAAAGCCCACCAGGTCGGTGGTCACGCCGCCGCCGAAGGCCACGAGTACGCAGTCCCGCCCCACCTCCCGCTCCAGCAGCAGATCGGTGAGGCGGCTCCACTCCGCGCGCGTCTTGCAGGATTCCCCACCGGGGAAGGTGAGCAGGTCGGCATTGGCCACTGGTGTGGCGTGCCGAGCAGCCACGGCGGCGTCGGCGATCACCACCACCCGGGCCGACGGCCAGGTCCGGGCAATGAACGCAGGGACACCGGCGATGGTGCCCGAACCGATCGCAATCGGGCAGTCGCGGTCCCGGTGCCGGACCACCAGTGGATCTACCATGTCACGTCGGCGACACCCGCCTCGTGATTGGCCAGGCGCGCCAGGGCGAACAGCAGGTCGGACAGACGATTGAGATAGCGGACGAACAATTCCGGTACCGGGTCCATCGCGGCCAGAGCCACCACATGCCGCTCGGCGCGACGGCAGACGGTCCGGGCATGATGCAGGGCTGCCGCCTTGGGTGTGCCTGCCGGCAGAATGAAGGCCTTGAGCGGTGGGAGCCGGGTGTCCGCCTCGTCGATCACCTGCTCGAACAGGGTGACCCGCTCGGGCGACAGGACCGCCTTCTCCAGCGCGCGCCGGACTCGATCCGGATCCGGTGTGGCCAGGTGCCCGCCGATGGCGAACAGGTCCTGCTGGATCATGGCCAGCAGCGCATCCTGAAAGTCCGCGGGTGCGGTGGCGCGCACCAGGCCCAGTACGGCGTTCAACTCGTCGACATCACCGTAGGCCGCGACCCGCGGATGGTCCTTCGGCACGCGCCCGCCACCGAAGAGGCCGGTGGTGCCGTCGTCACCCGTCCGGGTGTAGATCCGCATCGTCATGGGTCCAGTGCCTCCAGCATCGCCGCGCGGGTGGTGAACTTGGCGCGCGGCTTCCCCGTTGCCTGGCCGAGGGCCTGCTCGGCGGCATCGAGCCGCTGCCAGTCCTCCCAGGAGGTGGTCCGCACGCCGCGGGAGCGCAGCAGGTCCATGACCACGTCGGGTGATCCGGCCACTGTGGGGAGCCGTTCCGCTGCGACATCGGCCAGCAGGTGGTCCACCGTTTCGCTGGCGCAGGCCTTGTTGGTGCCGATCACGCCGGAGGGGCCGCGCTTGATCCAGCCGGAGACGTAGAGCCCGTGGATCACGGTATGACTCTGCGGCGACTCGACCACCCGGCCACCGCTGTTGGGAATCACGCCGCGGGGTTCGTCGAAGGGGACGCCGGGCAGCGCGACACCGCGATAGCCCACCGAGCGGAACACCAGGCCCACCGGCAGCTCACGGGTCTGCCCGGTGGCCACGGCGCGCAATTGACCGTGTGAATCGGCTTCGAGCCGGTTGGCCATGAGGGTCATGCCGGTGACGGAGTGTTCCCCGTGCAGTGCCACAGGCGACACGTTGAAGTGCAGCACGATCCGCCGGGTCGCCGAAGCATCCGGCGCCGCAGTCCAACCCTGCATGACCTCGAGATTCTTGCGGGCGGTGCGGTCGTCCTCTTCGTCCAGCCGCTGCTGCGAGGCGGGGTCGAGCACCAGGGCCGCCGGGTCGATCACCACCTGCACCCCGGGAATCTCGCCCAGCTCGCGCAGTTCCGGCGTGGTGCAGGCTGCCTGCGCCGGACCGCGGCGGGCCAGCAGATGCACCGTCGTGATGCGGGAGTCGCGCAGGGCCGCCACGGCGTGATCGGCGATGTCGGTGGTGGCGAGCTGATCCGGCGGGGTCAGCAGGATGCGGGTCACGTCCATCGCGACGTTGCCGAAGCCCACCACGGCCACATCGGAATGGGAGAGGTCGAAGTGCCGCTGATGGAAGTCCGGGTGGCCATTGTACCATCCGACGAAATCGGTGGCTGCGTGACTGCCGGTGAGGGCCTCACCCGGAATGCCGAGCTGCCGATCGGTGGCCGCGCCGATCGTCAGGATGATGGCGTCGTAGTTGGCCTGCAGCTCTGCCACCTGGAGGTCGACGCCAACCGTCACGTTGCCGATGTAGCGCACACTCGGGCGGGCAGCGATGCGGTCGAACACCCGCGTGACCGACTTGATCTTCGGGTGGTCGGGAGCCACACCGCCGCGGACCAGTCCGAATGGCGTGGGGAGCTGGTCGAAAATGTCGATGGCGATGTCGGGCGCGACCTTCTGCAAGGCCTCGGCGGCATAGAACCCGGAGGGACCGGCCCCGACAATGGCCACCCGGAGGGCCGCAACAGTGGAAGTCATGGCGCCAAAGCTATCGTCCCGATGCAGGGGGGACTACCCCCGCCGTTCCGGTCTCAGCGGGGTGGCTGCCGGGCGATCTCCACGACGACCGAGTCGATGGCCGCGATCATCCGGGTGCCACCCAGCGTGTGGTTGTTGGCAATGACCGAGAACACCAGGGTGCGGCCATCCGGGTGATCGATATACCCGCTCAGCGCGTTGACCTTGCCGATGGCTCCGGTCTTGGCGCGGATCCGGTCCTGGAGCGGGGTACCGCGGAAGCGGCGCTGGAGGGTACCCACCATGCCGCTGCGGGGCATGGCGCCGGCCACCACGGCGCGGGTCGGCGCCTGCCAGAGGTGACGGAGAATCCGCGTCAGGGCCAGCGGAGTGATCCGGTTGCTGCTGGACAGGCCGGAGCCGTCCACCAGTCGGAACGCCGCAGAGTCGATGCCGATCGAGTCGATCAGGTAGCGGCGCTGAACCGCCAGTCCCGCCTCCCAGGACCCGCTGCCCGCCCGCGTCCGGCCGAGCTGCTTCAGCAGCATTTCGCTGAACAGGTTCTGCGAAGACGCCAGAATCGGGAAGAGCCAGTCCGCCAGCGGACGCGAGGTCACCGTCGCGAGGGGTGGTCCTTGCACGGGCCCGACGCTGCCATCAGCGCTGCGGATGGCCCCGTCCACGGCGATACCGGCACCGGTCAGTTCGGCCCGGAGGGCCAGCGCGGCAAAGCGGTCCGGGTCGGCGACGGCGGGATACTCCGTGCGCGCATTGCCCAGCGGGACCCGCCCGGTGGCACGGTAGCTGGCGCCGTCGGCGTTCCGGAAAATGTCGTAGGTGCGGGTGCTGCTTGCCGCGCCCGTGGTGGCGGTCGACAGAATCGTCGCCAGCCCCAGCTCCGGGACAATGGTGATGGTCGGTGGTGTGCCGACGCGCGGCCCCGCCTCGGTGCGCACGTCGAGCGCGTTGTCGTTGAAGGCCAGCGCCGAGACGGGGGCCGCGTAGTACCACCCGAGGTCGTAGGCGTCCCAGGTCGGGTGAGTGCGCTGGGCGTCGAACCAGCGGCTGTCCGCGACCAGATCACCACGGATCTCGCGGATGCCCTGCTGCCGCAACTGGTCGGCCAGCACACGCAGCCGGAGTGCCGGATCGCCATCGCAGACGCCCGGCGCCAGGGAGTCGATGTGGTAGCAGCGGCGGGAGAAGGTCGGATCGCCGTGACCGACCAGCACCAGATCGCCCTGTATCACGCCGTCGACCACCGGGGCGGTAGTCTGCACCGTCGTGGTGACGGTGAAGTGCGGGCCCAGGAGGCCCAGCGCGGCCGCTGTCACCGCCAGCTTGGCGTTACTGGCGGGGATGAAGAGGCGATCGGCCTGGTGGGCGTAGAGCACCGTCCCATCCAGCTCGGTGACCACGATGCCCCAACCGTCCCGCGGGTGACCGCTGGCATCCATCCGCCGCCCGATCCGCTCGGCGTAACTCTGGGCCGACAGTGCGGGCGTCAGCAGCAGCGCCAGCACCAGCCCCCGCAACAGTCTAGGCATCACGACGCGAGACCCTCGGATCCGCTGCGGCATAGCAGAGATCGGTGATGAGGTTGACGAAGACGAACAGCGTCGCCAGAAACAGAATGCTACCCTGGATGGCGGGGAAGTCGCGCTTCTCGATCGCCATCAGCACGTAACGACCCACTCCCGGCCAGGAGAAGATGGTCTCGGTCAGAATCGAGCCGGTCAGGTAGGCTCCCGCGTCGAGTCCGATCACTGTGATGATGGGCAGCATGGCCGTGCCGAGCGCATGACGCAGCACCACCCGCGCGGGGGAGAGGCCCTTGGCTCGGGCCGTGCGGATCGGATCGGAGGCCAGACTCTCCTGCATGGCGGCCCGGGTCATCCGCGCCAGGAAGGCCACCGATCGGGTGCCCAGCGCCAGCGCGGGCAGCACCAGGAAGGCTGGTCCGCCGTAGCCGGAGGGCGGCAGCCAGGGCAGGGTGACGGCAAAGGCCAGAATCAGCAGCAGCCCCACCCAGTACACCGGGAAGGAGATCCCCAGGTAGGCGGCCAGGGTCAGCAGCCGGTCGAACCAGGTGCCGGGGTAGAGTGCACCGATGATGCCGATGGTCAGGCCCAGCAGGATCGCCACCGTCATGGCGGCCCCCGCCAGCAGCAGCGTCGCGGGAAAGCGCTCGGCCAGTTCGCGGGTGATCGGTCGCCGGGTGACGTAGCTGGTGCCCAGGTCACCCTGAACGGCTCCGGCCACATAGCGACCGAAGCGGATGGGGAGCGGATCGTCCAGGTGCAGATCGGCCCGGACCCGCGCGATGGCCGCGGCGTCGGCGCGCTCCCCTGCAATGGCCACGGCCGGATCGCCGGGCGCCAGACTCAGCAGTGCGAAAGTCACCAGCAGCACGCCGAGGAGGGTCGGCACCAGGAGGAGCAGCCGGTGCGCGATCTGCTGGATCATGGGCGCGGTCGGGCCGTGATCCAGCGCTGGCCGGTGAAGACCACCGGGATCTGCCAGCCGTCGATCCGGCTGGCCCAGAGGTCGGTCGGGAACCAGCAGAAGATCCACGGTGCCAGGGTGAACACCCGCGCGTCGATGGTCCGCAGCAGGTCGATCTTGCCCAGGGAGTCGCTGGTGGTGCGCGCCGAGTCGAGCAGCCGGTCGAGCGCCGGATCGTTGAGGAAGGCGTAGTTGCCGCCGGTGCCCGCATTGCGGGAATGGAACAGCGGCCAGGTGAAGTTCTCGCCGTCGGGGTAGTCGGCCCACCAGTCGGCCAGGAACAGGTCCGCCTCGCCCCGGCGGGCGGCGGCCCGTGCCGTGGCCGCATCGCGTTCCACGATCTCGACCTTCACGCCCACCTGTCCCAGGTCGGACTGGATGACCTCGGCGATCCGGCCGAAGTCGGTGCGGGGGGAGTGCCAGAGCTGCACCGTGATGCCGTTGCCGTACCCCGCCTCGGCCAGCAGGGCCCGGGCCTGTTCCCGGTCGAAGGCGTAGGGCGTCCGGGCCGGATCGTGCCCGTCCAGGCCGGGGGGAATGCTCCCGGCGGCCTGGAGACCGCGCCCCTGCGCCACCTGCGACAGAATGGCCGGGACATTCACGGCGTGGTTCAGTGCCTGCCGCACGCGGACGTCGGCGAGCGGGCCCCGGGTGGTGTTGAGCGCCACGTACACGGCGCGCATCGCAGCGCGCTCCTGCAACGCCGAGGCGTGGTTCTCGCGCCAGCGGGCGGTCTCACCCACGGGTACTTCGACCACGGACAGGCGGCCCGACTCGTACTCGGCGGCCTGGGTGAACATCTCGGGAATGATCCGCATCCGGAGCGTGTCGGCCGCCGTGGTGCCGCCCCACCAGCCCTCGTGGCGTGCCACGATCAGGTGGTTGTCGCGGGACCAGGAGACGAACCGCCAGGGACCGCTGCCCACCGGCGCCTCGGCAAAGTCGGCCTTCAACTCCGCCGGGACGATGGCGGCCACCGGCATGGCCAGCAGCTTGGGGAAGATGTTCAGCGGCTCCCGCAGTCGGAACACCAGGGTGGTGTCGTCGAGGACCCGGACACCGCGCAGGGTGGTGGCCCCCGAGTCGGCCACGGCAGCGGCCCCGTCGATGGGCAGCAGGGCCCAGAGCCGGGCCCCCTGGCCCCCCATGCCCAGGGCCCGGCGGATCGAGGCCGCCACCGTCCCGGCTGTGAGCCCGGACCCGTCGTGGAACGTCACCCCGCTGCGGACATGGAAGGTCCACTCCAGGCCGTCGGGCGACACCTCCCAGCGCGTGGCAATACCGGGCACCAGATGCCCCGCCGGATCGAACTGGGTGAGGTTGTCGAACAGCAGCGCGGTGGCTTCGCCGGTGACCACATCGGTGGAGAGCGCCGGGTCCAGCGACCGGGGGTCGGAGTTCCAGTATCCGACCAGTCCGGCCGGGGTGGAGCCGCCGCACGCCGTCAGGCAGAGGAGGGCGATCAGGGTGCTGACGCGGGTCATGGGACTCCGGAGGGCCGGGGGGAGTTGGCGCAATCACTCCAATAAACGAAATTGCAGGGATGGGGTCAATCATGCCCGGGCGGATCAGCTCATGGATACTCAGCGGACTGCTGCTGCTCGGCGGGGCCGGGCCGCTGTCTGCCCAGGGGGCAGAGGCCATGGTCATCCGGTCGCTGGACTTCCAGGGGAACCGCGCCATCGCCGACGAAGTGCTCGCCACCTGGATCGGGACGACCAACTCGGACTTCCTGGCTCGGACCCCCGGGCTCCGCTCGTTCGGCCTGGGGACCAGGCGCTACTTCAACGCCGACCAGTTCCGCCGGGACATCTACGACCTCACCGTGTTCTACCGGGCCTCGGGCTATGACGCCGTCACCATCGATACCACAGTCCAACGCAACCCCGATCATGTGGCCATCGAAATCCGCGTGGTTGAGGGGGAGCCGACCATCGTCCGCGGCATGCAGGTCGACGGGGCCGATCAGGTCGGGGACCGCTACCGCGTGGTGCGCGATCTCCCGGTGGCCCGGGGCGATGTCTTCAACCGCTTTCTGGCCAACGCGACCCGGGACTCGCTGACCCAGCGACTGCGGGCCCGCGGCTATCCGGCCGCACGGACCGAATGGAGCTGGGTGCCCGATCCGGCCGACGCCAAGCGGGTCACGGTCAAGTTCCTGATGACCACCGGACCACGCGCCACTTTCGGACCGATCCAGGTGACCGGCTTTCAGCAGGTCGATTCGACCTTCATCGTGTCGCTGCTGACGGTCCGCAGCGGGCAGCCCTACCGCGAAGAGGAACTGATCCGGTCCGAGCGCGCTCTGAATGCCTCGGAACTCTTTTCCTACACCACCCTGACCATCGACACGGCCGCGTATTCGGCATCGGATTCCACCCTGGTCCCGCTGCGGATCGACGTGGTCGAAGGGAAGATGCACACCACCACCCTGTCGGCCGGGTACGCGACCAGCGACTGCCTCCGCGCGGGTGCCGAATGGACGGCCCGGAACTTCCTGGGCGGGGGACGGGTCTTTTCACTCAATGGCCAGGTGTCCAAGATCGGCGTGGGCTCACCGCTCGGCTTCGGACTCTGTCCCGGGCTCTACCGCAACGATCCCATCGGATCGCGGAAAGCCAACTTCTCGGTCGAGCCATCGATCCGCCGCAACGGTTTTCTGTCACCGGACAACCGGCTGACGCTGACCACCTTCGCGCGGCGGCGCAGCGAGTACACCGTCTACTCGCGCGAGGAGGTCGGTGCCACCATCGACCTGACCCGGGAGACCTGGTCCCGCGTGCCGGTGTCGCTGTCCTATCAGGTCACCTACGGTCAGACCAACGCCAACCCGGCCGCCTTCTGCGGCTACTTCAATTCGTGTACGGCGGCGGACATTGACCGTCTGCGCCAGGCGCGGTTTCTGGCCGTGGCCACGCTGGGTATTTCCAAGGTCCGGCTCAATTCACCCCTCGATCCGACCCGCGGGCTCTCGCTCTCGGCGCAGTTCAGTCTGGCCTCGCCCTGGATCGGCTCGTCGCGGGACCGACAGTTCGCCCGGGTCGTCGGCGAGGCTGCGGGCTACCTGCCACTGTCGCGGTCCACAGTGCTGGCACTGCGGGCGCGTGCCGGCGCCATCATGAGTCCCACGCTGGCTCTGGCCGACGGACGCGAGAACTTCGTCCCGCCCGAGATGCGCTTCTACGCCGGCGGACCGAACGACGTGCGCGGGTTCGACCGCAACGAGCTGGGGCCGCTGGTCTACGTGGTGCCACCGGAGGCGGTGGACCACTCGACCACACCGGCCTCCTTCGATCCGGCCGCGGCGCGGATCTCGGCCATCGGTGGGGACCGAGTCGCCAACTTCAACGCCGAAGTCCGACTGCCGTCGCCGATCCTACCGGGCTTCCTGCGCACCGCAGCCTTCGTGGACGTGGGCATGCTCCGCTCCAAGGGGCTGTCGGCACCGGTCCGGGTCACGCCGGGTGTCGGGGTGCGGGTGGTCCTGCCGCGTTTCGCACCGGTGCGGCTCGACCTCGCCTACAACCGGTATCCGTCGCAGTCCGGGTCGGTGTACACCACCACGCCGACGGGTGATCTCCAATTGCTGCGCGAAGGATTCGCGCGGGCCCGCTCGTCGCGCTGGACCTTCCACTTCGCCTTCGGCCAGGCCTTTTGATGGGCTTCTGGCGGGTGGTTCAGCGGACTTTCTTCCTGGGCATCGTGGTGGTGCCTGCGGGTGTCACCGGCACGGTGCTGGCGCTGGGGTGGTCGACACCCGGTCGTCGGGTCACGTCGCACCTGGCGGGCGAACTGCTGTCGCAGATCATGGATGGCGGACTGCGTGTCGAGGCGATCGAGGGCAATCTGCTCACCGGCCTGGTGCTGCACCGGGTGACCTTGCAGGACGGTGACGGGCGCACCCTGCTCGACGCGGCACGGGTCGCGGCTCAGTACCACTGGACCGATCTGTACCGCGGGCGGCTGGTGTTCCGCGACGTGGAGATCGATTCGGCCCGGGTCCATCTGGTGCAACAGTACAATGGCCAGTGGAACTACGCGGCAGCCTTCCGCGCCGGGCAGGGCGACACCGTGAGCAGTGCTGCACCGCCACTGGTCCGCTTGCACGATGTGGTGCTCCGGCAGGTGGACATCCGGGTCGATGTGCCGACGGAACCACAGCCACCGGCGGAACCCGTGTCGCGCCATGCGACCCCCGCGCCCGAGCCGCCCATCGCCACCGGACCCGACGGGATCTATCGGGTGTATACCCTGAGCGGCGTCCATGCGACGCTGCCCCTGGCGCGCATCTCCACACCGGATGAGCAGCCCATCCTGGTGCGCATCGCCGATCTGCGCACCACGGTGAACGATCCCGCCGTCGACATCCGCAGCTTCCGCGGCGAATTGCTCACGGCCGGTGATTCCCTGGTCTTCCAGGTCGAACGGGCGGCGCTGCCTGGGAGCGTTCTGGCGGGTGCCGGTGCGCTGCGCTGGCCGCAGGACACCGTGCTGTTCGATTTCGCCCTCACCGCCGACACGGTGGATCTGGTGGATCTGCGGTGGATCTCCCCGGACTTTCCGGCCTGGCGCGGGGCCGCTCAGGTAGTGGCGCAGCCGGTGAGCAACCAGCGGACGGCCTACCGCTTCGATGCCCTCCGTCTCGGCGACGGCCGGGCGCAGATTCAGGGCACGATGACCGCCCTGATCGACGTGACCCGCGGTCTCGGCTTCGACGATCTGGCCCTGACACTGCGCGACGTGCCCCTGACGGTGGCGCGGCCCTACCTCGACACACTTCCCTTCGACGGCACCCTCAACGGCCGACTCGCCGTCGATGGCTTCATGGACGCCATGCAACTCGAGGGCGATCTCCGGTTTGCCGACGCGATCGCCCCCGGTCTGCCCCTGTCGCACTTCGTGATCGACGGCACCGTCCACTTCGGCGGTGACGAGGGGGCCGTGTTCGATCAGTTCCGTCTCGACCGGTCGACCGTCGCCATGGCCACGGTGCAGTCCGTGGTGCCCGCCATCCCGCTGCCCGGCACCCTGGGGCTCACCGGCGTGCTCCATGGCCCCTGGACGCAGGTGCGGTTCACCGGGACCACCGAACACCTGACTCCCGAACAGGCGCAGTCCCGGATGATCGGATCGGTCATGCTCGACACCCGGGACAGCCTGCTTGCCGTGGCGATCGACGCCACCTTCGACCAACTGTCCTTCGCGGGATTGCACAGCGGCTGGCCCGCCATCTCGGCGCGCGGTGGTGTCTCCGGCCACCTGCTGCTCAGTGGTCCACTGGATGCCCTCACGGTGGCCACCACGCTCACCGGCGAGATCGGCACCATCCGCGCGGAGGGCGGGCTCCGGATCCTGGCGAGCGGCGTGGCGGCGGATTCACTGCGGCTGGACTTCACCCGGATCGATCTGAACGCGGTGCGCAATGCGGGCGAGGAGACGGCCCTGACCGGCCGGATGCTGCTGCACGGTCAGGTTGATTCGGCCGGTCCACCCGAGGGGGCGCTCTCGCTGGTGCTCGACTATTCCCGGATCGGGCCGTTCCCGATCGAGAATGTGGTGGCCCAGATCCGGGCCGACAGTGGTCTTGCCCTGATCGATACGCTGGCGGCCGACCTGCCCGGTGGCTGGGTGGATATCACCGGGACGCTGGGGCTCGACGGCGACCACGCCGGACGACTGCGGGTCGATGCCGGTTTCTTCACGCTGGCCCGCTTTGACTCGCTGGTGCGGGCCAGTGCAGGTATCGAGCGCGATACGATTCTGACACGTCCCCTGGACGGCACCATCCACGGCAACTTCGCCGTGACGGGATCGATTGCCGATGCCTCGGTCGACGGTCTCATCCAGGCCCGCAATGTGGTGCTCGATCGCTGGCGGATCGCCAGCATCGTGGCCGATGTCATCGCGGATTCGCTGGGAGCCAAGGGACTCACCATTGCCGCCGACGGCGACTCGCTCGGACACGGGGAGCAGATTCTCGAGCGGACCAGGCTCCGGGTAAGTGGGCGGCGTGATTCGCTCCGGATCGGGATCAGTGGCGGCGTTCACCAGGCCCAGTTCGCCGGACTGGCCCATTGGCGGCAGCAGGATTCCGTGGCCGGCCAGGGGACTCTCGATTCGCTGGCACTGACCTTCCCGCGCCAGGCCTGGCGGTTGGCCCAGCGTCTGCCGCTGGCCTTCCGCGACGGTCGACCGCTGTTCGAGGAGCCGCTGCTGCTGGATACTCGTGACGGCTCCGGCGAAATCCGTGTCGCGGGTGCCCTGCCGGGGCGCCTGCCCGGCACCCTGACCGTCAGTGCCACTGGCGTGGATATCCACGATCTGATCTCGACCATCCAGCGGGACTCCTCCACGCTGAGTGGCGTCGCCTCGCTCGACCTGATGGTGGATGGCACCGCTGCCGCACCGCGGGTGCAGGCAACGGCTGCGCTGATCGCCGCCGGGTTCGGGGCCACCCGCCTGCCGATGCTGCGGGCTACCATGGCCTATCAGGATCAGCGACTGACTTCGGACCTGCAGCTCTGGAAGACCGGTGCGCCGCTGCTGGAGGTGGTGGCGTCGCTGCCCTACGACCTGGCCTTCTCCAGCTCCGGGCCCCGCCGTCGTCCCGGCGAACTGATGGTCACGGCCCGCGCGGATTCCGCCGACCTCGGACTGCTGGAAGCCTTCACCAGCGATCTCCGCCGGGCGCGCGGCCGACTGGACCTCGATCTCCGCACCACCGGTACCTGGGACAACCCCCGTCTGGAAGGCGAGGCCCAGATCCGCAACGCCGCCATGGTGCTCCCGGCGCTCGGTGCGGAGTACACCGATCTGGAAGCCCGACTGCGGTTCGCCGGGGACTCGATGGTGATCGATACCCTGCGGGCGCGCAGTGACGGAGGGCGACTCGAGACGGCTGGCCATGTCCGCTTCAGCGATCTCACGTCCCCGTACCTCGACCTGCAGATCCAGACCGAGGACTTCGGCCTGATGGATGTGCCGGGCCTCTTTACCCTGCATCCGAGCGGCACCGTGGCGCTGCGAGGCCCGCTGCTGCGGCCGGTCATGACCGGGCAGGTGGCGCTGGCCCGGAGCATCATCCACTACGCCGACCTGGTCACCAAACAGCAGGTGGATCTGAGCGATCCGGCCTTTGCCGATCTGGTCGATACCGCCGCGATCCGCCGACTCGGCATCGGCCAGTCGTTCCAGAACCGCTTCTTCGATTCACTCCAGGTCGATTCGCTCCGCTTCCGGGTCGATCAGGATGTCTGGCTCCGGTCCGCTGAAGCCAACATTCTGCTCTCCTCCGACGGGGAAGTGCGTGTCTCCAAGCAAGGCCGGGAGTACCGGGTCGACGGCGAGTTCAATGTCGACCGCGGAACCTACGCCCTCACCTTCTACAACCTGGTCCAGAAATCGTTCTCGGTCGACCGGGGGACCGTGACCTTCTACAACACGGCCGACCTCAATGCCGACCTGGCGCTGGAGGCGAGTCATCGGGTGCGGACGCAGACCGGTGAAGATCTTCCCGTGGTGGCCTCCATCACCGGCACGCTGCTGGCTCCGCTGGTGGATCTCTCCTCGCCGGGGCGGTCCCTCCCCCCGCGCGATCTGATCACCTACCTGTACTTCGGCGTGCCGGCGTCGCAGGTGAATACCTCGTTGGCCTCGGATGTGGGTCTGGCGGCGGCCAGCTCGTTCGTTGCCAGCACCGTCGGACAGCGGCTCTCCAGCGAGACCGGCATCGGGGTCGAACTGACCGGCCTCGGCTCCAACCGCACCGGTGCCGCGCTGTCCCGGCAACTGGGCAACCGCGCCTTCGTGACCCTGAGCGGCTCGGTCTGCTCGGCGCGTACCGGCGGTGCCGCCAGCAGCAGTCTGTCCTGGGGTGCTTCGCTCGAATACCGGCTGTCCATGTCCCTGCGGCTCCGGGCCTCGCGGTCGCCGATCGAGACCTGCCTGCTCGATGGCGTGTCGTCGCTGCGCTATCAGTACGGTACCGACCTGCTCTGGCGCCGGGAGTACTGAGGTGGCCCGGGCGCTGCTGATCGCCAACCCCAATGCGGCCCGCACCGAACGCGAGACGGTGGACATGATCCGGACGGCCATGCGGACGGCCGGCTGGTCCTTCGAGGTCCTGGCCACCGGTGGTCCCGGCGACGCCGAGCGCCTGGCCCGGCACGGTGTCGAGAGCGGCGCCGACATTGTGGCCGTGCTCGGGGGCGACGGCACCACCATGCAGGCCGCGTCGGCGCTGGTCGGTACCGGCGTCACGCTGGCGCTGTTGCCGGGTGGCACCGGGAACTTGCTGGCCGGGAACCTCCGCATCCCGAGCAATCCCCGACGTGCGGTGGAGATTCTCCTGGCCGGCCGACCGCGGCTGATCGACCTGGGGCGGATGGAGCGTCCCGACGGGCACCAGTATTTCGCGGTGGCCTGCGGTGCCGGTATTGATGCCCGGGTCATGACCGAAACACCTTCGGCGCTCAAACACCGCTGGGGCATGATGGCCTACGTCGCCACCACGCTGCAGATGGCGCCGGAGATCCGCCCGACCCGGTTTCACCTGACGGTCGACGGGGTCTCCTACGACATCGAGGCGGCGATGGTCATGGTGGCCAACTGCGGGGAGGTGATCCCGCCGGTGGTGTCGCTGGGTGACGGGATCGTCCCGGACGACGGCTGGCTCGATGTGGTGGTGTTCCGCGCCGAGGGATACACCGGCAGTCTGCGGGCTATTTGGCATCTGCTGACCAACGCCCGGGGGACCTACGGCCACGACGCCTACGTCGGCCGGGTCCGCGGTCGGGAGATCACCGTCCAGCCCGCGCCGGGGCAGCCAGCACAGCCGGTACAGCTCGACGGAGACGGCGGCGGCATGACGCCCTTCACCGTCCGGGTTGTGCCGCGCAGTCTGCGGGTCATGTGCCCGGCGGGGTAGCGCGGCGGGCGGCAGGGCACCACTTTGCAGGGGTGCCGCTGCATCGACTTCCTGGAACCCGCCCCACCCGGGAGGGCCGTCCGTGACTGACTCCATTCTGCTGATCGACGACGATATCGCCATCCTGCGGGCCATCGGCGCGTTCTTCGAGCAGCGCGACTGGGATGTCTTCCGCGAACTCAGCGGCGAGGCCGGGCTGGTCATGTTCGATCGCGTGCTGCCCGATGTGGTGCTGGTGGCGCTCCATCTGCCGGGCATGGACGGCCTGGAGGTGCTCGATCGCCTGCGGGGCCGGGAGTCCGCCGTCATCCTGCTGACCGATGACCAGGACGTCCCCACCGCCGTCCGGGCCATGCAGTCGGGAGCGGAGAACTTCCTGGTCAAGCCGGTCGACATGTCGCATCTGCTGGCCGCAGCGGAACGGGCCGCCGAGAAGGGGCGGCTGCGCCGGGTGAACCGGACCCTGATCGGCCAGAGCGCCACCTCGGAGGGGGTCGAGACCCTGGGCAACTCGCCGCTGATGCGGGAGGTCGGTCGCCAGGTGACGCTGCTGGCCCGCAGTCCGCGCGATGCCGTGCTGATCCAGGGCGATGCCGGAGTCGGCAAGCGCTGGGTGGCCCGTCTGCTGCACGAGGCCTCCCCCCGCTCCCAGGAGCCGTTCATCGAGGTCGCCTGCCGGGCCGGTGACGCCGCCTGGCTGGATGTCGAGCTGTTCGGGCGCGAGGGCGACGAGACGCAACCCGGATCGCCCGAACGGCGACAGGGGCTGCTGGAGGTCGCCGACGGGGGTACCCTGCTGCTCCACGAGGTGGCCGACCTGCCGCTGGAAATCCAGGCCAAGCTGCTCCAGGTGCTGCAGACCCGGGCGTTGCGGCGGACCGGCGGGGTGCGGGAGATTCCGGTGGATGTCCGCCTCCTGATGGCCACCAGTCGGCCCCTGGCCCCGCTGGTGGACCAGGGACTCTTCCGCCACGACCTGCTGGCCCAGTTGCAGATCATGCCGATCACCCTGCCGTCCCTGCGGGAGCGGACCCGCGACGACATGCTGGGGCTGGTCCGCCGGTTCCTCCGCGACCTGTCGTCCGGATCGGGTGGCGGGCCCACCCGGCTGACCGACGACGCCCTGGAGCGGTTGCTCGGGCACGCCTGGCCGGGTAATGTCCGGGAGTTGCGCAACGTCCTGGAGCGGGCCATGCTGCTGGCGCGCGGACAGGAACGGATCGGGGCGGAACATCTCCCGGCGGAGTTCCGCCCCAAGTCGGGGGTCTTCGATCGTCGACACACCCCGCTCACGATGGACGAGGTCGAACGGATGCATATCGATCGCACACTCAAGCATCACGGCGGCAACCGCACCCACGCCGCCGAGGAGTTGGGCATCTCCCGGGCGACGCTGATCGCCAAGATCAAACGCTACGCGATTCCCGGATGATGGCCACCGCGCAACCCTCCCCGCTCCTTGAGCGCGACGAAATGCTCTGCCGGGCCTGCGGCCGGGCGGAGCGCGCCTCCGAGGGGTACCCCTGTGAGGGCTGCGGCACCTTCGTCTGTCTGGTCTGCACCATCCGCGGCGTCACGCATTGCCAGACCTGCCTGGCCAAGCAGGAGGCCTCCTCCTGAGCGCGGTGCTGGTCCGGACTCCTGTTGCGCCGGTACACGACCGACCCACGGTGCGTGGTGAGATGGTGACGCAGATGGTCCTGGGTGAGGCCGCCATCGTCCTCGAAGAGCAGGGCCGGATGCTGCGGGTCCGGACCGCGCTGGACAGCTACGAGGGCTGGCTCCATCAGGGCTACACGCACGCGGTCACGACCGAGGCCATGGACCACTGGCTGGCCGAGGCGGCCTGGTCCGAATGGGCCACGCTGGAGGATGATGCCGGCGTGGCCATGCTGGTGCCCCATCGCAGCCGCCTGATCGCCAACGGCTTCCACGCCATTCTGCCCACCGGCATGCCGGCTGAGGTGTTGAATGGGAGCATCCGGCCGCTGCCCGATATCATCGCCGAGGCCCGGCAGGAATCCCCGGCAGATTGGGCCTGGGAGGAGTTTGCCGGAGCGCCCTATCTCTGGGGCGGTATCACCTCGTCGGGGATCGACTGCTCGGGGCTGGTCCAGACCACCTTCCTCCTGCGGGGGATCCAACTGCCGCGCGACACTCATCAACAGGTGATGGTCGGCATGCCGGTCGACCTGGGCGAGCAACGGGCCGGCGACCTGCTCTTCTTCCGCAGCGCTGAGAGCGAGAAGATTTCGCACGTGGCGATCCTGGCAGGTCACGAGACCATCGTACACAGCACCATCGACGCCGGCCGGGTGATCCGGGAATCCTGGCACGAGGGCATTGCCGTGACCCTCCACGACCGGCTGGTCGCGGTCCGGCGACACGAGTGATGCGGCGTCTGGTCCTGTTCGACATCGACGGTACGCTGCTCTCGTCCTCCTCGGCCGGGTGGCATGCGCTGCGCGCTGCGTTCGCCGAGTTCTTTCCGGTGCTGGATTTCTACGGCCAGGTCCCCTTCGACGGCAAGACCGATCGACAGATCATCCGCGAGTTGCACCAGGCCGCCGGTGTGCCGGACCTGGCCACGGAGGAGCGGACCAGTACGCTGCTGGAGCGGTATCTCCATCACCTCGCCATCCGACTCGCCGAACGGCAGCACCCGGTCGGTCCCCTGCCGGGAATTCTGCCGCTGATCGATGCGCTCCGCGCCCGGGACGACGTGGTCGTCGGCCTCCTCACGGGGAACATCGTGCCGGGGGCGCATCTGAAGTTGCGGGCGGCGGGGATTGCCCCCGAACATTTCCTGGTTGGTGCCTTCGGCTCGGACAGTGCGCACCGTCCCGATCTGCCGCCGATCGCGGCGGCGCGCGCCGAGCCGCTGTTCGGCCGTCGTCCCACCGGGTCCGAGGTGGTGATCCTGGGCGATACCCCGGCCGACGTGACCTGCGGTGCATCCATCGGCGCGCGGGCCATTGCCGTCGCGACCGGCCGCTTCAGCGTGGACGAACTCGCTGCCGCCGGTGCCTATGCCACCTTCGAGACCTTTGCCGACACGGATGCGGTGTTGGAGCAGATCCTGTGATCGAACTCGAACTGAAGGCGATGGTGCCCGATCCCGATGCCCTGCGACTGCGGATGCACGATCATGCCAAGGGCCAGCCGCCGCGCTACCGCGGTCTGCTCATCGACCGCCGCTACGATCGCAAGGGCAGTCTGAGTGAGCGGCGCGAAGTGCTGCGGGTGCGCCGCTGGGAGGGGCGCGACGGGTCCGTCCGCGAAGAGCTGGGCTGGAAGGGGCCGACGTCGGTCTCACCCGACGGATTCAAGGCGCGCCGTGAGCTGGAGTGTACCGTGAGTCACGGTTCGGTTGCGGCCATCCTGGATGCGTTGGGGTATCGTGAGGTCCAGGCCATCGACCGGTATATCGAACTCTACGATGTCGAAGGCGCCACGGTGCGGATCGAGTGGTACCCGGACTGCGACGTGCTGGTCGAGGTGGAGGGGCCGCCGCGCCGTATTGAGCGGGCCATTCCCGTCACGGGAATTCCCCGGAAGTGCTTCACCGCCGAATCTCTCAGCGCCTTCGCCGCACGCTTCACGGAGCGCAGTGGCCGCCCGGCGCGCCTGGCCCTGTCCCGACCCGACGAACGCCCCACGCACTGGCCTGTATGACCGCCACGCTGGGAGATCTGCTCGGTCGCCTGGCCGACCCGCCGCGGGTCGCGCGCTTCGAACCCGAACGTATGGCGCTGGTGGATCAACTGGTGTCGGCCGGGGAGGGGGCCGCCTCGTCCCGGGTGTGGCTGGAGGCCTTCGAGCGCAGTGTCGATCAAGTCGTCGCGACTGTGGTGGCCAGTGCCGATCGACGGCTGACGGAGGCGGCGCAACGCTCGCGTCTGCCGGCCCGTCGCTTGGCTGCCCAGCAGCCCGATGCCGAGTACCAGGATCAGCTCCGACATCGGTTGCTGGCCACGGCCATGCCACTGGAGCAGCTCGATGCCGCCACTCCCTCGCCCGACACCACCCGTCGTCGTGCCATGGCGCTGGAAGGGGCCTGGGAGGAGGTGCTGCTGCTGTCGGCGGCGGAGGAGCGTCGGTGGAGCCGGGTTGCCGATCAGATCGCCGAGTGGCGGCGCCCCACCGGCCAGTTGTGGGTGGCGACGGTGGTCAGCCTGCTGCTGACCCTGGTGGTCGCGGTCTGGCTGGGTGGCCTGGTCCGGCCACCGACCTGGTTCCGGCCAGTGGTCGAGGGGTTCTGGGCGCTGCCCTGGTGGCGCTGACCGCGCGCCCTCAGCGCTTTGCGGGGACTCGCTTGAGGTAGATCCCCGGTTCCGCCCGGCCCCGTGTCGACAGCATTGCCACCGTGATGGCACCCACAATCACCAGCCCGATCGACGTGATCTGTGCAATGGTCAGCGCCAGGAAGCGGTCATCCTTGGCGCGCAGAAACTCCACCGCAAAACGTTCGACTCCTGCCAGGATCAGATAGGCGCCGAAGAGCCAGCCGGTGCCCCGCTGGCTGGTGCGCCAGCGCCAGAGCAGCGCGAACGCCACCAGCATGATGGCCACTTCGTAGAGCTGAGTCGGATGCACGGCCATGACGGTCTCGGGCGCCACACCCTCCGGGATCGGGATGCCGAATTCCTGCTGCATGATTGCGGCGGTGGAGGGTGGCGCGCCGTCGGGAAAGCGGACCCCCCAGGGGAGCGTGGTGGTCACGCCGTAGTCGTCGCCCACGACATAGCAGCCGACTCGACCGACGGCGTAGCCTGCGGCCATGGCGGGTGCGATGAGTTGCGCGGTCCAGCGCATCGGCACGCCGCGGCGCCAGCCGGTGAGAATCACGCCGAGGGTGCCGCCGACGAACCCGCCGTACCAGACCAGACCGCCGCGTCCGAAGACGGCGGATTCGGGGTGCAGTGCCAGATACCAGAGCTTGGCGCCGACCACACCACCGATCATGGCCCCCATCAGGATTTCACCGGCGTACTCCTCGTTGAAGCCCTCCCGGCGGCACTCGAGGGTGACCAGCCAGACGGCGGTGAGGAAGGCCAGCATCATCATGATGCCGAAGCCGGTGATGGGGAGGGGGCCGAGATGGATCTCCCACGGATAGGCGTCGATCATGCGGCAGCTCCAGCAAGGGGCATCAGGCCGGGGAAGGGGAGGTCGTCGCGGGCCGCGACGGCATGCGGGGCGCGTTCACCGCGCGCCAGGCGCCAACTGCCTGCCGCCGCGATCATCGCCGCGTTGTCGGTGTTGAGTCGAGGCGAGGCCACCACCACCTGGCCCCAGGGGGCCGCACGTTCCCGCAGGGCGGCGATCAGCGCGCCATTGCAGGCCACGCCACCCCCGAGCACCATCGTGGTCCGTCCTGTGGCGCGTGCGGCCGCCATGGTGCGGGTGACCAGCACATCGATGACGGCATCCTGGAAACTGCGCGCCAGGTCGGCCCGGTCGCCCGCCAGATCGGTGGACTGCTGCACGGCGCGGAGCACCGCCGTCTTGAGGCCGCTGAACGAGAAGCCCAGAGTATCCGCAGCCGCCCCGCGCAGCAGCGGACGCGGAAAGGTCCAGCGGCTGGGATTGCCGGTCGCGGCCAGCTTTTCGATGGCGGCGCCGGCCGGATAGTCGAGCCCGAGCAGCGTACCGACCTTGTCGAAGGCCTCGCCGGCGGCGTCGTCACGCGTCTGCCCCAGCAGCACATAGCGTCCCCACGCGGGCACGTCCAGCAGCAGGGTGTGACCGCCGCTCACCAGCAGTGCCGTGAACGGTGGCGCGAGGTCGGGGTGCTCCAAGGTTGGCGCGAACAGATGCCCTTCGAGATGGTGGACCCCGATCAGCGGCTTGTTGTCGCGCCAGGCGATGGTGTTGGCCCAGGTGGTGCCCACCAGCAGGGCGCCCAGCAGACCAGGTCCAGCCGTGACCGCCAGGCCGTCGATGCCGTCGATGGTGCAGCCGGCCTGGCGCAGCGCCTCCTCCACCACGGGTGCGACGGTGGTCAGATGCGCCCGCGAGGCCAGCTCCGGGACCACGCCGCCGAAGATCCGGTGGATGTCCTGCGACAGGATGGCGAGGCCTTCGAGCCGGATCTGTGCACCCTCGCGGTGGACCACCGCGGCGGAGGTCTCGTCACAGGAGGTCTCGAGCGCCAGCACGCGCATCAGGGCAGTGGGGGCAGCAGGGCCTCGATCCGGGCCCGGTGTTCGGCGGTATCCCACTCTTCGGCGCCCAGGGCGACGAAGCGCACTCGGCCCCGGGTATCGATCAGGACGCTGAAAGGAAGCCCCATGCCCTGGAGCACTTGCAGAGACAGGTTGCTCCGGTCCTGCAGGATCTCGAAACTGAGTTCCAGCTCGCGGGCGAACGCCAGCACCGGTTCGGTGTCGCCATCGTCGAGTGAGACGGCGGCGATCCGGAACCCGCGATCGCGGTAGTCCTGATAGATCCGCTCCATCGACGGCATCTCCTTGCGGCAGGGGATGCAGTAGGTGGCCCAGAGATTGACCAGCGTGACGTGACCTTCATACGCCGTGCGCAGGCCGACGCTGTCGCCGGTGGCCAGATGCTGGACCCGCACATCGGGCAAGAGCTGGCCGATGGCGGTGCCTTCCGCCGGCGTGTAGCGGGCCATCCACCAGGCGCCGATCGCAATCCCGATCGCGATGCAGGCCACGTACAGCGAGCGACGGGTCATGGTGTGCTCCCCACGGCATCATCAAGCAGCGCGGTGACCAGGCGGCGCATGCCTTCGGAGGTCCACTCGCGCGCGCCGTAGTCGATCCGCACAATCCGTCCGTCCCGTGCGATCAGGAAGCTCTCGGGGACTTTCTCGGAGCGGTAGGTCTGCTGAATGGCGTTGTCGGGGTCGTGGAGCACATCGAAGGTGACACCGAAGCCTTCCATGAAGGCCTGGACCCTGGCGGCGGAATCGGCATCGATGCTCACTGCCGCGATGCGCAGGCCCTGCGGGCCCAGCTCACGATAGAGTTCCTGCAAGGTCGGGATCTCCTCGCGACAGGGGCCGCACCAGGTGGCCCACACATTCACCAGGGTGACCTGGCCGCGGTAGTCGCGCAGCGAGACGGTGTCGCCGGTGGCGAGATCGATGGCCGAAAAATCGGGTGCCGTTGCACCCACTGCGACCCTGGGCGACTCACCGCACGCCGCCAGGCCCAGCGCCAGCAGCAGCGCGAGACGGCGCATCAGGCCACGACCTCGCAGGCGGCGCGCAGCGCGCGGATGGCCCCGGCAATGTCGGGTTGTCCGAACACGGCCGTACCCGCCACGAAGGTGTCGGCACCCGCCCGATGGACGGCGCTGATGGTGTCGGGCGTGATCCCGCCGTCGACTTCGATGATGGGCGCAATGCCCAGGCTCCGACAGAGCGAGCGGATCCGCGCCACCTTGCCGACAGCGGCGGGCAGGAAGCGCTGTCCGCCGAAGCCCGGGTTGACCGACATCACCAGGATCAGATCCAGGTCATCCTTGACCTCTTCGATGATGGCGATCGGCGTCGACGGATTGAACACCAGACCGGCGAGCATGCCGCGCTCGCGCGCCGCCACCAGATGCCGCTGGACATGCACCGTGCCCTCCGGGTGGAAGGCGAACACTGCCGCGCCCGCGTCGGCGTACTCCTCCAGGTAGCGCTCAGGATGCTCGACCATCAGGTGCACATCGAGTGGCAGCGTGCTGAAGCGGCGCAGGGCGCGGATGATCGGCGCGCCGAAGGTGAGATTCGGCACGAAGTGGCCGTCCATCACGTCGACATGGAGCCAGTCAGCCCCGCCGACGGTGGCTTCCTCGACCTGCTCACGCAGTCGCCCCAGGTCGGCACTGAGGATGCTCGGCGCGATGCGAACGCTCATGGCGTCTCTCCGCTGATGATCAGGTGAATGCGGCTGCTGCGCGGCCGCAGCGTGCCGGGAACGGGGTCCTGGCCCAGCACGCGCCCGGCAGCGCCCTCGGGGCGGCGGGTGATGCTGCCGGTGCGCAGGCCCACCGCTGCCAGCATGGCGCTCGCATCGGCCAGAAGCTGGCCGGTCAGGTCGGGCACGGCGATCATGGTGACCCCGCGGGAGACGGTCAGATTGACCGTGCCCCGGACCCGCGTCACACTGCCAGCTTCCGGCGCCGAGGCGAGAATCAGTCCCGGCTCGCCGGGAGCATCCAACGAATCGATGCGCCCGACACGCAGGTTGGCCACGCCGAGCAGCCGCTGGGCCAGGTTCAGGTCGAGCTGGCCCAGGTGCGGCACGATGGTGGTCGGCGTCCCGGTACTGGTGCCCACCATGACCACTGCACCCCGTGGCAGATGCGTCTGCGGCGCGGGGGACTGCCAGGCAATCAGGCCTTCGGGGACATGCGGGTCCGGCAGGTCGTCGCCGCTGCGGACCCGCAGGCCCTGGGCGGCCAGCGCCTCGTTGGCCTCGGGCAGGGCCAATCCGCGCAGCGTGGGTACGATGACCGTGCCCGGCAGGGGGGCGGGGACCAGGATCCAGGTCGCCAGGTAGCCCGCCAGCACTGTGAACCCGATCAGCAGCGTCGGCCAGAGGGCGCGCCGCCACCAGGGGCGGCGGGGGTGTACGACGGGTGTCATCCGGTCCGGACCAGTCGCGCAGCAAAGGCGCCGTCGGTGCCGTGTTCCTGCGGCAGCAGCGTCAGATCGCCGAGGGGCGAGAGCAGGTCGGCCGGGAAGCCCGCCGGTGGTTCCCGGCGGAACGCCGGATGGCGGCGCAGAAAGGCATTCACCTGGTCTTCGTCCTCCTCCGGTTCCAGCGAACAGGTGGCGTAACATAGCACCCCACCCGGCGCGATCCGGTCGGCTGCTGCGTCGAGGAGGTCCTGCTGAGTGCGTACCAGCAGGTCCAGCGCCTCCTGGCTCACCCGGAGGCGGGCATCGGGGTGCCGGGCGAAGGTCCCGGTGCCCAGGCAGGGGACGTCGAGCAGGCAGGCCGACACGGTCCTCACCGGCGGAGCACTCGCGTCGGCGAGGACGATCCAGCCGCGTCCCGCACCGGCCCGGGCGAGGTTCTCGCGCAGTCGGGGCAGGCGTTTCCGGGAGCGGTCGGCCGACAGCACCGGATGGCCTCGATGCCGCAGCCCCAGCGATTTGCCGCCCGGTGCGGCGCAGGCATCGTAGACCAGAACTCCTGCCGGGAAGGCCGCGAAACGCAGCACCAGTGCCTGGGCCGGATCCTGGACGTACCACGCGCCGTCGCGATACCCGGGCAGCGCATCGGGCCGGGTGACATCGACCACCAGCCCGGCTTCCCACGGCGCCGAGAAGACACCGATGCCATGCGCCTCCAGCAGGCGACGCAGATCGGCCATGCTGCTCCGGGCGGGCTGCACCACCAGCGGCGGTGGCGTGTTGTTCCAGGCCAGCAGGCGCTCAGTGGCCTCCAGGCCGAACCGCGCCACCCAGCGGGCCACCAGCCAGCGCGGGTGCGACCAGAGATCGGCCAGGGGGAGGTCGTCCTCCTCGTCGCCCGCAGCCGGCCCCGCCTCGGCGACGCGCCGCAGCACGGCATTGACGAATCCGGCGCCGCTGCGGCCGCGTGTTTCGCGCGCCAGCGACACCGACGTGGCCACCGCAGCATGGGCCGGCACCCGGTCCAGGTGCAGCAGTTGGTAGGCGCCGATGTGCAGGATGTCGAGCAGGGTCGGATGCACCGAACTCAGGCCGCGGGGCAGCAGCGGTGTCAGATGGGCATCGAGGGTCGCGCTCCGGCGCAGCACGCCGGCGGCAATCTCGTGCGCCAGGCGGCGGTCACGGTCGGCGAGCAGGGCCAGCGCGCGCGGCAGGGCGGTATCAAACGGCACCCCACGGCGGACCTGGCCCAGCAGGTCGAGCGCACCCCGGCGCGGGGCCAGTCCGTCCGCACTCATGGAACCGAACTCAGCGGATGATGCCCTCGACCGGCGAGGACGGCACCGCCACCTCGCGACGCGGCATCCGGCCCGCTTCCCAGGCCAGTCGACCCGCTTCCACGGCGAGCCGCATGGCATTAGCCATGGCCACGCTGTCCCGCGCCTCGGCCACGGCGGTGTTCATCAGAATGCCGTCAACGCCCTGCTCCATCACCAGGCAGGCATCGGAGGCGGTGCCCACGCCGGCATCGACGATCACCGGGATCCGCAGCCGCGACTTGATGGTCCGGATGAAGTAGGGGTTGATGAGCCCCAGGCCCGAGCCGATGGGTGAGGCCAGCGGCATGACCGCCACCGCCCCGGCGTCTTCCAGGCGCAGCGCAGTGATCAGATCGTCGTTGGTGTAGGCCAGTACCTTGAATCCCTCGGCCACCAGCACCTTGGTGGCCTCCAGCAGACCAGCCGTGTCGGGCAGCAGAGTTTCCTGGTCGCCGATCACTTCCAGCTTGACGAAGTCGGTCAGTCCCGCTTCCCGCCCGAGTCGCGCGGTGCGGATGGCCTCGTCGGCCGTGTAGCAGCCGGCCGTGTTGGGCAGCAACCGATAGCGGTCGGTCGGAATGTGATGGAGAATGCCCTCCGGATCACTCCGATCCAGTGGCACCCGCCGCACCGCCACCGTCACCATCTCGGCGCCGGAGGCCTCATGGGCCCGACGCATCTCGTCGTGACTGCGGTATTTCCCGGTCCCGATCATCAGCCGGGATCCGAAGGTCACGCCACCGATCTCCAGCATTCAGCCGCCTCCCACAAAGTGAACGATCTCCACCACGTCGCCGTCGGCCATCGGCGTGGTTGCCAGGGCCGGGCGCCGCACGATCTGCCGGTTGATCTCGACCACGACAGCGCGCGCGTCGAGTCCCAGAGCGGCAAGCATCTCCGCCGCCGTACCGATGCCCGGCAGGGCGCGGGCTTCGCCGTTGATGTGCAGGGTCACTGTTCCACTCCTCCCAGCCAGGGGGCCACCAGCTCCAGTGCGGCACGATGCGGGTCCGGAGCGTCCCAGACCGCGCGGATGGCCGCCACGCCCCAGGCGCCTTCCGCCTGCGCCTCAGCCGCCTCGGAGGGGCCCACGCCACCGATGGCCCAGACCGGCGCACCCAGCGCGACCAGCGCGCGCAGCAACGGCACCCCTGCCGGTGATACGCCGGGATGGCTCGCCGATGGCCAGATGGTGCCCACGATCAGGCCGTCGGCACCGGCATCGAGCGCGTCGGCACCCTCCGCTTCGGAATGTACCGAGGCGAGGATCGGTCGGGCGCCAACCAGGGGGCGTACCTGGGCGGGGGTCGGGTCCTGCCGTCGCAGCACCACGCCGCACCCGGCACCGGCGGCGATGTCGGCCCGACCGGTCACCAGCAGCCCGGCCCACGGGGGAGCCACCAGCGCCCGGAACCGGCAGGCCAGGTTGTGCAGGGCATCGGCGGTGCCGCCGGGCAGGCGGGCCACCAGGGCCACGGCAGGGCCGACGGCTGCCAGGGCTGCCGCGCCCACGCCGAGCGTCTCCTGCGCCGCAATGCGGTCGTCGGTGAGAGCCAGCAGTCGCGGCAGCGGTCTCACCGGAAGCGTTCGCCGGCCCGGATCGCGGTGCCCCGCAGCCACTCGTCGGCCGGGATCCGGCGGCGTCCGGCCGGTTGGACCGCGCCGATTTCGACCAGTCCATCGCGGGCGGCCACCATCAGGCGGGGAAACACGGCCACCACTTCGCCGGGTGCGCCGTCTTCCGTACTGCCCGGGTGTGCCCTGGCCTCGAAGCACTTGATGTCGTCGGGCCCGAACGTGGTCCAGGCGCCGGGGGCTGGATCCATGGCGCGAATCCGCTGCGCCACCGCTACCGCTGGCTCGTCCCAGCGGATGCGAGCCATGGCCCGATCCACCTTGGCCGCGTGGGTGACACCGTTCTCCGCCTGCGGCATCGGCGTCACGTTGTTGGCGATGCGCGGCAGCGCCTCCAGCAGGGCCTCCGCGCCCAGTTCCGACAGTTTGGTTGTCAGCGAACCGGTGGTGTCGGTGGGGTCGATCGGCACGCGCTCGGTCAGCCAGACTGCACCGGTGTCCAGGCCGGGTTCGACCCGCATGATCGAGATCCCCGTCTCGGTGTCCCCGGAGAGGATCGACCAGTGGATTGGCGCCGCACCGCGCCAGCGCGGCAGCAGCGACGCGTGAACGTTCACCATGCCGTAGGAGGGGATCTCCAGAATCTCCGGACGCAGAATGTGTCCGTACGCCACCACCACGCCGAGATCGGGCTCCAGGGCCCGCAGCGATTGCTGGAAGACGTCGCCGCGGGGGCGTTCGGGCTGGTACACGTTGAGCCCCAGCTCCTCGGCGCAGCGCTTGACCGGCGGGGGGACGAGCTTCGAGTGCGAGCGTCCCTGGGCGCGGTCCGGCTGCGTGACGACCGCGACGACTTCGAGCCCGGCGCCCAGGAGTGCTTCCAGCGATGGCACCGCAAAGACCGGTGTACCGAAGAAGACGATCCGCATCACTCGGGCGGGCCCGACTCCTCGGGGACAGGGATCCGGGTCAGGCCGAGGTCGCCCTGTTCCTTGCGCCAGGTGCGCAGGGCGAGCTGCCGCTTGAGCGCCGACAGATGATCGATGAACAGGATGCCGTCGAGATGGTCGATCTCGTGCTGGATGGCACGCGCCAGCAGGCCCTCCGCCTCCACGCGGAACGGTGCCCCGGTGGCATCGACCGCTTCCAGCACCACCCGCTCCGGCCGGTTCACCGAGCCGACCAATTCGGGAATCGAGAGACAGCCCTCTTCCGCCGCGGCCTTGCGGGACGACCGCTCCACCAGCCGGGGGTTCACCATGGCGAACGAGGTGCCCTCGACGTCGACCACCGCCACCCGGCGCGCCACCCCCACCTGGTTGGCGGCGATGCCGATGCCCGATGCGGCGTCCATGGTCTCGTAGAGGTCGTCCACGAAGGCCTTCAGGTCGTCGTCGAAGGCAGTGACCTCGGCGGCAGGCTCACGCAGCACGGGCGACCCGAGCAGGTGAATCGGCAGAATCGCCATCAGGGCGTGCCGCTCAGCGTCTTGTCGCCGATCCGGACGATGCGGTGCCGCTCCACCACGAGTTGCGACGTGCCCGACTCGATGGTGACGTGCTGCTCCTTGATGTCCTTCACCTTGCCGACGATGCCGCCGGCGGTGACGATCTGGTCGCCCTTCTTGAGAGCCGCCTGCATCTCGGCGGCTTCCTTGCGGGCCTTGGCGCCGGGGCGGATCAGGAGGAAGTAGACCACCCCGATGATCAGAGCGAACTGCACCAGCATGGTGATGAGCGGAGATTGCGGCACCGGCCTTACCCTTTCGTCAGTACCCGGCGCTGCTCGGCAGCCCAGGCGGCGAAACTTCCGTTCCGGATGTGCTGTCGGGCCTCGGCGGCCAGACGGACCAGAAAACGGAGGTTGTGAATCGACACCAGTCGTTGTCCGAGCTGCTCCTCGGCCACGAACAGGTGCCGCAGATAGCTGCGCGAGAAGCGGGTGCATCCCTCGCAGTCGCAGTTCGGGTCCAGCGGCCCGTCATCCAGGCGCAGCGTCGCTCCCCGAACCTGCACCCGACCCAGCGAGGTCCAGGCGCTGCCGTGCCGCCCGTTCCGGGTCGCCGCGACGCAGTCGAAGAG
>CAYQXR010000008.1:0-60617 GCA_964421625.1 uncultured Gemmatimonadaceae bacterium | reverse complement strand
CGGGTCGATCTGGTAGTACTGGGTCAGCTTGCCGCTGCGCAGCACCCGGTAGAAGAATTCGTGCGGGAAGTACCGCTCGCCCGCCTGGTCGGCCGCCACCCACTCCTCCAGCACCGCCGTCTCCAGCCGCCGCATGGCCTCCATCTCGGGGATGCAGGTGTCGGTGACCCGGTTCATGTGGCGGGCCAGGAGGTCGGCCTCATCCTGGGGGGTGAGGTCGCGGTAGTGGGGCACGCGCTCGTAGTAGTCGTGGGCGACGAGGTTGAAGATGTCCTCTTCCAGATTGGCCCCGGTACAGGTGATAGCCGAGACCTTGCCCTGGCGGATCATCTCGGCGAGGGAGAGCCCGAGTTCGGCCGTGCTCATGGCACCGGCGAGGGTCACCATCATCCGGCCATCCTGCGCCAGGTGCCGCTGGTAGCCGTCGGCCGCGTCGACCAGCGCGGCGGCATTGAAGTGGCGGTAGTGGTGGCGGACGAACTGGGACACGGGACCCGGCATCGGTACTCTCCTGTCAAAGCCATGGTGCAGGGGGTCGCAGGTGGCGACCGGCGCAAAGATAGGTCGCGACCCGGGGCGATGCCATTACGTTCCCCGCGTGACGACCTCGCCGCTCGCCTGCCGCATCATCACGCCGCCCGGTCTCGAAGCCGTAACCGCCACCGAACTGGCCGGGCTGGCGCTCGAACCCGGTGCCATGGAACCGGGCGGGATCGACGTGGCCATGACGCCAATGCAACTGGCCGACGCCCTGATCCGGCTGCGGACCGCCTCACGGATTGTGGTCCGGGTGGCCTCGTTCCGGGCGCGGACCTTTGCCGAACTGGAGCGCCACGCCGCCACCGTCCCCTGGGCGGACTATCTGCCGGCCGGGATGGCGGTGCATCTGCGGGTGACGTCGCATAAATCCCGGCTCTACCACCAGCAGGGCATCGCCGAACGGGTTGGGCGGGTGATCATGGGCGAGATGCCCGGCTGCCAGGTGATTCCGGCAGCGGGTGACGCCGAGGAGTTGGACGGCGAACCGCGGCAGCTCCCGGTGGTGCAGCGGATCCTGGTCCGGCTCTGGCGCGACGAGGTGACCATCTCCTGCGATGCCGCGGGTGCGCTGCTGCACCGCCGCGGCTGGCGGCAGGGTGCGATCCGCGCCCCACTGCGGGAGACCCTGGCTGCCGCCATGCTCCTCGGCGCGGGCTGGGACGGCAGTGTCCCACTGGTCGATCCGATGATGGGGTCGGGTACCATCGTGATCGAGGCGGCGCGCCTGGTGCGGCGGATTGCCCCGGGCCGCGAACGGCGCTTTGTGCTCGAAGCCTGGCCGGGCATGCCCCCGACCCTGGTGGCCGACGCCCGGGCGCGGGCCCGTGCCGACGAGCGGCCGGAGGCGACGGTGTCGATTGCGGGAAGCGATCGGGACGCGGGCGCCGTGCGCAGCGCCGAAGACCATGCGGTGCGGGCCGGCGTGGCGGCTGATCTGGACCTGCGGTGTGCCCCACTCACCGCGCTGCCTCCCGACGATGGGCCGGGGCTGCTGCTGACCAATCCACCCTACGGCGCGCGGCTGGGCGATCTGATGCGACTGCGGGATCTCTATGCGTCACTGGGAGCGATGCCGCAGCGGCGCCCGCAGTGGTCACTGGCCTTCCTGGCAACGCATCCGCGACTGGTGGGTCAGGTGCGGCTGCCGATGGCGGAGCGTTGGCGCAGCAGCAACGGGGGGATTCCGGTGCGTCTGCTGCACTACCAGCCTACGGATATCCGCGAATGAACGCGAACCGCGAATGAACGCGAATGAACGCGAATGACATCGGTGGGGCTGGTTTTGGAGGATGCCCCCTCCCTCCCATTCGTGTGCATTCGCGTGCATTCGCGGCTCCCCCGACCGCACCGCACCGCGGGTCGACGGTGTGCCGGTCCCACGGTAGGTGGCCTCAGGGGCGCCAGCCGGGCGGTTGCGGCAGGATGCGGTGGGCCAGGCAGGGCTCGTCCTCGTACAGCGGCGGGAAGCGCCAGGCGCCGTCGAGCCAGCGGATCAGGCCGCCTGAGGTAGCCACTTCTTCGATGCCATCGCCGTCGATATCGACCGTGCCATAGATGTCGAACTTGCCCGGGGCCACCGCCACCGGCCATCCCCAGGCGTTGACCACCCAGGTACGCGTGGTGTTGGGTGTGCCGTCGGAGTGGTCGTCGTAGAGCCAGGTCGAGAAGACGGCGTACCGGTACCCGCCGGGGCCGACCAGGTCGAACAGAGTTTGCTTGGCCCAGCCGCCGTCGCGGGTCTCCCGATAGAAGGTATTCCACTGATAGGCAAAGCCCGATTCGGACAGGGGGCCGAGGGTCGCGAGATAGCGCGTCCAGGTCGAGTCGACGAAGGCCCGGTAGAAGGGCGCTGCGCCCTCGATGGCCAGCGGCAGGGCCGGACGTCGCACGGGCATGCTGAAGTGGCCCGGGTAGGCGATGGCGAAGGCGGCCGTGGCAGGTGCGTCGGTATCGAAGAACCAGCCGTTGTGCGCCACATCGTCACAGGCCAGGCGCCAGGTGGTCGGGCGGTCGAAGCGGCGGCGGGCCGTCACCTTGGCCTGACGGGTCCGGGAGGGATTGGCGCCGTCATCGAAGAGCAGCAGGGTGATCGGGTCGCCCACGGCGGCCAGCGGTACGGTGGCGGTGGTATCGAACTGGGCCACCACCGGACGGCGGGCGGCGGTGCGCTGCATCACCTGACCGCCGCTGGTCAGCCAGCCGATGGTGCGGGGTGGTTGCGGGTCGGGCCGGGTCCGGGCCTGGGCCGACAGCGTGGCAGTGGTGCCGACCAGGAGCAGCAGGCCGACGAGGGATACCGCGGAGCGTCTCATCATGCGGGTGTTCCTACTGGGCCGTCAGCCAGCCGCTCTGGATGCGCACCAGACGCCAGGTGCCGCCGGTCAACGTGAAGGTGAAGATGCCGGTGTCGCTGGTGCCCCCGTTCGCCCCGGTGAGGACCACGTCGACTCTCAGCGGTGAGCGGTAGCGGAACGCGGTACTGGGCGTCGCATCACCGGGGTGGAAAGCGTGGAGGATGCTGCGCAGGCCCTCCGGCGACGCTCCTGCTGCTGCGAAGGAGGCGGCCAGCGAGGCCTGTTGGGTCGGGTTGGTGGCCAGCGCAGCCGACAGATCGTTCCGGGCCTGCACGGCGCGGGTGAGGTCGGTGCGGAGATGCGCTTCCAGTCGCGGGAAGTCCACGGCGCGTGCGAGCGCGTCGGCATCCGTGAATTCCACCGCCGTCAGCAGCCGATCCCAGGCCCGGCGCGGCGTGATCCAGAACCAGGCGATGGTGACGGCGAGAACAACCGGGGCGAGCCAGACCAGGGGCGAGCGGCGCAGTGACATCCCGGAAGTGTAACCGGAGGCCGGGGTCGATGGATCGGCTCCGGGGCGCCGTCACCCCCCGCGGGCTGGCCTCCCTCCCCCCCACTGGCAAAATGAGCCGATGTTCGCCAGATTGAATCATGCGGTCGGCGTCCGCCGACCACGTACACCACACCGCCTCTCGGAGGTTCTTTGATGCACGCCAGGTCTCTTCGTACCGCGCTGCTGGGCGTGGCCGCTGCGTTCGGCTTCATGACGATCGCGCCGGCCCAGGCCGAGGCTCAGTTTCAGGTCCAGGCCAACTACAACCTCGATGCTGAGCGCTTCGGCTTCGGGGGCGGCTACAACTTCAACCTCGGCGGTCTGACCGCCAACAACGGCATCACTGCCGTGGCCACCTTCGACTACTACCTCAAGAAGTTCGACACCACCATGTGGGATGCCAACGTCAACGGCAAGATGGACATCAAGTCGGTGGCTGGTCTCTACGTCGGTGCGGGCGCCGGTATCTCGAAGGTGTCCTACTCCAGCTCCTACTGCGACCTCTGGCCCGGCATCTGCGATGCTGCCAGCAGCTCGGACTTCCACCTCAACGCGCTGGCCGGCTGGAACTTCGCGTCCTCCAAGAAGGGGCCCTTCGTTGAGGGCGGCTTCACCCTCGGCGACGGTTCCGCACTGCGCGTCGGCGGCGGCATCCGCTTCTGATCGCGGTTCCCATCTGATGGGACACGCGGGGGCACCGAGAGGTGCCCCCGCGGTGTTTCTGGGGGCGGTGTGAGCTCGCGACTCGCGACAAGCTCCAGGACAGCCCCGCTGGCCGACCCTGGATTTCCAAGGCGCCTGCTGTTAATGTACTATTGTACATGTTGAGGGGGGCCCGTGCAGGTGGTCATTGATGTCTCAGCGCTGCTGGCCGTTCTCTTGGACGAGGAGCATCGCGAGCGGGTCGTCACCGCGACTGTCGGCACGACCTTGGTCGCTCCGGCCTCCCTGCCGTGGGAATTGGGCAATGCCATGACAGCTAGTCTCAAACGGAGGCGGTTCTCCTTGGCCAGGGCCCAGGCCATCATCGGCGCCTTCGACCAGATTCCGATCCGCCTGATACCGGTAGAGTTGACAGAGGCCCTGGCCCTGGCCGACGCCCACCGGATCTACGCCTATGACGCCTACTTTCTCAGTGTCTGCCTGGCGGTTCGCGCCCCACTCCTGACGCTGGATCGCGGCCTGCGGGCGGCCGCCATCACTGAACGCATCACCCTTGTGGAGGTTTGAGCGGGATGAAGACCTATACCTATACCGAAGCGCGGCAGCAGCTTGCCGGACTGCTGGACGAGGCTTCCCGCCGGGGAGAGGTGCGCATCCGTCGCCGCGACGGCCAGGTGTATGTGCTGCAGCCGATTCGTGAGGGGCGATCGCCGCTGGACGTACCTCCCGTAACCACGGATGTCACACTGGAGGAGATTCTCGATTTCATCCGCGAGGGTCGCGAGGCGGGTAGATAGAGACCGGACCGCGTTCAGCCCGGCGTCCGGGCGACGTCAACCTCCCTCAGTCCTCAGTCGCGGTCGAGTGCCGCCGCGATGTCCACCGACACTCCCCGCCCGTCGCAGATCCGCCGCACCGTCTCGCCGATCTTGTTGTTCGGCGTGGAGGCACCTGCCGTGATCCCGATGGAGGTCACGCCATCGAGCCATCCGGCTGTGGTGACCGCCTGCTTGCTGCGGACGGGCTGATGCTGGATGCTCCCGGCGGCGGGGTCGATGCCGTCGGCGTCTTCGATGTGGTAGGTCCGCACCCCGTGCGACTCCGCCAGCGCCGCAAGGGCGCAGGTATTCGAGGAGTTGAAGCCGCCCACCACGACCATGATGTCCGGCGGTTCACGGAGCAGCTCCACCACCGCGTCCTGCCGCTCCTGGGTGGCGGAACAGAGCGTGTCGTAGGACCGGAAGTGCTCAGCCACGTGCTCCTCGCCGTAGCGGCGGGCCAGCGCGGCCCGGAGCCGGCCGGCGAGGGCCAGCGACTCCCCGGCCAGCATGGTGGTCTGATTCGCCACCCCAATCCGCTCCAGGTCGCGGGCGAAGTCGAAGCCGGGTGAGACCGCCTTGGCAAAGCGCGCCGCCATGGCCGCCGGGTCCCCGGTGCCCTCGATCATGCCGCAGACCAGATCCGCCTCGGCCGCATCGAAGAAGATCAGGTACTTCCCGCCCGGGTGCTTCATCACCTGCGAGGCGGTGGCCTGGGTCTCCTCGTGGTAGTGCTTGCCGTGGATCACGGCGGTGAAGCCGTCGCGGGCATAGGACTCGACCCGCTTCCAGACATTGAGCACCGAGCCGCAGGTGGTATCCACCAGGATGCAGTCGATGGCCCGCAGCCGCTGGAAATCCCGCATGGTGACACCGAAGGCGGGGATGATCACCACGTCCTCCGGGGTGATCATCGAGAAATCGAACTCGGTGTCGGGGTCGTGATGGAGGAAGGTGATCCCCATCGCCTGGAGCTTGGCGTTGACATGCGGGTTGTGGATGATCTCGCCGACCAGGAAGAGCCGCCGGTCGGGGAACTTGCGGCGGGTCTCGTAGGCGTAGTCGACCGCGCGGTCCACCCCGTAGCAGAAGCCGAACTCCTGGGCCAGACGGAAGGTCAGGTCGCCGACCACGAGCCGATTGCCCCCGGCGCGCAAGGCTTCGACGATGCCGCTGTGGTAGTCGGCGTTCCGTTCCGCCTCGATCTCATGTTTCAGGCCGAATCCGCGGCGGAAGTAGGTCGTCTCCATCCCCGCAAGATAGTCGCGGAACCCTTATCCTTCCGGGGATCACGTCGCCACCGTCCCATCGACTGGAGCCTTCCGATGCGTATCCGCCCCCGCCTGACCTGGACCCTGCTGCTCACCCTCACGCCTGCCCTGCTCGTCGCCCAGGAGGATGCCTCCCGTGTCGTCGCTGGCGGCGGCATCCAGATTCCCGGCTGGGCCGGACGGATCGACGCCAAGGAAGCCGCGTCCGGGCTGAAGCTGACCGACGCCCGCCTCAGCAAGTCCGGCGACACCCTCAAGGTGATCACCGGCCCGGCCACCACCTACTGGAACCCGGCCAACACCGCCACCGGCGACTACACGGTGAGCGCGACCTTCCGCGAGCCGCGCTACATGGAACTCAACAGCCATCCGCATCCCTACGGCATCGTGATCGGCGGCAACAAGCTCGGCACGGACGAGGAGAGCTACCTCTACTGCGCCGCCTACGGCAACGGCACCTTCATCGTCCGGGGCTTCGGCACCGGTGCCGACGGCAAGCCGACGCCGTTCCAGCTCAACGGCGCGCGCGGTGGGGCCCACGACGCCGTCCGCAAGGCGGCCGGCAAGGGTGAGCCGGTTGAGCAGACCATTGCCGTGTCCGTCAAGGGCGGCACCGTGTCGTGCAGCATCAACGGCACCGTGGTCGGCACCTACGAGCGCGCCGCGGTGGTCGGGGCCGGACGCCTCACCTCGACGGACGGCGTCTACGGCATCCGCTTCGCCCACAACACCGAAGGCCTGGTGATCGGGCTGACCAAGCGCTGAGCCTGGCGGTCCCCTCGCCCGGGGTCAGCAAAGATATATTTCTGATGTATCTTTACCGGGCCCGGGGAGGGGATCATGCTGGACACTGACTGCTGCACCGACGAAGACATCACCGCGCTGGTTCATGCCTTCTATGCGCGGGTCCGCGACGACGCCCAGCTCGGGCCGATCTTCGCGGCCCACATCGCCGACTGGGGCCCCCATCTGGCGAAAATGGTCGACTTCTGGTCCGCGGTTCTGCGGGGGACCGGGCGCTTCACCGGTTCGCCGATGGCCCGGCATGCCGCGATTCCCGGATTGACTGCCGACCTGTTCTCGCACTGGGTGGCGCTGTTCTGCGAGGTAGCCGCCGAGCAGCCGAACCGCGAGATGGCCGATCGGGCCAGCATGGCAGCGTCGCGGATGGCCCGGAGTCTCTGGATCGGCTACCAGCTCCACGGCCCCTCGGCGCGGTCGAATCCCTCATCCTCCATCTGACGTCATGCGCCTCACCCTGCTGACCGATTATGCCCTCCGGGTGCTGATGCACCTGGCCCAGCGGCCGGGGGTGCGCTGTACCATCGCCGAGATTGCGACGGCGCACGGCATCTCGCAGGCGCACCTGATGAAGGTGACGCTGCTGCTGGGGCGCCATGGCTGGATCACCACCACCCGCGGCCGGGGCGGCGGCATTGCGCTGGCCTGTGCCCCGGCAGAGATCAACCTTGGCCGGGTGGTCCGCGATCTGGAGCCGGGTTTCGATCTGGTGGAGTGCTTCTCGGTCGAGAGCCGATGTACCCTGACGGGAGGCTGCCGATTGACGGGTGTCTTCGAGGGGGCGCTGCGCGAGTTCCTGGGTCATCTCGACGGCTACACACTCGCCGACATCGTCCCCGCGCCCGTGCTGCACCCGTTGGGTGTGGCGTCGCGTTCCTGACCCGTCGGCATCGCGTACGCTGTGGCCCAGTTCTACCTGCTCCTCAAGACCATCCATCTGACCCTGGTTCTGACCAGCGGCGCCTTCTTCCTGGTCCGTGGGCTCGCGGTGCTGTCCGGTGCCGGATGGCCACTGACCCGCCTGGTGCGTCGATTGAGTCAGAGCCTCGACACCCTGCTGCTGCTGTCGGCGCTGCTGCTGCTGCACACGCTGCAACTCAATCCCTTCACCACGCCGTGGCTGCGGCTCAAGCTGGGGCTGCTGGTCGCCTACATCGTCCTCGGCTTCGTGGCCCTGCACCGGGCCAGGAACCGGACGGTGCGAGTGGTGAGCTTTGTCCTGGCGCTGTGCTGCTTCGGGATGATCTACCGGGTGGCGCGGGGGCACTAGGGTGTGGTGCGGGGGTGCCCTCCTGCGGAATCGCTCTCCCGGCTGTTATTGACCGAGACGATGGGATACCTTCCATGATGGCCAGGTCATGTCGAGGAATCGAGAGAGTGTCATGAGTGGGGACGTGTACCATCCGCCATTCACGCTCACCAGTGACCTTGTCAGGCAGGTCGCGAACATTGCCCAACTGATTGGGCAATTGACAGCAAGCGCGGGATTCAGCCGTGATCTTCATCTGCGCCGGCTCAACCGGATCCGGAGCGTCACCGGATCGCTGGCGATCGAGGGGAACACGCTGTCCGAGGAGCAGGTCACCGCGCTCCTTGCTGGCGAACCGGTCCTGGCCCCACCACGCGAAGTGCTGGAAGTCCGCAATGCGCTCCGCGCCTACGACACATTGCCGCAGTGGGATGCCCTGTCCGAGCGGGATCTTCTGGCAGCCCACCAGGTCCTGATGACGGGACTCGTTGATCATCCTGGACGGTATCGTCTGGGAGGTGTCGGGGTGGTGGACGGGATCGATGTCATCCATCTGGCGCCACCTGCTGGCCGAGTGCCGGAACTGATGGGGCGGCTCTTCGAGTGGTTGCGCGGGACTGATCAGCATCCACTGATCGCCAGTTCGGTCTTTCACTATGAGTTCGAGTTCATCCATCCGTTCAGCGATGGCAATGGCCGGATGGGGAGACTCTGGCAGACGCTGGCGCTGACCCGGTGGGAACCGGTCTTTGCCTGGTTGCCGGTTGAGAGCCTGGTCCACCAGCACCAAGCGGAGTACTACACGGCTCTGGAACAGAGTACCACAGCCACCGACTCCGCCCACTTCATCCGGTTCATGCTGGGCTGCATCGAGATGGCGGTGAGACAGGCAGCCGCCCAGACCCCCGCGACCATGTCGGGGAAAATGTCGGGAATATTGTCGGGGAAAACCTCCCAGCAGGTCCTGGCACTGGTGGGCGAGACCCCGACGATATCGATCCCCGAACTCGCGGAGGCCCTGGGGGTGTCGGGACGGACCGTGGAGCGGGCCATCCGCAGGTTGCGGGAAGCTGGGCTGTTGCACCGGGTCGGGCCAGCGAAGGGTGGCCGGTGGGAGGCGATCTCCCCGCCCCGCCCACCGGGGAGTCGGGCCGTCTGAACCACAACGGGGCGCAGGATCATCAGACCCTGCGCCCCGTATGATGCCGTCAGGCGCCTGCTATTCGTAGCGGAGCGACTGAATCGGGTCCAGGCGCGCGGCGCGCCGGGCGGGCCAGAGGCCGAAGAACAGGCCGACCAGCGCCGAGAAGGAGAAGGCGATGACGATGGCCTTGGCCGAGATCACCGTGCTCCAGCCCAGCTTCTGGGCCACCACCTCGGAAGTACCGACCCCGAGCAGAATGCCGAGGATGCCGCCGGTGACGCAGAGCACCAGCGCCTCGATGAGGAACTGGAGCATGATGGTCACCCGGGTGGCGCCCAGCGCCTTGCGGATGCCGATCTCCTTGGTGCGTTCGGTGACCGAGACCAGCATGATGTTCATGATGCCGATACCGCCGACCAGGAGCGAGACGCCGGCAATCGAGAGCAGCAGCATCGAGAAGGTCTGCGAGGTCTCGGCCTGGGTCTGCAGGAAGTCCTTGGGGGACATGATCTGGAAATTGTTTTCCTGGCCCGGCCGGATCTTGTGTTCCCGCCGCAGGATGCGTTCGACGTCGACCATGCCCTGTTCGATGGGGAGCTTCTCGTCGACCACCACAGCGATGGACCGCAGGCGGTCGGTGCCGAAGACCCGGAAGCGCCCGGTGCTGAGCGGAATCAGGATCTGCTCATTCGGGTTCTGGAAGCTCTGGGCGTCCTTGGCGCTGAGAATGCCGATGATCTCGAAGGGGATCTGGCGGATGGCGACGGTCTGTCCGATCAGCGAGGCCGGAACAGCACCGAGCATCTTGGGGACATCGGCGCCGAGCACGGCGTAGCGTTGCCGGGCGGCGTCATCGCCGTCGGAGAACATCCGGCCGTAGGTCAGCGAGTAGCCGCGGGCCTTGGGATAGTTGGCCGTGGTGCCGACGATGTTGGTGTTGATGTTCTTGTTGCCGTGCACCACCTGCTGCGAACGGGCGAGTTCGGGGACGACGGCGGTCAGCGTGCGGGCATCGGCGCGCAGCATCTCGGCGTCCTGCACCGTGAGGGCAGCCCGATCCTGGGTGGCGACGCCGCGGTTCATGCCCTGTCCGGGATTGATCTGGACCAGATTGGCACCGAGCGAGTTGATCCGGTCCTGGACGGCTTTCTGTGCGCCGGTGCCCATGGCCACGACGGTGATGACCGCCGCCACGCCGATGATGACACCGAGCATGGTGAGCGCCGCCCGCAGCTTGTTGGCCCGGATGCTCCCGAGGGCCACCGCAATCGTCTCGCCGATCAGCATATCAGTTGCCTCCGCCGCGGCCCGTACTGGTGGTGCCGCTCTGTCCCGGCAGGCCGCTGTTCATCCGTTGTGACCGCTGCAGCGCGTTCTGCTGACTCTGGATCATGGAGGCGCTCGGCAGCAGCAGAACCGAATCGCCCTCGACCAGGCCTTGGCGCACCTCGGCCCAGTCGAGGTCGGTCAGACCAGTCTGGACGTACACCGGCCGCGGCCGACCGTCCTGGATGGTGAAAACAATGTGACGCCCACCCGACAGGGGATCGAAGGAGGACGCGCCACCCCGTCCCATGCCGCCCCGGGCGCCACCGCCGCCGCCACCACCACCGCCCCGGGCGCCATTCTGGCCTCCCTGGCGGCCACCGTTGGCCGCGGCACCTGGTGCAGCACCGGCCCCACCGATGGTCGCCGCGCCCGCCGTGTCGCGCGCCGCTGCAGCGGCATTGTCGAAGGTCTCCTTCGCGGCCGCCAGCAGGGTCTTGAACTCGTCGTCGCCGAGACCGAGGACATTGGCAGCGCTCTGGGCGTCGCGTTCGGTACGGAGCGCGGCGTAGGGGATGGCCGGCACGTCGTGGCGCTCACCGATGGCAATCTGGACGGTGGCACTCATGCCCGGCTTCAGCAGGCCCTGGGCGTTGTCGATCCGGACCAGCACCGGGAACATCACCACGTTCTGGATGGTATCGGCCTGCGGTTCGATTTTCAGAACGGTGCCGCGGAATGGCCGATTGGGGAAGGCCTGCACCATGACGGAGGCCTCCAGCCCTGCGTGGAGCTTGCCGATATCGGTTTCGTCGACGAAGGTGCGCACCTGCACCAGCGAGAGATCGGCCATGGTCAGCAGCACCGAGCCGCCGCCCACGTCGCGGGTCGGCGAGGAAATCACCGTGCCGCGTTCCACCGACTTGCGGATCACCGTGCCGGTGATGGGCGCGAGGACGTCGGTGTCGCTGAGCGCGAAGTTGGCATTGTCCAGGGCGATCCGGTTCCGGGTCACCTCGGCGCGGGCATTGGCGACATCGAGCTGGGTGTTCTGAAACTCCTGCTCGGTGATATTGCGGTCGGCGAAGAAGGCCGTGGCGCGACGCAGCTGCGCCTCGGAGTTGGCCAAGCGGGCCTCCGCCACATCGAGGGCCGCCTGCGCGGTGGCCACGTCGTTCTCGGGGACCCGGCGGTCGATGCTCACCAGCAGCGTGCCGCGGCGGACGATCTGCCCGGTCTCGACCTTGATGTCGAGCACCTCGCCGGAAGCCTTGGACTTGACTTCGACGATGGTGTCCGGCGCGATGGCGCCGGCCGCCTGCGCCGAAACGACGATATCCCGTTTGGTGACGGCGACGGACTCATAGGTGGGCGCCACCACCTCGGGCTCCTTGCAACCGCCGAGGAGACCAACACCGAGCGCCAGGACAGCTACCCGCTTCATGCAACTCCCTCCGTCGTGCGCGTGTCGCTGGCCACCCGGCCGTCCCGCAGGACGACCTGGCGCTTGGCGTGCGCGGCAATGTCCGGCTCGTGGGTCACGAGCACGATAGTCTGACCATCCGTCCAGAGGCGCTCGAACAGCGCCATGATTTCGACGGAGGTGTGGGAATCGAGATTCCCGGTGGGTTCATCGGCGAGCAGAATCGAGGGCCGGTTGACCAGCGCCCGGGCCACGGCAACCCGCTGCCGCTGCCCGCCGGAGAGTTCGTTGGGACGATGGTCCATCCGGTTCCCCAGGCCGACGGCCTCCAGCACCTCACGAGCCCGTTCGCGCCGCTCGCGGCGTGACGTGCCGGCGTAGACCAGCGGCAACTCGACATTGGCCAGCGCCGTGGCCCGGGGCAGGAGATTGAACGTCTGGAAGACGAAGCCGATTTCCTTGTTGCGGATGCGGGCCAGGGCGTCGTCCGACAGCTCGCTGACGCGATGGCCGTTGAGCCAGTAGTCGCCGGCATCGGGTGTGTCGAGGCAGCCGATGGTATTCATCAGCGTCGACTTGCCCGAGCCCGAGGGCCCCATGATGGCCACGAACTCGTTGCGCCGGATGGTCAGGTCCACGCCGTTGAGGGCGCGCACTGTTTCCGATCCCATCACGTAGGTGCGTTCCAGCGCCCGGATGGCGATCACGGCATCGCGATCCACATCGGGCGGCAGGCTGGCCATCCGCTCAGCGGTGGTCCGGATATCGGCCATCCTCAGAGACTCCGTCCGACGAGGGCTTCGAGCTGCGCCTTGGCCCGCAGCCAGGTGTAGCGCGCCGAGACCACGTCGACCTCGGCCTGGGTCAACTGCTCCTGCGACGTCAGCAGATCGATGATGGTGGCCGCCGCGAGCCGGTAGCGGTCGGTCACCACGCGGAGGTCTTCTTCAGCGGCTGCCAGCGAGATGGTGGTGATCCGCATCTGTTCGACAGCGGTTGACAGATCGGCGAGCCGCTGGGTGATGGCGGCGGTGAGCTGCCGCCGGGCGTCGGCGGCATTGGCCTCGGCGTTGTCGACGGCGATCTGCGCCTGGGCAACCGACTGTTCCCGCGAGAAGCGGTTGAACAGCGTCCAGGAGAGCCCCAGGCCCAAGGAGCGGTTGCCGCGCAGGGTGAAGTCGTTGGCAGAGTTGCCGCTCCACGATGAGCCCAGTGACAGGTTCAGCGAGGGATAGTACGTGGAGCGCGAGCCGGCGTGCGACGCCCGGGCCGCAGCGACCTGGGCCTCGGCAATCTGGAGCTGCGGCGATGCCAGCAGCGCATCCCGACGGACGCCGGCCGTGTCCAGTGTGGTGGCAAACCCGTAGTAGGACGAGTCGTCGATGGCGCTGACCCGTTCCTCGGCGCCCACCAGTCGGCCGAGGTTCGCTTCGGCATTGGCCAGCGTGTTCTGCGCCTGGAGCAGCGACAGCCGGGCATTGCCCAGGGTCACCACCGACCGCAGTGAGTCGGACCGCGACGCCGAGCCGTTGCGCAGCCGGTTGATGGCTTCCTGCAACTGCTGCTCGGCGCGCTTGACGCTGGCGTCCCGGACCCGCAGCACCTGTTCGGCGGCCAGCGCGTCGAAGAAGGCATTGGTGGTGGTCAGCGTGTTCTGGAACCGGGTATTGATCAGCGCGGCATCGACCTGCGTCTCGTTGGCCCGGGCCGCCTGCATCTCGTGCCGACGCCGGAAGCCGTCGAACAGTTCGACGCCGGAGGAGAAGGACAGCGACATGGAGGTGTTGCTGCTGTTGCCGCTGATGATCTGGCCGGAGTTCTGGTCGACCCGGGACGGGCCGGTCGAATAGGAAGTACTGCCGCTCGACGAGAAGGACAGATTGGGCAGGTAGGCGCCCCGGGCGGAGCGCAGCCGCAGGTCGGCGCTGGCCGTCTGGCCGTAGGCGGCGATCATGGCCGGCTGCACGGCTTCCGAACGGCGGATGGCGTCGGACAGCGTGACGGCACGCGGCGCACCGCTCTGCGCCAGCACCGGTCCGGAGAACAGAAGCGCCGCGAGTGCGGCGCCGGAGACCACCCTACCACCCATGTCCTGAGCCCCCTGGCGGTCCATGCATGTTGCTGGTTGCCCCGCCGGTCCCGCCGCGCTGGGACTGTTCGGCAGCCCGGGCCCGGCGTTGTTCGAGTTCGCGGCGACGTGAGGAGTCGGCCGCGGCGATGATCGAGTCATACCGCACCCGGACGGAGTCCGGGAGCACCGCGCGCGTGGCGGCGCGGGTCTGGGTCCGGATCGAGTCCACGCCCGGGCGGATGGTCGCGTAGAGCGAGTCCCACGCTGGGTGGATGATCTCCCAGAGCGAATCCTTCTGGGCACCAATCCGGGTTTCGGTCAGTTCATTGACCAGTTGCTCGTTCTTGCGCCAGATCCGGTTGACGGTATCGACCTGCTCCGACGTCAGATGCAGCGCCTTCATCCAGCCCCGGGCTTCGGGGCCGCTGCGGGGCGGCTCCGCGGACCCGGCGGCAGTGCGCAGGGCATAGCCGCCCACGCCACCGCACAGCAGGGCAACCCCGAGCAGCACCAGCGCCTGCGTCCGCGAAGAAAAACTCACCGCGGGTCCTGCATGGCGAGGAAGAGCACGTCGGCTCCAGGCAGATCCCCTTCAAGGATCTGGGTGGCAGGCGACAGCTCGGCGACTTCTTCGATCTGGAGTGTGCCGCGGTCTGCTGCGGGTTCCTGGCTCAGGCTGAAGACGGCGATGGCCATGGCGGCGGTGGCCGTGGCCAGCCCGCGCCAGAACCACTGCGCCAGCACATCGTCCCAGCGCCGCGGCCGGGCCGCCTGGGCCAGACGCGTCCGCATCCGGGTCAGGAAGGCCGCCTCGTGATGCGGCGCCAGCGCTGACCGGAGGGCGTCTCCCAGGACGGGATCCGGCTCCATTGTGAACGACTCCTTGTCAGTCATCCCACTCCTCCTTCACCGTCCCTAACACCTTTCGCAAGGCCCGTCGGCCATGGAACACATCGGATTTGACCGTCCCCTCGGGGATCCCCAGCAGCTTGGCGATCTCTGCCTGGGAATACCCTTCGGCGTCGAACAGCACCACCGCCAGCCGCTGCCGCTCCGGCAACCCAGCCAGGGCCCGCTGGAGCCGCTCGCCCAGGTCGATGGCCCCCACCTCCCGGGCTGGATCGTCGCGGGAGACGGCGTCGACCCCGTCGAGCGAGTCGGTGGTCCGGACCCGCCGCCGCCGCCGCAGGTCGCGGGCGGCGTTGACGACGATCGACATCAACCAGGGCCGGAAGGCCCGCTTCGGGTCGTACCGACCGATCGCCTGCCAGGCGGAGAGAAACCCCTCCTGGGCTGCGTCGTCGGCGTCTTCCCGGTCCTCGAGCACCGTGTAGGCAACCCGGCGCGCCATCGGCGCATGCAGGGTCACCAGCGCTCCGAATGCCTCGGCGTCTCCCCCGGCAGCCCGCTGCGCGAGCGCAGCTTCGTCTACCTGGTTCATACGCGGTACTCGGGCGACCGGTTGAGTCTCATGCCCTGACCCGGTGGCCTCGGGCCCGGACCAGCAGGGCCAATCCCAGGAAGGCGCTCAGTACGGCAGATATCCAGGCCATCGGGTGCGGGAAAAGGACAAACAGGACTGCCTGGACCAGCAACAGCAGGGCGATGGGACCGAAGATGGCCGCCCGGGCACCGCGGATCAACCCCGCCGTCGTGACCCGCGCCCGTCGCAGGCGCTCCCGACCCGCTGGCTGGTGCTCCCCCGCAACCCCCGCGTGCGAGGGCAGCCGGTCCAGCCAGAAGGGCGTCGGGCCGTAGTCCGCCAGGAGCGGGCGCCGCCACGGCCGCAGGGTGATCTCGTCGCTCCGCTCCAGATCCACCAGGAACTGGACCTCCATCGCCCCGGCCAGCGCGGCATCGTCCTCCACGAAGACATCCAGCTCCCAATTGGCCAGCAACGAGGAGACATTGAGGTTGCTGGAGCCGATCCGGACCAGACGTCCATCGACCACCATGGTCTTGGCGTGCAGCATGGGGCCAGCCCATTCCCAGATGCGCACGCCAGAACGTAGTAGTGAGCGATACTCCGCTCTGCTGAACTGCTGCACCAGCGGCAGGTCGCTGGTGCCCGGCAGCAGCAGCCGCACATCGACACCGTCCTGGGCCGCATCCCGCAGCGCCTGATACATCCGTTGGGGCAGGGCCAGGTAGGCCTCCGTCACCCAGAGGCGTCTGACGCTCGACTCCACCGCCAGGTCGATGGCCCGTGAGGCCCGTTCACGGCCCGGCTCACTGGCCACCACCTGCACCGTCGTGCCGGCCTGCTTCGGGCCGTCATGCCGCTCCCGGCGCGGCGACTCCGCCAGTGTTTCGCCACAGGCGAACCGCCAGGCCCGGGCAAACGCGTGATCGAGATCCTCGGCCGCCGATCCGGTGACAGCCACGGCCGTGTCCCGCCACCCCAACCGACGACGGGCGGGGTCGGCCATCCATTCGTCGCCCAGACACAGGCCGCCGGTCACCGCCTGCCATCCGTCGACCACCAGCACCTTGCGGTGGTCGCGGGCCACCAGCAGCAGCGGGTCGCGGAGTTGCGGTGCGCTGAAGGCGCGCACCTGGACGCCTCCCTCGCGGAGCATGCGCCAGAAGGCGCGTGGTGTCCCGAAGCTGCCCAGCCAGTCGTAGAGCACCCGGACGGTGACGCCGGTCTGGGCTTTGGCAATCAGTGCGGCCGCGAAGCCACGGCCGACCACGTCGTCCCGGATGATGTAGTTCTCGAGATGGACCCGCTGCGTCGCCGAGGCGATCTGCCGATACATGGCGTGATAGGTGGCCTCACCGTCGATCAGGAGCTGCACCTGGTTCCCCGGGGACGGCGGCATGCCCGCAGCCCGCTGCAAGATCCGGCTCAGCGTTGCCTCTGCGGTGTCCTCGACGGCCAACATGGCCTGAATAGTAGTGTCGCGGAGGCGCTTCCCCGATACGACGCGGGCGCGAACTGCATCAGTCCGCGCCCGCTGCACCGTCGGTGACCTGCTGCCTCGGCTAGTTGAGGCCGTGCGATGCGGGCGGCATCGCCGCCAGGAACGGGACCACAGCCGCCTCACTGCCATCGAGCAGGATATGGAAGGCGTGTTCGCCGGGCCCAGTCAGCGGCACGTCGAAGACCAGCACCACCGGCGACTCCAGGTCGACCACACCGGCCGGTGGTTCGTTCACCTGCATGGCGCCGGTCTGCTCCAGCAGGGTGTTGCCCTGCGGATCGATCAGCCGGACGATCAGTTCATGATGGCCCACTTCGGTGCGGCGGCCACGCAGATGCAGCACCAGGTGGGCGCGGGCATGCATGGCCGGGAACTGCTGCACCATCACCTGGCGCCAGATCCCCATCACCGAGAGCTTGCCGAACTGATCGACGATGGCGTAGTCGCAGAGGACCGCGAGATCGACGCGCATCGATCAGGCGACCCGGATGGAGAGAATCTCGTCGCCCTGCTTCATGGCATGGACATGCTCGATGCCGCTGGTCACCTGGCCGAAGACGGTGTGCACCCCGTCGAGATGCGGCTGGGGACCATGACAGATGAAGAACTGGCTGCCGCCGGTGTTCTTCCCGGCATGGGCCATCGACAGCGTGCCTTCGACATGCCGGTGGGTGTTGAGGTGGGTCTCGCAGTCGATCTTATAGCCGGGGCCGCCGGTGCCCACCCGCGGATGGTTCGCCGTGCGGGACAGCGGATCGCCGCCCTGGATCATGAAGTTCGGAATGATCCGGTGAAAGCGGGTGCCATCGTAGAAGGATTCGTTGGCGAGCTTCTCGAAGTTCGCGACGGTCCCCGGTACCTCGTCGGCGAAGAGGTCGAGGATGATGGTGCCGCGTGAGGTTTCGATCGTGGCAGTCTTGGACATGACAATTCCAGTCGTGGAAGATGAACCGGTCAGAGCCGACCGGTCGGACAGAGATCCCGCAGCACACACTCGGTGTGCCGCGGACGATTGGCAATACAGACCCGGCGACCATGCCAGATCAGCAAATGGGAAACGAGCGCCCAGTCCTCCTGCGGGACCAGCGCCATCAGATCGCGCTCCACCGGCTCGGCACCGGTCTGGCGCGTCAGCGCGAGCAGGGCCGTCAGACGGAGCACATGCGTGTCGACGGTCACCCCTTCCGACCGCCCGAAGGCATTGCCGAGCACCACGTTGGCGGTCTTCCGCCCGACACCGGGGAGGGGCCGCAAGGCCGCCATCGAATCGGGCACCTCGCCGCCGTGTTCCGCCACCAGAGCGCGTGCCATACCGAGAAGATTCCGGGCCTTGTTGCGGAAAAAGCCGGTCGAGTGGATCACCGCTTCGAGGTCTTCCTGACGGGCCTCCGCGAGCGCGGTGGCGTCGGGCCAGCGACGGAAGAGTTCCGGGGTCACCAGATTGACCCGCACATCGGTACACTGCGCCGACAGGATGGTGGCCACCAGCAGTTCGTAGGGATTGCGGTAGTCGAGTTCGCAGTGGGCATCGGGATAGGCGAGCTTGAGCCGCCGGAGAATCTCCAGCATGCGCGCCCGTCTGGCGGTGGCACTCTCGCGGGCCATCAGGAACGTCGTGCCCGGGCGAAGGCCAGGAAGGCCGCGACGTCCCGCGAGTTGAGGATGTCGTCGGGTCCCAGCCCGCCCTTGCGCGCCATCGCCACGCCGAAGTCGACATGCGCCAGACCGCCGAGGTGGTGCGCATCGGCGCCGATCGAGATCATCACGCCCGCTGCGCGCGCCCGTGCCAGATAGCGCCAGTCCAGGTCCAGTCGATACGGGTCGGCATTGATCTCGATGGCGACACCCTGCTCGGCCGCCACGGCAAAGACCTCGTCCAGATGAATCGGATACGGCTCCCGCGACAGCAGCAGTCGGCCGGTGGGATGCCCGATGATGGTCACCCAGGGGGAGCGGATCGCCCGGCACATGCGCGCCGTCATGGCCTCGGCGTCGAGGTTGAAACGCGAATGGATTGAGGCGATCACGAAGTCGAACCGCGACAGGATTTCGTCGGGATAGTCGAGCGACCCGTCGGCGAGGATGTCGCACTCGATCCCTTTGAGTACCTGGAAGTCCGACAACTCGGTGTTGCAGCGATCGATCTCCTGCCACTGCCGCTCCAGATCGTCGGGGGAGAGCCCCCCGGCGTAGGCGGCCGCCTTGGAGTGATCGGTCACACCCAGATAGCGGTACCCCGCGTCGCGACAGGCCAGGGCCAGCTCCAGCACGGTATTGGTGCCGTCCGAGGCATCGGTATGACAGTGGAGCAAGCCCAGCAGGTCGCCGCGTTCGAGGAGCCGGGGAACAGGACGGCCGACCTCCGCACCGCTCTCCCGCTGCTCCGGCGGGATCCAGGGCAGATCCAGGGCGCAGTAGAGCGCCTCCTCGGAGGGCGTCGGCACAAAACGCGATCCCTGCCAGAGGGCAGTACCGGCCAGGGTGTACCCCCGGGTGCGTGCCACCTCGGCCAGCGCTTCGAGATGGGCCTCGCTGCCGGTGGTGTGCGCCAGCACGGCCCCGAGATTCTGCGGAGGAGTCACCACGATCTGCACTGAGACGCCGCCCGCCAGGTGCAGGGTGGCCCGCCGTTCGTCCTCGCCGGCGATTTCGCGGACCCCCGGCATGGTGCCGATCCCGCGGAAGATCTCCTCGGCGGGCAGCTCGGCGACCAGCACCACGATCAGGTCGCGCACCGTCTCGCAGCGCCGCCGGGCCGCCCCGGCGACATGGGCGGCGAGCACATGTGGGTGCTGGGTCAGGGCATCGCAGATGGCTTCGGCTTCCTGGATGGCGTGATGCAGCAGCCGCTGCTGCCCCGCCTGCCGCAGGAAGGCGATCCCCTTGAGCACGGCGGCCACGGTCCGTTCGCCGAAGCGGGGCAGCGCGGCGAGCTGGCCGCTGCGGGCCGCGACTTCCAGGTCGGCGACGGTGTCGATGCCCAGCGTCTCGTGGATCTGGCGGATCCGGGCGACACCCAGCCCCGAGATGCCGAGCATTTCGACCAGGCCAGGCGGGACGTCTTCTCGGAGCTGTTCAAGCAACTCGGCTCGCCCGGTGTCCACCAGCTCCCGGATCACCTGCAGAATGGCGGGACCGATCCCCTTGAGCTGCGCCAGCGACCCGTCGTCCAGCGCCGCGGAGAGGTTGCCCGGTACCCCGGCTACGCTCTTGGCGGCGGCGGTGAATGCCCGGACCCGGAAGGGGTTCTCCCCCTTCAGTTCCAGGCACGCGGCAATCTGCTCGAGCGCCCGTGCGACGCCGGTCCGGTCCATTGCGGCCATTCGCCTACCGTTGCTCCATTGCGAGAGCCCGCCATGCCAGGGTGAGAATCTCCGCCTCGGTCGCCAGGGCGAGGAGACCGGCTGCCGCGCCGCCGTCCATGGTGGGGGCGAAAGGGGCGGACCCGTCGGGACGCTCCACCAGCGCGGTGGGCGCACCCTCGACCGCCAGCGCCGAGACGCCCGGCCGTTCCGGATGGACGCCGAACAGCGCCACCACCAGGATCGTGTCCGGTCCGGGAACACAGAACCAGCCATCGAGCGGTTCGTGGTGGATGCCGCCGTCCAGGGAAGCCCAGATCAGGCGGGGCGCAACCTGAATGTAGCGCGGGACTGCCCCCTCAGTGGTCCCGGACGCGCCCCCGGCACAGAGGGCCCGGGTGGCCTGGTCGTCGAACCCGCGGCCCTGTTGCCCGGCCTCCCAGTAGCGGTAGGCCGCATAGCCGAGGAGGGCGAAATCGGTCCCGCCATCGAGGCGCTCGGCCTCATCGGGGCGGAGCGCCTGGAGCAGGGTGAGGGCAGGCTCCACCAGCAGGAACTGATCGAGTGACGGCTCGGCCCCGACCACAGCGTGGATGGCCGGGAAGTGTGCCTCGACCAGCCCGCCAAAGAGCAGCGGGAAGGGGTGGGGCCGCGGCAGACTCACCGCGGCAGGTGGGGCAGGAAGGGGTCGAGGGCGGCGACCAGGGTGTCCAGCGCCTCCACATGCGGGACGTGGCCGCAGGAGGGGATGGCGGTGAGCGGGGCCTGGAGCGCTGCTGCGGTCGCCTGGGCGGTGGCCAGCGGAATCGGGTCGTCCTCACCGTGGACCACGTGGGCGGGCACCCGCAGTTCCCGCAGAGCGGGCCGCAGGTCGTAGCCCTCGCCCAGCGAGGACCAGACGGCCTGCTGGGTCCGGCCAGTCACCCGGAACGGGGTCATGTCGCGCGCGCGCAAGGGGTCGGCGAAGTAGCCCGCTACGGCCAGGTCGAAAAGCTGTCGCTGGTACGCGGCCGGGTCCTCGTGACGCAGCGGGGACTCGCGCAGCGCCGCCCGGGCGGCCTCGATGGCCGGCGTGGTGGACCGGGCCGTCAGGGCCGCTTCGAACACCCGGCGTTCGGCCTCTGCGGCCGGTGCGGGCGAAACCAGCGCCAGTGAGGCCGTGCGGGTCGGGTGGGTGATGGCGTAGAGCATGGCCAGCATCGCCCCCCAGGAATAGCCGCAGAGGTGGAGCGTCGGCAGGCCCCAGAGGTCGCGCAGCGCCTCCAGGTCGGCCACCTGTTCGCGCCAGCCGACCGGGACATCGCGCGCCACGGGGGACTGCCCACCGCCGCGCTGGTCGTAGTAGATCAGGGTGCGCCCGGTGGCGAGTGCATCGAAGCCGGGGAGCAGGTAGTCATGGTGCGCACCGGGGCCTCCGTGCAGCACCACCACGTCGGGGCCCTCACCGACCCGCCGCTCGAACAGCGTCACCCCGCGCACGTCGCGGGTCCCGGTCCAGGCGGTCAGAGCCACTGTGCCATCGCATCGGCCACGCGGCGGACGGCCGCCACTTCGCGGGCAGCAAACTCGCCCTCAACGTCGGAATCGACGTCGATCTGCCCCAGGATGGTCTCCCCCTGGCGGATCAGCACCACCAGCTCGGACCGGGTGAACAGATTGCAGGCGATGTAGTTCTCGCGCTGCCGGACATCGCCGACGTTCTGGTCGGTCCCGGTGGCCACCGCGGTCCCGCAGACGCCGTGACCGACGGCAATCCGGGTGTGTTCGGTGTCGCGGCCCGACCATCCCTCCAGCACCAGCGTGTCGCCGTGCAGCATGTAGAGGTAGACGGAGGTGTACGGGCCCCCGGCCGCGCGGATCAGGGTGGCGCAGTGGGTGAGCAGGCTGGTCCGGTCGGCCCCGGCTGCGGCGGCCGCCCGGAGCGCGGCGATGGTGGCGTCGGCGTCGAGCACCGGAGGGGCGGCATCAGCGGAGGGTGACATGCGGCAAAGCTAGTCGCGGCGGGTGGACCGGAGCCACCGGGCGCGCGTCGGTCACGCCCTGCATCCGGTCACGTTACCTTCCCTGCATGTCGGCCTCCATGATGGCGCTGTTCGGTGTCGCTCTCTTCGAGGCCACCGAGCCCACCTGTTCTCCCGCTGATCGGTATCGCACCCTCGCGCTGCTCACCCGGGCAACCGAGGGGACGGCGGTCGCGCTCGCCCTGCGGGGGGCCGACCTCACCGTGAATGGGCGGGCCCTCTCCGTCGATGCACCCGGTACTGGCATCATCCAGTCCCTCCTCCGTCGCCACGGCATCGGTCGACTGCAACTGCCTGCCGCCATGGGTCCCACGCACTGGGAGGGGCTGGTCGACCTGCTGACGCGCCCACCGGGGGCCTTCCTGACCCCGACGGATCTGGCGATGGCCGTGCATCGCATCCTCCCGCTCGCCGAGATCGTGCCGCCTGAGGCGGTGACGCCGGACGATGGCGACTCGGCCCCTGGCCCTGCGGGGAATGCTCTCGAAGACCCGGCCGTCGCGCTGGCACAGGCGTCCGAGAGTGCCGTGCTGCGGCGCGACGCCACCGCGCTGGCCCATGTGCTGCTGGCCTGGTCGGCCGAAGCCTCTGCTGCCACCGGCGACCGGCGGCGCCATCTGGAGACTCGTCGGTCGGCGCTTCTGGCACCCGCCACACTGACCTGGCTGATCGACGCCGCCACCGCCAACGATCCTTCCGGCCAGATTGCCGTGGCGATCGGCACGCTGGGCGAGCTGTCGATCGATCCCATCCTCCAGGCCATGAGCCACATGTCCTCCGGGCGTGAGCGCGACCGCCTGGCCAGCCTGCTCGGCCCGATCGCCAACCTGGACCAGGCTCTGCTCCCGGCGCTGCGCGGCGACCAGTCCGCCCTCGTCGTGGCCGCAACCGAAGTTGCCGGACGGCATCGGTTGGCGGGCACAGTGCCCCCGCTGGCGGCGCTGCTGCGCTCACCGGATGAGACGATCCGGACCACGGCCTGGCACGCGCTGGAAGCCATCGGGACCCGCGAGGCGGTCGAGGCCCTGCGACTCCGGTCCCGATGACCGCTCCCGCACCGACCCGCTCCGTCGGTACCACGCTGGTTTCGATCTGGTCGTGGAGTCTTCTGGCGATCGGCATCGCCCTGGTCTTCCCGTTCGTGCTCCTGTGGCGGATCGTCGGCTGGCCAATCGACCGGATGAACTACCTCGGCGGACGGCTGTTCCGCCAGACCGCCGTCTGGATGGTCCGCGGCACGCCGGGCTGGCGCTTCGAGGTCCGCGGCACGCCGCCCGCCGATCCGCGGCACCCGTATGTGGTGGTGTCGAACCACGAGTCCTTCGCAGACATTCTGCTGCTGAGTCATCTCCCGTGGGAGATGAAGTGGCTGAGCAAAGTGGAGCTGATGCGGATTCCGGTGCTGGGCTGGACCATGTGGGCGGCGCGGGACATCGGCGTCAACCGCGGCCATCGGGGCAGCGCGCGTCAGGCGATGGCGGCCTGCGCCGAGCGGCTGCAGGACCGGGTCTCGCTGGTGATCTTCCCCGAGGGTACCCGCTCCCCGACGGAAGAACTTCTCCCGTTCAAGGACGGTGCCTTCCGGCTGGCCATCGACAGCGGCGTGCCGATCCTCCCGCTGGTGATCGCGGGCACCCGCAACGCCATCGCCAAACACGACTGGCGCATGCAGCCGGCCCACGCCGTGGTCGAGATCCTGGCGCCGATTGCATCGGCAGGGAAGACCACCCAGGAGTTGAAGGAGGAGGCCCGGGCCGCCATCGAGGCCGCGCGGGGGAGGTTGCGGGGGTAGGGTGGTTCGTGGTCTGCACTTGCTGCACGGGATCCCAATGAGCGACGACGCTCCGTGCCTGCCGCGCAGTTGTAGGGGCGACCGGCCGGTCGCCCCTACGAGACGCTACTTGTTGGGGAACTCGCCCTCAAGAACAATCTGTTCCCGCCCCTCGGTCTCGAAGGCCGGCGGCGCTTGGTGAGGTCCGAGCGCATCGGTCCGTGAACCGCTGCGCAGGACCCCGGCCGTTCGGAGTGCGGCCAGGCTGAGCACGCCACCGAACACGAGACTCGCCGCCGTCAGGACGGGTACCAGCCATGCGGCGTGGGCAGCGGGAACGATGGCCTTGTGAAATCTGGTGAGACCGAAAGACAAAGCCAGCACGGGAAACACGCCGTAGACCACAGCCCAGCCAGAAACAGGTACGGCCTGATGCGGCTCCCCTGGCTACGCCTCACTCCGGCTCCCGCCGGATCCGCCGGATGGTCCGCAGCGGCGGCAGCACCACCAGCAGCGTGGCGATCATCCAGACGCCGAGCAGGATGGGGCTCTTCACAGGATCGTTGCGCAGGTCGGTCAGGAACAGCAGACCCACCACCACCAAGTCGATCAGCACGACCCCGACGACCATCCGCAGCAGCGCCTGGCGCATCCGGGCCAGGCGGTCGCCCGTCACCGCTCGGCCCAGGGCTTGGCCCGACCCTTGGCGTCGAAGGTGTAGACGGTGTAGCGCTCGGGCTTGCCGCCCTCCATGCCGGGCGACCCGATCGGCATGCCGGGCACGGCGATCCCCTTCACGCCGGCCGGCTTCTCCTTCAGCAGCTTCTTGACCAGATCCGCTGGGACATGCCCCTCGATCACGTAGCCGTCCACGAAAGCGGTGTGGCACGACTCCAGGTCACGGGTCACCCCGTTCTCCCGCTTCAGCGCGCTGAACTCGGCGCGATTCTCGACCGTAACGGTGAAACCGGCCTTCTTCATGTAGTCGATCCAAGCCTGGCAGCAGCCGCAGGTGGGCGACTTGACCACCCGCAGCGCGGGGGCCTTGGTCTGCGATTGCCAGGCCGCCCCAGCGAGGACGAGCACCAGGAGAGAGAGCAGGGATACCAGACGACGCATCATGACGAACCTCGGACAAAGGACTTCCGGAAGCTAAGGGAGTGCGGCTGCCCGGACCAGCACAACGGGGCGACGTGCCGCAGCACGCCGCCCCGTTGCGGGAGCCTCCCGGGTGGTGCGGTCAGTTCCGGACCAGAATCAGGTAGCGTCCCGGCGCCCAGAACTCGGGGGAGGAGATGTGCAGGTCGCCCTTCACCTTGCCGTCCGGCAGCACCGTCGAGGCCAGGAAGGAGGGGCTCTGCCGCGTCACGATCGAGTACGACTTGGAGTGATCCGGCACCGTCAGTACCGTGTCGCGCCGCCGGTCCAGGCGGGTGAAGCGGTCGGGATCAAGGTTGCGGGCCGGCTGAAGCGTGCGCCCACCGAAGATGAGGAACTTGCTCCCCTCGTTGACCACCACGCCGGCCTTGAGCAGTTCGTCCTTGGTGCCGACGATGTAGTACACCGCATTGGCTTCGTCGCTGGTGCGCGACAGGGTGTCGCGCAGCGCGGCCTGCTCAACGGCCACCTGCTGCGCCGTGACCGCCGCCTGGTACTCCAGGGTGGCCACGGTATGCGTGACCGTGTCGAGGCGCGAGGTGAGCGTCAGGATCTGGAAGCGCTGATCGGCGATGACCGCTTCCTGCTCCTGGGCCGCTGTCCGCATCTGCTCGATGGTCTGCTGGAAGGAGGTCAACTGCGCCATCAGCCGGGTCCGCTCCCCGCCGAGCGAGGAGATGCGCCGCTTCTGCGAGTCGATCTGCGCCTCGGCGGTATTGAGTCGGGCGAGCACCTCGCGTACCTTGCCGAGCATGATGGCCCGTTCCTCGGGCTTGCCGGTGAGGGGGCGATCGCCACCGGCCGTCGGGGTCATGCCGAGCGACTTCACCTGGGCGAACTCGGTGTTGATCTCGGTGATCAACTGCGAGGTCGCGAGCACATCGGCGACGAGGGAGTCCTTCTGCTCGATCAACTGCTGCTGATCGAAGACGACCTGGTCATACTTCGACTTGCTGACGCACCCGGCGAAGACTGCCACCACGATGAGGGACTGCGCGATCTTGGACATAAGCTCCGATATCCTGAAGGGGTGTACCATGACATCCGGGGAGACGCCGGACCCCGTCGGGGTCACACACGGGGGGAGGCCATCCGGCCTCCCGGCAAACTCTCAGCTCTCGGCAGGCGTATCAGAAAGATACGCCATTCCGGTGGGACTGGCCCACTGTATCCGCACTCTGACGAGGCTCACCATGCTCCGCCGCGCCCCGCTTCCCGCCAGTCTCCTGGCGCTCAGCTTCCTTGCCGCCTGCTCCTCGGCGCCCCCGCCGCGCCCGGTCACCGGGCCGACACCCATCGGTCCGGAACGGATCGTGGTGCGGAGTGTCCCGACCATCGATGGCCTGCCGCACGCGGTCAAGACGGGCCTGACCGTGCAGCTCGCCGGGATGGTCCCGGTGGATTCGGCGGGGCGCCTGGTCGCCCCGGACGATCTGGCGGGCCAGACGCGACAGGTCATGGCCAACCTGACGGCGGTGCTCCGTGCCGCCCGTGGCCTGCCGAGTGACATCACCCAGATGACGGTCTACCTGCGCGACCCGTCGCCGGAGGCCGTCCTGGCCGTGCGCGGCGCCATTCTGGAGAGCACCGGCCGGGAGACACCACCGGCCCTGGTGGTGGTCGGCGTGACGGCGCTCCCCGAGCCGGCCATGCGGGTGATGATCAGCGGAGTAGCCCAGCTCCGCAGCGAGTTCCTCGATCGGCAGCGGGTGCGCTGACGCGGGTTCCGCACCGGTACTCCTGCGGCAAAATCCCGCACAAAGGGCCCGGGACGCCACGACTGGGCGTCCCGGATGCCGGTCAGTCGGCCGGTTGCCAGAGTTCGAGACGATTGCCTTCGGGGTCGTCGACCCAGGCGTAGTCGCCGGTGGGTGTCTCCTGGCGCTCGCCGACGGCCACACCGGTCTCGGCCAACTGTTCGACCAGCAGATCGAGGTCGGCCACCCGCCAGGTGATCTCGACCTGGCGGCGGGCCGCCCCGCGGGGCGTGCGCGCCTGGTGAATTCCGAATCCGGTCCCGTCCAGGTCGCAGCGCCAGGCGTGGGTGCCCGGCTCCCGCTGGAAATGCAGTCCGAAGAGGTCGCGGTACCACGCCGCCAGTTCATCGGCGCGATCCGCAAACAGAATGATGCCGCCGATCCCGACTACCGCCCGTGCTCCCACTGCCATGCTCGCCTCCGGGTTGGTCTGTCATCAACTCCCGCGCGACGGGGGTCGCCCGGGCCGATATCGGACCCTGAGAGAGTAGACCACGCGGGCGCCGGGCACAAGGGCATGGCGCCGCTGCGCTAGAAGGAGACGGAGACCCCTGAGGTGAACCACCGGTCGGTGGTCTGATAGTTCTTGGCGGGGGCGCCATCATAGCGGATGGTGAAGGCGAGCTTGAGGGCAACCTGCTTGGTGAGCGGCGCCGTCACTTCGGTCTCGGTGTTGACGCGGAGTTTTTCACTCTGGCGGAAGTTGGGCAGGATCTCGATGCTCTGCTTGGCGCCGGCCCGTTCACCGATCCGCTGATTGTAGACGAAGGCGGCGCGTCCGCCGAGAGCGTCGATATTCGGCTTGTTCTGCGCCACATGCCGCTGGGCCGTCAGGCTGAGCCCGCTTTCGATCATCAGCTTCTGGCGCTCCTGCCGCAGCACATGCGCCGTGAGTCCTACGTTCCCGACGATCCGGGAGCGAAGCCCCGAGAAGGTATTCCGTTCGAACCCGACGCTGATGTACGACCCGAACACGGAGGGCAGGGCGTAGTCGCCGCGGACCGTGGCGCGCCAGAGCGAGGAGACCGTCTCGCCCTTGCTCCGTCCATGGACCAGCGAGAACTGCTCGGTGAACTGGAGCTTGTCGATCTTGGCGGTGATCTTCTGGCCGAAGTTGAGCGTCTGGACCGAGGAGTTGCCAGAGGAACTGACGTACCCCAGGTCGCCGGTGACGCGCACCACCGCCTTGGGCGGGGGCTTCGGGGGGGGCTTCTGGGCCGGTGCGGCGGCAGGCGCCGGGGGCGTCGTCTGTTGGGCAGCCGCCGATCCGGCGCCCGAGACGACCGCCAGCAGCACTCCGCACCACCGCACCGGAACAGCTCTCATCTCAGAACGTGACCTGCAGGCCGGTGGTCAACACGCGATCCGTCCGCCGGAAGCCCGCGGCCGGTCGACCGTCAAAGCGGATCTGGTAGGCCGCCTTGAGCGAGATGCCACCGGCGATCGGTGCGGTCAGCGCGGTCTCGCTGTTGATACGCCGGGCAGCGCCGATCTCGAAGTCCGGCAGATACTCCACCCGCTGCAGCAGGGTCGACCGTTCGCCGAGCTGCTGCTTGAACTGCATGGCGGCGCGGCCGTTGGTGAATTCACGGTTGTCGAGGGCGTCGAGGGCACGCAGGGTGGTGTACCCGCCGCCCAGTTCGAGCGAGAGCGACTGGGTGGGCGTCTCCAGCAGGCGGGCGGAAATGCCGATCTGCGGCGAGTACCGGGCCTTGACGCCCGCGAAGGTGTTGCGGTCGAACGAACCGAGCACGAACAGGCCGATGTTGGCACGGAGGGACCGCTCGCCCCGCACCGAGGCATTCCAGAGCGACGTGGTGGTCACGCTGTCGTTGCGGCCATAGACGACGCTGAAGAGCTGAGTCACGCCCCAGGCCCCCTGCCGGAACTCGAGCTTGTCGCCGAGGTTCACGGTGGTCAGGGTGGTGTTCCCGCTGAGATTTACCAGGCCGACGTCGCCGGTGAAGGCGATCTTCCTGGCGGTATCGGCGGGGGCAAGCAGGGTACCCAGAATGGCCAGCGTTGCAATCATGAAATGCGACCTCAAGAGTGTTGGATGCGCCCGGGCAACCCGGTGCGCGGTCAGGGAGTCAGAGCAGCCTCAAAGTATAGCGCCGTCGCCCGGCTCCGGGCCTCCGGGATACTTCTGATCCACGAGCATGCCCTGTGCCATGCGGGGGGAGCCACCACCTCGTCCCGCACCACCGGCCACCAGGCCCCGCAGCAGGGCCCCGGCATCGGCCCCGCTGTCCGGACTGGCCCCGATGGCGATGGCCGTCCCGCCCGGATGGGGCGCAGTCACCTGGAGCACCACCCGCACCAGGCCGCTTGCGATCCGCACCATGGCAGGCAGCTCGGCGGGATTGTCGACCGCCATCACCGGGCGACGCACGCCATCCTCCCCGGCGGGGGTGGTGGCAACCGCCTGGTCGACCCGATGCCGCAGCCGCTCCTCGCGCAACTGCTCCACTTCGTCCCGCAGGGCCGCCAGCTCGCCCAGGCGCCGCCCAAGCAGGGCCGCGGATTCGGCTGGGGCACAGTCCAGCGCCGCTGCGATGGCCGCCTCGCCGGCGGTCAATTCCTGCAGACGGCGCAGGGTGCGCTCACCCGCCAGAAAGGACAGCCGGGTATGGCCGCGGAGCTTCTCGGTCCCGGTCAGGTGGATCAGCCCCAGCGCACTGGTGCACGCCACGTGGGTGCCGCCGCAGGCGCTCCGATCGAGCTCACCGATGGCGACGATGCGCAACAGGCCATCGCGGGTCGGTGGGGTCCGCAGGCCGCGGCGTTCCGCCTCGACCCGCTCTTCGAATCCCACCGTCACCGGCAGGGCCGCGGCGACGGCCTCGGTGGCCCAGCGTGCCAGATCGGCCAGATGTCCATCCGTGAGGACACCACCCGCGACCTCGATCGAGGACGACGAGGCCCCGAAATGGACCGACACAGTAGGGCGACCGAGCCGGTCGGCCAGCAGCGCTGACAGGAGATGCTGGGCGGTGTGCTGCTGCATGTGGTCGGTGCGGCGCGCGGCATCGATCACGCCGACCACCCGCTGCCCGATGGCGAGGGGTGCCGCGAGGTGATGCACCACCGCCTCGTCGGCGTCGGTCACGTCGAGCACGGCGATATCGCCCAGGGTGCCGAGGTCGTGCGGCTGACCCCCTGAGGTGGGATAGAACGCGGAGCGGTCCAGCAGCACGCGACAGGGGTCGTCGGCATGCTGCCCGGTGACGGTGGCCTCGAAGGTCAGGCAGGTGGCGTCGTCGTAGTAGAGCCGGTGCGTCATCGTGGGGATCAGCGCAGGTGCCGCCAGCCGGCGAGGGCGAGGCCGAAGCTGACGATCACGCCCCAGAACACGGGGGTGGGGCGGCCACCGAGAATCAGGTGGGCCAGCATCAGGCCGACCACCAGGCAGAGGAGGTAGAGCCCGGTCCGACGGCGCTGCTGCAGCAGCCAGGCCCCGGTACAGGTGACCAGTCCGGCGGTGATGCCTATGGTCATCGGGACGGCGCGATCCGCGGCGGGCGGCAAGCCAAGTCCGACCACGGTCGTCAGCACGACCAGCAGGAGACCGACCAGCCAGGCAAGCAGAACTGCGAGACGCAATGGGACCGGCATGAGGGAAAAGTAACGGCGCCCCCGCGCTTCAGGGCGGGCGGCGCACCGTGTCCGCCGGCATGGCGGCCAGACCGGCGCTAGCCTCGGGATGCCCGGGGACCTGTTCCAGGACCCACTGGTAGAGTGCCCGGGCCTGGTCCAATCGCCCGAGTCGCACCAGGGCTTTGGCGAGTTCCGTGGTGAACGACATCTCGCTCGGGACCTGGTGCGCCGCGCGCTCCAAGTACTGGAGGGCCTCCTCGGGTTGGTCCGCCATCAGCAGCACACTGCCGAGCGCCGCTTCGAGCTGGATCGAGTCGGGGGCCTGCGCCATGGCGATACGCAGGGCCTCGGTCGCTTCGGTGTAGCGCCCCGCCCCGGCCAGGACCCGTCCCAGCGCGGCATGGACACCGGGGAAGTCAGGCTTTCTGGTGATCAACTCACGGAAGCGGGCCACACCCTCGTCGACCTTGCCCATACCGACCAGCACGGCGCCATGGTTGTACCAGGCCTCGTACAGTCCGGGACGCAGTTGTACCGCAGCGGCGAAGTGTTCGGCGGCCGCGGCAAACTCACGACGACGGCCCAGGTCGCGCCCCATCTCGTTGTGCGCCTGGGCGTCGGTTGGTGCCACGCGCAGCGCCTCCTCCAGGTGCGGCCGGGCCAGGTCGTGGTCGCCGCGGGCCTGCAGGACCTTGGCCAGACCCAGATGTGCCCGGGGATTGGTGGGGCGGTCGGTCACGGTCTGCTCCCACATGGTGACGTCGTCGTGATAGTCGGCATTCCGCCGCACCGTGCGGCCGCCCAGCAGCAGGGCCCAGACCAGGCAGGCCACGACAGCCGGACGCCCCCAGCGGGCCACCAGCGGCGTCACCACCAGCGCCATGACCCCCGCCAGCACCAGGTAGATCCGATGCTCGGCCATGGTCTGCGAGGCAATGGGGACCACGCTGGACGACGGAGCCAGTACCAGGAAGCAGGCCAGGACCACCAGCCAGGCCGCGGACCGCCGCCAGGTGCCGCGCACCGCCAGGACCAGCAGCAGCGCCAGCAGCAATCCCGGCAGCGCCGCGCGTCGCCAGTCGGTCTCGACCGCAATGCCGTAGTCGAGGACCAGCGGGTCCGGCCAGAGCATCAATCGCAGGTAATGCGGGATGGCCAGGGCCTGGGTCAGCAGGTAGTGCCACGGACTCATGGCCGTTGCGAAGCCGACCGTTTCGCCGCGACCGCTGGTGCTCATCACCAGCATGGCCAGACACAGCCAGGTCGCCGCCAGCGCCAGGTAGTATCCCGCCCGCCGCCGCCAGACCTCGGCGAAGGAACCCGCCAGCAGGGTGCGATCGAGCAGCAGCACGATCAGCGGCGCCGACACCATCACCTCCTTCGAGCCCATGCCGAGCAGACAGGTCAGCACCGACAGGGCAAACCAGCCGCGGGCGGACCGGCCCGAGGTGGTGGCGCCGCGGACGAAGGTGTACAGTGTCGCCAGATACCAGCAGGAGACCAGGGATTCGGCCCGCTGCACGACGTAGGTGACCGACTCGGTCTGGAGCGGGTGCAGCAGGAAGAGCCCGGCAACCAGCGCAGCAATCACGTCCGCCTGTACCCGGGCGGACGTGGCGATGGGGCCCGGCGGCAGCAGCCGAAGCGTGCGGCGCAGCAGACCGAAGAGCAGCAGCCCGGTCGCGAGATGGATCAGCAGATTGCCGGCGTGATACCCCCAGGGATCTGCGCCATGGAGGGCGTAGTTGAGTGCCAGGGAGAGATTCAGGACGGGACGCCCCCCGACCGTTTCGCCCGTCGGCGGGGAGAGCGCAGCGCGCAGGTCGTGGAGCGACGGATTGTTGACGATCGACCCGATGTCGTCGAAGAGCAGCACGCCGGCGAAGGCGTTGGCGTAGGCCAGCACCGTACCCACCACCAGAGCAGCCACCAGCAGCCAGCCCGGCCGTCCCAGCGGTGGCATGGCTGTCGGCGCGCCCGGCAGGGGGGCCCCGGCGTCATCCCCGGATTGATCTTTTGCCGCTCCTGCGACAGCCTTCATCCGATCGTCCTCTCCTGACCTCAGCCATGGAGCACTCTGTCGTGCCACCATTTCCTGCCATGCAATTCGTGCGGTCCCTCGCCCTGGTCGCCGGATTCGTCAGTTCCCTTGCGGGACAGTCACCAACCGGACCCCGGACACTCGGGATTGAAGACTATCCCCGTTGGCGCACCATTGCCGGGGCACAGCTCGCACCGGACGGTGCCTGGCTGGCCTTCGGGTATCGACAGGCCAATACCCTGACGGCTGATGCCAAGCCGGTTCTCCACCTGCGACGGGTGGATACCGACGACGAGATCACCATTCCCGATGCCGGGACGGCGACCTTTTCCCGCGACAGCCGCTGGGTGATCTACCAGGTGGACCCGCCCGCGCGTCGCCCCGGCGGTCGCGGTGGCGCGGCCGATACCTCCGCAACGCCCGCGGGCGCGGGTCGCGGCAGCGCACCCGCCGCACCGTTGCCCCGCCGTCTGGAGCTGAGGGAACTCGCCACGGGCACGGTGCGCTACTGGCGCGACATCCAGAGTGCCAGCTTCACCGAGAACTCGCGCCATCTGATTCTCCGCCGCCGCGCGGCGACGCCGCCCACGGGGGCTGCGGCCGCGACCGCCGGGCGTGGTGTGGATGTGATCGTCCTCGACCTCCAGACCGGCCGCTCCCTGCTGCTTGGCCATGTGGGAGAACTTGCGGTTGATCGTCGCAGTGCTCAGGCCGCCTACACCATCGATGCGGCCTCGCAGGACGGCAACGGCCTGTTTCTGCTCGACCTGGCCACCAGTCGCATCACCCCGCTGGACAACGACTCGCTCCGGTATTCCCGGCTGAGCTGGAATCCGCAGGGCACCGGGATCGCCGTCTTCAAGAGCCGCGAGGTGCCGCGCAAGCGTGAGCGGGAGACGCAACTGCTGGTGTTCCGGAATGTGGCCGAGGTCGGCGCGCCCATCACGGTCGACCCCAAGGTGACCACCGGCTTCCCCACCGGCTTCGTGCTCAACGAGCGGAGTGGCGTGACCTGGAGCGAGGACGGCCGTCGTGTGGCGCTGACGATCCTGCCCCAGTCCGATGCACCGGACACCACCCGGCGGCGCAGCACCGACTCGCTCGCCAACGTGGACGTCTGGCACACCCAGGACGACCGCATTCAGTCGGTGCAGATGGCCCAGGCCACCGGCGACCTGAACCGCTCCTTCCGCCAGTTGTTCGATCTCGACAATCGGCGCTGGATCGCGCTGGCCGACTCGGCCATGCGGGATATCGATATTCCGCTGACCGGGAACTGGGGCGTGGGACAGGATGCGCGTCCGTACATCTCGGACTACCAGCGTCCGCGGGCCGACTACTACCGGGTGAATCTCACCACCGGCGAGCGGACCCGGTTCCTGACCGGCCAGCTCACCGGCCCGCACATCGCCGGGATCTCGCCCGACGGTCGCTACTTCCTGTACTGGGCCCGCAATGCCTGGCAGGCCACCGAACTGGCCACCGGCATCTCCCGGCCCCTCAAGGCTGGCAAGGCCGCCTTCCTGAACGAGACCTTCGACTACCCGGGGCCGCGCCCACCGTATGCCATCGCCGGCTATGCGGCCGACGGCAGCGGCGTGATCGCGCTGCAACGCTTCGATCTCTGGTTCCTCCCGTTCGACAGCACCGGCACGCCGCGCAGCCTGACCGGCGGCGTCGGCGCGGCGCAGCAGATCGTCTTCCGTCCAGTCCGACTGGCCCCCCTCGACACAACGGAGCGGGTGACTGCCCGGGCCACGCGCGAGTACGATCTGACCCAGCCGCTGACCGTCTCGGCCTACGGCGAGTGGACCAAGAAGGCCGGGTTCTACCGGCTGGCGAACGGGTCCTTGACGCCGCTGCTCTTCGAGGACGCGGCCTTCTCGATGCCGGTCCGTGCCCTGGATCGGGAACGCTACCTCTTCACCCGGCAGACCTTCCGCGAGTTCCCCGACCTCCGGATCGCCGATGGCGACCTGGCCTCGTCGCGCCAGATGACCGAAGCCAACCCGCAGCAGAGCGAGTATCGCTGGGGCAGCCGCCTGCTGTTCGACTACACCACTCGGCGCGGGGTACGACTCCAGGGTGTCCTGGCGCTGCCGGACGGCTATCAGCCGGGGCAGAAGCTGCCCATGCTGGTGACCTTCTACGAGAAGAACTCGCAGAACATGCATCGCTATCCGACGCCGTCCTACCTGACCGGCATGGGGGGCGACCCGATCGAGGCCGTGAGTCGCGGCTATGCGGTGATGCTGCCCGATGTGCACTTCCACACCGGCTCCTCGCACAGCGACATGCTGGACGCCGTCGAGGCCGCCACCCGCAAGGTGATCGCCCTGGGGTACGCGGATCCGGCGCGGATCGGTGTGCACGGACACAGCTACGGCGGCGAAGGCGCGGCCTTCATCGGTACGCGGTCGAAGCTGTTTGCGGCCGTGGGCATGGGGGCCGGCGTCACCGATCTCACCTCCGACTTTTCGCAGAGCTGGGGCTGGACCTACCAGATCTCCGGGGGCAGCGGTGCCAACGGCAACAACTACTACATGATCGGCCAGGGGCGCTGGGGCTTCTCGCCGTGGGATCGGCCCGAGGTGTACCGCTACGAATCGGCGCTGACCCACGCGCCGAATGCCACCGCCCCCTTCCTGATCATGCATGGGACCGCCGACCCGACGGTCTCCTTCACCGAAGGCATGAACTTCTACAACGCGCTGCGCTACAACGGCAAGCGCGCCGTGATGCTGGCCTACCCAGGGGAAGGCCACGGACTGTCGGGTTTGGCCAACCGGATCGACCTGACCCGGCGCTACTTCGAGTTCTTCGATCACTACCTGCGTGGGGAACCGGCCCCAGCCTGGCTGACGGACGGGGTCCCCTTTCTCCAGAAGGACAAGCCCACCGGCGGCACGCCGTAGCCCCAGTGGACCGGGGATTCCGGGGGGAGGGCGGTATATTCGGCAGATGACAACCTTTGCCGACTTGGGCCTCTCCCCCACGCTGATCGGGGCCCTGACTCAGCTCGGCTACGAAGAGCCGACCCCGATTCAATCCGAGGCCATTCCCGCCCTGCTCACCGGGCGGGACCTCCTCGGCCAGGCCGCCACTGGCACGGGCAAGACCGCGGCCTTCGCCCTGCCCCTGCTGCAACGCCTGGTCGAGGGCGCGGCCGCCGGCGACCCGGTCATCCTGGTGCTGGTGCCGACCCGCGAGCTGGCCATGCAGGTCGCCGAGGCCTTTCATCGCTACGGCAAGGCGCTGGGCGCGGCGGTGGTCCCGATCTACGGTGGCCAGGCCTTCGACCAGCAGATCAGGGTGCTGCGCCGTGGCGTGCACGTGGTGGTCGCCACGCCCGGCCGGGCGCTTGACCACATCCGGCGCGGCACGCTGGACCTCAGCGCCCTGCGCGCGGTCGTGCTGGACGAAGCCGACGAGATGCTCGACATGGGCTTCGCCGACGAACTGGATGCCATTCTCGAGGCCGTCCCGCCCACCCGGCAGTCGGCGCTTTTCTCGGCGACACTGCCGCCGCGCATTGCCGTCATCGCCGAGCGGCACTTGCAGGATCCGCTGCGGATTCAGATTGCCCGGCCGACGGTCGAGCCGGGTGCCGCGCCCCGGGTCCGGCAGACGGCCTACCTGCTGCCGCGGGCCCGGAAGATCGCGGCGCTGAGCCGCATTCTCGATCTGGAAGATCCCCGCCTCGCGCTGGTCTTCTGCCGGACCCGCACCGAGGTCGATACGCTGACCGAGACGCTGGGCGGCCACGGCCACCGCGCCGAGGCGCTGCATGGTGGCATGTCGCAGGAGGCGCGTGACCGGGTCATGAAGCGCACCCGCACCGGGGCCGTCGACCTGCTGATTGCCACCGATGTTGCGGCGCGCGGCCTGGACATCGACCAGCTCTCACACGTGGTCAACTTCAGCGTGCCCGAGTCACCGGCAGCCTACGTCCACCGGATCGGTCGTACCGGACGGGCGGGTCGCGAAGGTGTCGCCATCACCTTCGTGGAGCCGCGGGAGCACCGGCTGTTGCGCAACATCGAGCAGGTCACTCGGCAGCGGATTGCCGTGGGGCAGCTCCCCACCACGCACGATGTGCAGGCGCGGCGGATGGAAACGACGGCGGCGTCGCTGCAGGAGACCATCGCGGCGGGCGGCAGCGATCGCTACCGTGTGGTGGTCGAGGCCCTCGCCACCGAGCACGATCTGATGGAAATCGCCATGGCGGCGGTGCAGCGCGCCCATGAGGCCGTACACGGGAGCGATGTCGCCGAGGATCCCGAGCTGGATGCGCCGATGCCGCAGGAGCGCAGCGAACGGAGTCGTCCCGGACGCGGGGAACGCTCGGAACGGCCCGAGCGTTCGGAGCACCCGACTCGTCGTCCGGCCCGGCGGGCGGGGATGGCGCGGATCTACATCGGTGCGGGCCGCAAGAACCATCTGCGTCCGGCGGACATTGTCGGCGCAATTGCCAACGAGGCGGGTCTGACCTCGCAGCAGATCGGCACCATCCAGATCGCGGACAAGTATGCGCTGGTCGAGCTGCCGGAGAGTGAAATCGACCGGGTGGTGAGCGTCCTGCGGGCGTCGACCATCAAGGGGAAGCGGCTGACCGTGCGGCGCGACCTGGCGAATCGGTAGCGGTAGGGGACTCGTCGACCGCGCGGCTGAAGCCGCAGTGGATTCAAGCTGTCAACGCAACAGGCTCGGCGGGCGACAGAGGGGGGTACACGCCTTGCCCCCCCGTGCTGGCCTGGGCTAGGTTCTCGGTCACCTCCTTCACCGCCAACCGTCTTCTTCATGGGATGCCCATGCCCTTGCCACGTTCGAGAACTGTTCTCCCCACCTTGGCCTTGATTGGCTTGGTGGTCTTGGGATGCAGCCGGGACGCCACCGTGCCGTCGTCCGCCCGCTACGATGTCCTGGGGGCACCGCATCTGGCCGCGTTCATGGGGGAGGCGGGCTGCGTCCCGCTGTCCGATTCCCTCAGGGCGCGCATCCTGGTGATGCTGCGGGCTCCGACCGGCGCACTCGAGCGCTTCCGGTGTGATGATGTCGCCTCGGAGGCGCTGCTCAGTGCGGTGCTGGCCTACCGCGCTGCGGTGCAGGCCAGCGGCAACCTGGCGTGGGCGAAGTCTCCTCCGGGCTGGCTCGCGAGCTGGTGGGCCTCCGAGACGCCGACGGCTCCTCCGACGCCGGCACCGGGCTACCACTGGGTGCGCGTCGGTGATGGCATCAGCGTCTGCTACGTGAATCCGGCGAACCTCCCTGAGGTTGACCACCCCGAGGGGGTGGACGTGTTCGAGTATGTCTTCGCGGAAGACGAGCAGGACCCCGAGGGACGGTGGTGTCTGTGGGGGATCGGCTTCAATGAAATGGTGAACCCGTTCGACCCACACTGGGAAACCAACCCGTTCCCGGAGGGGTGGGAGGGCGGTGGCGGAGAAGGCGGGGAAGGCGGAGGCGACGAGGGAGGGGGAAGTGGCGGGTGGGGCGGTGGCCCGGCTGTCGACAGCACGTACCCGCCGCTGTGTGATCCGACGGATCCAAACTGTCACAAGCCGCTGACCTCACGGGACAAGACGGTCATCCAGTTTCTTGTCGAATCGATGATCCGAGACCCAGCCACTATCCCGGATACGACTGCTCGTCGGGAATGCCGGGTTGCCAGGGAGTGGCTGGATTCAGCTCGAGCAACGATGGACAGCTCGATCTTCCGCAGTGCATGGAACTCCCCGGACACTGCTTACTCCGATGGACTCAAGTGGCACCTTGGGGCTTCGGTCTCGGGCTCGAGGAAGTTCCATGTCGAGGCTGCGCTGCTTGACAGCATTGCGCTACCGCCATGGCACCCTGGGGCGACAGCTCGTGACTCAGCGCTCTACAACACAACAGACCAGAAGCTGGTTCGGTTCAAGTTGGCTGGAGTCCTGTTGCACGAGCCGCTCCATGCCTTTCCTGGCATGACTCATCCCGAGCCTCCGCCGGCTTTCCATGTTGGAGTACCATATTTCCGTTCCATTCACTCCTATACTCAGGACACAGCATGCGTCTCATTCCCGTTTTGGTGACGTTGGTCGCTGGGATCGGCACTGCGACCTCATTGAATACCGGGGCCGAGGATGTGCCAACTGCCGCCGCTACTGCGGACTCACTGACCCTCAAGCAGCAAGTCCTGATGCAGTACCTCACCGAACGCTCCAATCGTCTCCCTCCGGGCGGGAGAGCGGTGTTGGTGGTCTGCGATCCGGACGCCGCCGCCATCGTCACCTCGACATTCGTTGCCGCGGCACGGGAGCGGCAAGTACTTGATTCGATGCTGCCAGGATTCGATTGCCTTTCGGCCGCCAGAATCCCAACCGATGATTATAGCCGAGTGTACCCCGCCATGCCGGCGGTCAGTCGGATCACCATCGGCACCGACTCCGCTTGGGTCGAGGCCATGGTTTATCTCCACTACAGCTCATCCCACAAGGAACGAATGGCCTTCAGCCTGCAGAACAGGGTGAGTCTGGGCTCAATCACACTCTCGAACTTCTTTCACTGAGCGTGGTGGAGCCTTGGTGTATGGGGGCAGCGAGTGGGCCGCTGGCGTGAAAGCGCCCTTGCCGCCTGGTGGATTCAAGCTGTCAACGCAACAGGTTCGCCATCCGTTCGGCCAGCGTCTCGAAGTGCAGCGTCTTCCGCGGCTAGGCGTTCAGCCGTGCGGCCACCGCATCGGGGTCGGCCTGCGTCAGGTCGGCCAGGCTGGTGCCCTTGGGGAAGTACTGCCGCAGCAACCGATTCGTGGTCTCGTTGGTCCCGCGCTGCCACAGACTCTTCGGGTCCGCGAAATAGACCTGCAGCCCGGTATACGCCGTGACCTGCGTATGGCCCGCGAGCTCCGGGCCGCGATCCCACGTCAGCGAGCGCCGTACCGCCTCGGGCAGCTTCATCAGTTCCCGGGTGAGGCCCGCCGTCACCGTCGCCGTATCCTTGCGATCCAGTTGCACCAGCACGGTGAAGCGGGTGGCCCGCTCCACCATGGTCGCGATCTGGGTGTGCCCGGCCCCCTGCGGCAGGTCCCCATCCCAGTGCCCCGGCACGACGCGATCCGCCACCTCCGCGGGCCGGCCGTGGATCGAAACCGGATCGGGGATCTGCCCGCGGCCCAGCCCCCGCTGGGTCCGGTGGCGGCTTCCGCGCAGCGCCCGGCGCGAGCGCAGATGACGCGTCAGGTGGCGGCCCAGCCGACGCGCGATCGCCCGATAGGATTCCTGCGCCGCCAGGTCCCGCGATATCTCTTCGCGTTCGGCCGCAGTCAGCGCCGCGGCGCGGCGCTGCTGCGGCGCCTGATGGTAGCCGCCGAAGGGCAGGAACAGGGAATAGATCGCGCCGCGGGAACTCCCGACAGTGCGCGCAATCTCGGTCAGGTCCTTGCCCTCCCGCCGGAGTGCCCAGGCCAGCTCCCGCTGGGCCGAAGGAGTCCCTGGGCGTCCAATCTTGACCATGTCCTGCCTCCGTCGACGGAAGAATCAAGGGTGTTGTTCTGACCACTTGAGTCTACAGCGACTTTAGCCGCGCGGAGAGCGAACGCCACCGCCACGCCGCAGCCTCAATCGTCTGCGATAGTCTCCAACTGTACGCGATTCCGGCCGGTGCTCTTGGCCCGGTAGAGTGCCCGATCGGCGGCCATGGTCAGCTCGGTCGCGGTGGTTCCTGATTCGGGATAGGCTGCCACACCGAAGGAGGCCCGGACTTGGATGCCTTCGCCGCCGGGGATGGCCAGCGTGCTGGTCGCCAGTGCCACGCGCAGCCGTTCGGCGAAGGCGACGGCGTCCTGGGCAGGGCAGGCCGGCAGCACCACGCCGAACTCCTCGCCACCGTAGCGGCCGATGGCGTCGCCCTCACGGATCTGCTTGCGGAACACCTGCGTGGCGTGGGCCAGGACCTGGTCCCCGACCATGTGGCCCCAGGTGTCGTTGATCCGCTTGAAGTGATCCAGGTCGATCATGACGAAGGCGAGTGGTTCGCCGTGGCGGACAGCGTACGCTGTCGCGTGCTCCAGTTCCCCGAGCAGGGTGGCGTGGTTCAGGATGCCGGTCAGCGAATCGCGATGCACCAGGCGGCGGATGCGTCGTCCGCGTTCTACCCGCGTGATGGCCAATTGGATCAGGTGGGTCCGGTCCACCGGCTTGGCGAGAAAGTCGTCGCCACCGGCGCGGAGGCCTTCGAGCTGATCGACCAGGGTGTTGTTGGCGGTCAGGAAGACGATGGGGACCAGGGCGAGCCGGGCCTCCTGTCGCATCAGGCGGGCGACAGCGTAGCCGTCCACATCGGGCAGCCCGACATCGAGCAGCACCAGATCCGGTGTGACGGAGGCCAGGGTCTCGCGGGCCTGTCCGGCCGAGGTGCAGATGGAGACACTCGCATTCATGCTGCTCAGCCAGGACGCGAAGAGCTGCGCCTGGGCCGGGTCATCCTCGACCAGCAGCACCTTGGCCGGTGCGGCACCGGTCTGTGCCACGGCGCGCGCGAACTCGATCAGCTCGCGGGGCAGTTCGTTCGGGCCGTAGACGGCATCGACCCCGACGGCGGCGGTCCGCAGCCGGTCGAGGTCGCCGGTGGCGTCCGCAATCACGACGGCCCGGGCGCGATCCGCGGTGGGGGCGGCCCAGTAGCGTGCCATGCCGAGGGTGTCGATCCCGGCGTCGGTGCTGATGATGACCAGGTCGGGATGCTCGGTGGGTGGCACGTCCAGCGGGTCGACAATCTCCTGGCTCGCCGCGACCGTGAAGCTCATCTCGGTCAGTTCCTCTGCGAGCGTGTCCCGGGCCGGGCCGGGGGCCATCACCAGGAGCGCACGCCAGCCGAAGCCGGGCAGGCGCGTGATGGTCGGCGGCATGGGTTCGGGGTCGGCGCCGAGGGCATCGAAGGCCTGCTTGAGCGCAGTGATGGCCTGGTCAATGCGGGCCGGGTCCAGCGTGGCGTGATCCGTGGTGGCGAGAATCCACTGTTCCATGTCGCGGGCGACCGCCGTGACCTGCGGCAGCCCGAATGAGCCGCCGGAACCGGCCAGGCGATGGAAACGCTGCCGCAGGGATTCGACGGCGTCGGCCTCGCCGCTGCGGAAGGCCGCCAGGTCCTTGTGCAGTTCCGCCAGACGGGCCGGTGCCTCGCGCAGGTACTCGCGCTGCAGGGTGGCGAAGGCCTCGCGCATGTCTTCGGGGATATCGAGGTCGCTGAACATCAGCCCTGCCCCAGGGTGGTGATCACCTGGCGGGCCGCAGCCACGAAGGCCGAGCCGGCGCCCCAGTGCCCGGTGAAGTGGTCGCCCTGCCGACTGCCGATCAGCGCCGCCCGATCGTCCACCACCAGCAGGACCGGATCGCCGGGCCATGGCCCCGGGGTGATGACCACCACATCGACGGCACTGAGGGTGACCGGCGCCGTCGCGAGCACCTGCACGGTCGCACCGGCGGTGGCGGCACGACGGAGGGGCGGTGCCAGAATCTGGCAGCCCTCGGGCGGCGCCAGCAGCAGCACACTGACACTGGCGCGGGCAATCTCATAGCCCATGAGCGTCAGCGCACCCCGGTTGGAGGTCAGTTCGACCAGCGTGGGTGTGGTGGGAGCGCTCAGCGAGGTGAGAGCTGCGCCGAGGCGGTCCAGCGCCTCACCCTGCCGATCGCTCAGCCGGGCCAGCAGCGTGCTGGGCGGCTCCGGGCGAAACCGACGCGGCCGTCCCTCCTCGACCCGGGCGGCGCCCTTGGCGACCAGACTCTCCAGGGCGGCGTAGACATTGGCCCGCGCCAGACCGGCGGTGCGGGCAATGGTGTATCCGGTGCCCGGCCCGCCGGTCAGCAGGACCTGGTAGAGCAGGCTCTCCGTCGGGGTGAAGCCGAACGGGGTCAGATCGAGGAGGCTGGACACCTCAGGAGTACTCGAGGCGCCACCCGAGCAGCCGCGCCACGCGTGCCAACCGGAAGGTGATGTCGGCCTGACGCGCGGACAGTCCGCCGTCGTCGGCCGACAGCGGCCAGGAGTGGTAGCTGACCGGCGAGAGCGCCTTGGGCTGCGACCGCAGGTTGCGCGGATGCCAGACCCCCATCGGGTCGAGATCTTCCAGCAGCCGTCCGAGGGCATCCACCGCCTGAGGCACGTTCTGGAGCTGCCCGATGCGGGCCAACAGCTCGATGAAGTGCAGTGTGAGCGGGATGTCCTTGAGCTGCCCCTTGGGGTCCAGCTCGATCGGATTGCCCAGCAGCAGGTGGGTAGGACGCAGCGACCGGCCGCCGATCAGGATCGAGAAGCTCTGCTCCGGGACCGGACGCGACAGGTACTGCCCCAGACGGTCGAGAAACGCGCCACGCTCCCGCTGCAGCGAGGGCATGGCGGCAATCATCGCCACCGACCACCAGGAGGGCGGGATCGCCTCCGGGTGCAGAATCCGCGAACTCCCCTTGCGGGTCAGCGGGTCCTCGGCGAGCGGCGAGCGGAGAAAGCCGGAAACCCCGTCGATCACCTTGTGACTGGCCCCGCGCAGCCGGGGATCGTCCTCGAGCCCGGCCTCGGCGAGGGCGGCACAGACCCCCTCGCGGATCAGCAGGCGACACCGGCCCGCCTGCTCGGGGGACCGTTCGACCGCCTCGTAGAACTCGCCCAGCAGCAGCGGGTCGTCGTCGCGGGACATGGTGCGGAACAGCACCCGGTTGGCCAGGCGGTAGGGGCGCTTGTCGACCGGCACCCCGAGCTGGAGCAGGCGGCGGTACTGGGCGATGGTGCCCGGTTCCGTGACGCCATCCCGATCGGACGCGGCAAAGGCCAGGAAATTGGCCGCCCAGAGACCGTCTTCCTGCTGGCGGAGGGTGATCCGGGAGACCTGGTCCGAGCGGATCACGTCACCCAGGGACATGGCCAGGGTCTGCGGGGAGATGCTCCCGGCAGGGGCAAGTTCGGCCTGCGTCCAGTAGCGGATCGAGGGCCCCCCCTGCTGAGTCAGCCAGGTCAGGGGAACGCAATGGGTCGTGGGAAGCTCCAGGGGGCGCTCCTCGCGTGGCATTGGAAGAGGAAACCGACGGGGGAAGATAACACCGGCGGGGCATCGGTGCAAAACGGCACACGTTGCTGTCGGTACTACGGGAGCCCGACAGGCGAAGTTTCAGGGGTGGGCAGCGGCAGTATTTCGGGAGTCCGTGGACGGGCCTGCCGGCCGTACTGGTAGTAGTTGTAACTACTACAACTTCTTGGCCGCGCTGTCCTTCACGGCCAACGGACGACTATGCAGCTCCAGCACATACCGCGCGACCAGCGCGATCTCGGCCTCCGTCAGCCGCGAGCCACCCTTGGGCGGCATGGCCGTGGTGCCCTTGGCTTGCTCGATCGGCACCCCGGCCGTGATCAGGGCGATCACCTCCGGCAGCGTCCCCTTGGTGTGCAGCCACCCCTTGCCCCCATGCAGGGCCAGGGTCGGCCCCAGGACCCCCTCACCCTTGGTGCCATGGCAGGTGGCGCAGAGCCCCTTCCCCTCGTACAGGCTCTTCCCCTTGGCGAGCTGCGCCGCGGTACTGTCGGTGGCCGCCTGCTGCGCCGTCAGGGGCAGGGCAGGTGCCAGCAGGAGCAGGAGCAGGGGCCGGAGGCCACGGCAGGCAGCGTTCATTGGTATTGGATATACAGCGGCACGGGCCGCAGCGCCAGAATGTCCTCGATCCGCAGCATCGGGCGGTCATTCTTGTAGAACAGCTTCAACCCGGCGAATTGTACCGGCCGCTGGGTCACCACCAACTCGTACATCCGCCGTTTGCCGGCCGGCGCACCAAAGCCGTCGGCATTGATGACGACCTGGACCCGGGGGTCCTGCCGGATCGACCGATGGTTGGTCAGCATGTCGATAGTGAAGCGGTGAACCACCAGCATCTTGGGTGGCAACTGCTCCTCGCTGACCAGTTTGGCCAGGAGGTCCACGGCATGGTTGACGTCCCGGGCATCGAGGGTGCCGATCTTCCGACCCGGGATCTGATCGGGCGGCATGGCAAACTCGGGGTCCAGTCCCAGATGGATCCAGGGCTTCTTGAGCCAGGGGATCAGCCGGGGGAGTTCGGCCATGACACTGCTGTGGCCGACCTGCACGTCCAGAAAGACAATCCAGCCGCGCGCCTCGGCCCACTCGGACACCCGGGCGATCTGGTCGTCGCCGTGCCGGAGCCGGTACATGCCGTCGCGCCCCGGCTGCCCCTGCGCCACGGTCACGATCAGGTGCAGCGCCGGCATGACGCCGCGGGTCGAGTCGGCCCGTCGCCATTCGTCGGCCACGGCGTCGAGCCGTCGCAGCATCTCCTCGGGCGGCAGTTCGCCCAGAATGCCCATCCGGGTCGAGCGCGGGTTGCCGTAGTAGGCGACCACCCGGTGCTGTGGCAGGATCGCCCCGGGCAGCACCGGCGTGGCACGGGCCACAAAGGGCGGATGCGCTGAGTCGCTGGTCAGCGGGGGAATGTCGAAGAGTTGGCCCTGGAGGGGGAGCAACCGTCCGCCGCAGAGGGTCAGCAGGGCCAGGGGAAGGGGGCGTATCCAGCGTGGGGTCCGCATCAGAGGAAGCTAACTGTCGCGTGCCACCTTCCGCACTCCCCCCGATGGCTGTACGATTCACCCTTCCTCTGCCGATTCGGGAGTGCCGTTGCGCATCGCCATTTCGACCGGAGGCGGCGACGCCCCCGGCCTCAACGCGGTCATCCGCGCCGCAGTGCTGTCCGCACATGATCGCAACTGGGAGACCGTCGGCATCCGCCGCGGCTTTCATGGGATCTACGACGGGTCCGGTCTGGTGCGGCTCACGCCCGAGGCCGTCAAGGGCATCACGCCGCTGGGCGGCACCATTCTGGGCACCACCAATCGGGGCAATCCGCTCCGCTGGCCCACGGTGCAACCCGACGGCCGGGTAGTCGAAGTGGACCGCTCCGGCGAACTGCTCGCCGCGTTCGCGCGCGAGGGAATCGATGCGCTGATCTCCATCGGCGGCGACGGCTCGCTGGCCATTGCCGCCGCGCTGGCCGCCAGAGGATTGCCCGTGGTCGGCGTGCCCAAGACCATCGACAACGACGTGCTGGGTACCTCCACCACCTTCGGCTTCGATACCGCCGTCTCCACCGCCACCGAGGCGCTGGACAAGCTCGCCACCACCGCCGAGTCGCATGACCGGGTGATGGTGGTCGAACTGATGGGGCGCGAGGCGGGCTGGATTGCTCTGCACAGCGGCATTTCCGGCAGTGCCGATGTGATCCTGATTCCCGAGATTCCGTTCGACATCGAACGAGTCTGTGACGCGGTGCGCGCGCGCGAGCGGGCCGGTCAGCATTTCTGTCTGGTGGTGGTGGCCGAGGGGGCGCGGCCCGCCGGTGGCACCATGGTGCTCCGCGAGGCGGCTGGAGCGGGGACGGTCGATCGCCTGGGCGGCATCGGTGAGCGGGTGGCGCATGCCATCGCCGAGCGCACGGGCAAGGAGACGCGGACCATGGTGCTCGGACACTTGCAGCGCGGCGGGTCGCCCACGACCTTCGATCGACTGCTGGCGCTGCGCTTCGGGTCCGCCGCCATCCGTTCCATCAGCGATGGCGAGTTCGGCGTGATGATGAGCTTCGCCCCGCCGAATATTGTCCGGGTCCCGCTCGACGAAGTCGCGGGCCGCACACGACAGGTTCCTCTCGACGGCGGGGTCATCATGACGGCGCGCAACCTCGGCATCTCGCTCGGTGACTAGCCTCAGCCGCGCCCCGCATCTGCGCGCTGCCGCCCGCGCGCTGGTGCTGCTCCGGCTCATGCTGGGACTGGTCCTGCTGGTGGCGGGTCAGGGCAAGATGGATATGGTCCCCGTGCTCGGACCAATCCCCCTGCCTGCCGTCGCGGCCGATTGGCAGCACGAACTGCCCGAGCGCCTCGGCGAGTGGCTGGCTGCCCATCCCGATGGTCTGTCCGCCGCCGTGGTCCGCGATCTGATGATTCCGCGCGGTACTTTCTTCGCCGCCATAATCGCCTGGGGCCAACTCCTCACCGGACTGCTGCTGACGCTGGGACTGTTCACCCGCTGGGCCGCCGGCGGCGCGGCTCTGCTGCTCGGCATGCTGGCGATGGCGGCATCGCAGGGTGGCAGCGCGCCCGGGATGCGATTCTATCTGGTGATGGGTGTTGTGGCGGTAGTGCTGGCGCTGGGTGATGCCGGGCAGACCACCGGACTGGATGGCTGGCGTCGCGAGCGGAACCGGGGCTGACGCGGGCGGCTCACTGCGTCAGTACATCACCGCATGGCCAACAGTCGTTCCAGCAGCAGCGAACCGTGTTCAGTCAGAATCGACTCGGGGTGGAATTGAACCCCTGCCACCGGATGCTCCCGGTGCCGGATGCCCATGATGGTGCCGTCGTCGAGCGCGGTGGCCGTCACGGTCAGTGCCGCTGGCAGTGAAGCCGGCTCCACCGCCAGCGAGTGATACCGGGTCGCGGCAAAGGGTGACGGCAGACCCTGAAAGACACCCTCACCGGTATGACCGATTGGCGAGGTGAGCCCGTGCCGCGGCGCGGTCGGTATCACCGTGGCCCCGTACGCCTCGGCAATGCACTGATGCCCCAGACAGACGCCCAGCGTGGGAATGCGCGGTCCCAGCGCACGGATCACCGCCAGTGTCAGCGGACATTCCCTCGGCGAAAACGGACCCGGTGAGAGCACCAGGTGGCTGGGCGACAGCGCCACGACCGCCGCGAGATCGAGATCGGTCACCCGGCGGACCAGCGTCTCGCCACCCAGCACCCGCAGCATGTCGGCCAGGATGTGGACGAAGGAATCCTCGTGATCGAGCAGCAGAATCATGGGGCCGACTGCTCCCGGGCCCACCGCCACGCCGCCACCAGCGCGGCCACCTTGTCCAGACTCTCCTCGTATTCGGCGGCGGGATCCGACTGCGCGGTGATGCCGCCACCGGCATTGGCCACGATCACCCCCGGGTGAATGGTCGTGGTCCGGATCGCGATGGCGCTGTCGAGGCTGCCGTCGAGACCGATCCAGCCGATGATGCCGCAGTAGATCTCCCGGGTGACGGTCTCCAGTTCGGCCAGCAGTGCGGTGGCGGCGATCTTCGGCGCGCCGGTGATTGATCCCCCCGGCAGAGTGGCTGCCAGGAGGTCGAAGACATCTGCGTCGGCGGTCAGACGGCCGGTCACCACCGACACGAGATGGTGGACCGTCGCATGCGATTCCATTCGGCAGAGATCGGGCACGGCCACACTGCCCGGCTCGCAGACACGGGCCAGATCATTCCGCAGCAGATCGACGATCATCACGTTCTCGGCGTGATCCTTGGCGCTGGTACGCAGATCCTCGCGCAGTGCCAGGTCGGCGTCGGGTGAGAGGCCGCGGGGACGGGTGCCCTTGATCGGTCGGGTTTCGACGGTCCGCCGCACGGCATCGTAGCGGAGGAAGCGTTCCGGCGAGGCGCTCACGATCCAGGCATTGGACCCGCCGAGACAGGCGGCCATGGGGGCCGGGGCAAAGCGTCGCACCGCCCGGGCCCAGGCCAGCGGGGAGTCCGTCCAGGGCATCACGAAGCGCTGGGTCAGATTGGCCTGAAACAGATCGCCGCGCCGGATGGCCGCGATGATCTGCGCGACCTGCTCCTGGTAAACCTGCGCTGGGAGATCGGTGAGTACTGGAGGACCCGCGTCGGCAAAGCGCGGGACCGGGGTCGCGGCGCTCACGGCGGGTGAAGGTCCGTCGAGTGGTTGCATTGGTGGCAGCGGCCGGGCCAGCCAGCGGGTGACCTGCGCGCTGCGTGCCGCCGCCCGCGCCGGGTCGGGCGTGCCGTCGGCATCGATGCCGGTACTGATCAGCAGGGTGCGACCGGTCTGGTGGTCCTGCGCAATCACCCAGTCGTAGAGTCCCCAGCGGGTCCCCGGCAGCGCGGGTTCGCGGCGCGGTGCCGAGGGCATCCGATCGAAGGCGGCGCCGAACTCATAGCTCATCCAGCCGATCCAGCCGCCGCGGAACGGGGGCTGGTCCGGTGCCACCGGGACGGGATGGTGCAGGGGCCGCCGCAGAGCCTCGACCAGGCGGGGCCAGTCGGGCGCGTCGCCCTCGACCACCAGGAGCGGGTCGGCACTCAGGAAGGACCAGCGGCTCAGCGGATGGTCGACACCCGCACTGTCGAGCAGCACCGGCGAAGGGAGGTCGTGGAGCCGGTCGAGCAGCTCGACGAGGGGAGTCGGCGGAAGGGTGAGGACCAGCGGCGCCGGGAGGGCATCACCGCCTGGCCGCGGCGTCAGCGGATCGACCATCCTGCTGCTGGTCCCTGGAGACCGGGGAAGCCCTCGTCGCCGCGCCAGGCTGCGAGCGACGCGATCCGGGCGGCGAGGGCGGTGTCCTTGGCGGTGATGTCGCGCACGGTGTGCGTCTGCAGCCGGACGGTCACCTCGCCCCATCGGACGGTCAGATCAGGATGATGGTCGGCGGCCTCGGCCAGGTAGCCGATGGCGTTCACCAGCAACATGGTGGTGCGCCAGCCGTCGGTGGCGTAGCGGCGCTCCAGCCAGCCGTCGGCGGCGGTCCAGCCCGGCAGATCGGCCAGCGCCGCCGCGAGGGCTTCGGGCGTGAGGGCAGGTTCCTGCCGGGTCACGGGGCATCGCCGTGGTGCAGGTGCTCGGTGTAGCAGGCCGACTGTCCGAACGACTCCTCGACCTCGATCTGGATCATCGTGAGGCGGCATCCCTCAGCGGCGAGGTCGTCGCGCACACCCTGGGCGATCCACTCTGCCAGCATCTCGGCCGTGGTGTTCGCCACCGGGAGCATGGCGCAATCCCGCGTGGGGAACTGGTAGGTCTGCACGCCGAAGTAGTCGACCAGCGTCATGGCGCCGTCGGTCCGGAAGGCGACCTTGGGATTGCGGGTGGGCAGGAGGACCCGATGGTCCATCTGGTCCACGTAGCGCCGCACCACGCGCTTCAGGATCGCGAAATCGACCACGAACAGGCACTCATCGTCGATCGGGCCTTCGACGGTGATGCCGATCCGGTAGTTGTGGCCGTGCAGCGACTCGCAGGTGTGGCCGCGGAAGGTGATGAAATGTGCCGCCGAGCAGACCAGGTAGTCCTTGTTCACGGTGACCCGGAATGTCCCCATAGCGCGCTCCTGCTCAGGTCCCCGTCGTCCGGCTGGACGACGCGCCAGAACATACACCCGCCACGCGACCCGGCCCACCCCGTGGACAGGTGTCCCGGCGGGGGGACACCGTGGGCGCGTTCCGGCCCGGGGGGCCCGGTGCCACGGGATGATTGGGATGGCATGGGCCTCGCACCCTGCCGGGACAGGACACTTTCAGGAGGGTACCATGTCGATCCGCCGTCTGTTCATCGCCCCCATCGCCCTGCTGCTCGGGACCGCACCGCTGTCCGGGCAGGTCAACATCGGGTTGCACATCGACATCCCGATCCTCGGGCGGCCGCAGCCGCGTCCGACGGTGGTGGTGCGGCGTCCGGCCCCGCCGCCGCGGGTGATCGTGGTGCGCGACTACTCCGTGCGCCGCTTCGGCGAGTGGCGCCGCGAGGCGCGCCGCTGGACGCCGGTGGTGGTCTGGGTGCGCGAGGGCCGCTACTTCGAGCGGGAGGTGCCGCGGAGCCGCCGGGTGGTGGTCTACCACTACCGGGGCGAGTACTTCCGCGATCCCGGCGACCGCGCCTGGCGCGAGTACCGGGACCGGGAACTGCGCTGGGAAGACGACACCCGCGCCCGGCCCCGGCGGTAGGGGCGACCGGCGGTCGCCCGTGCCCGCGCGGCAGGCGGGCGTACGGCTTGCCCGGCCTCATCGATCGCGCTATCGTTGTACGGTACGTCTATCGATGAGGCAGCCATGGCTGTTGTGACGGTGTCCCCCAAGTTCCAGGTCGTTATCCCGCGGGAGATCCGTGAAGCCCTGCAACTGGCACCAGGGCAGAAGGTGCAGGCACTCCGGTATCAGAATCGGGTTGAGTTCATCCCGGTCCGGCCCATGCGCGCCATGCGGGGGTTCCTCAAAGGCATCGATGCGACCGTGGTGCGGGATCGGGATCGGGTGTGAATCTGGTAGACTCGTCGGCCTGGCTTGAGTATTTCGGCGCCGGGCCACAGGCCGGACGGTTCGCCCGCGCCATCGAGGATGTCGCATCGCTGCTGGTGCCAACGATCGTGCTCCTCGAAGTGTGCCGCCGCGTGATGCAGCAGCGCGGCGAGGACGATGCCCTGCAAGCCGCTGCTCTGCTGCACCAGGGTCAGGTGGTGCCGCTCGACAGCGGGCTGGCGCTCAGCGCCGCCCAGATGGGTGTGGCCCACAAGCTCCCGCTGGCCGACAGCATCATCCTGGCAACCGCCCGACAGTTCGGGGCGACGATCTGGACCATGGATCGCGATTTCGAGGGACTTCCTGGCGTGCGGTACTACCCCAAACATCCCTGAATACCCGCGCTAGTGGGATATGACCGCACGGGCGACCAGCCGGTCGCCCCTACAACCGCGCCTGCATCCGTGATGGACCGGCGGTCGCCCGTGCCATCGTGCCGCGGGCGCGCCTACCCCGCGATATGCTCGCCGGTGATCTCGGCTGGAGAGAGCACGCCCGTCATCCGCAGGGAGATATTCCAGAGCCGCGCGCCGATGACGGCGTCGTGGGAGATCAGTGACGAGGTCCCCGGCTCGAGCTGGTTGTAGTACTGGCCGGTGACGCCGGCCAGTGCCGGGGCGGTGGCCAGGTGCACGGGGCCCCGCGCTCCCGCGGTCGGCGTGATCAGGGCGCGCTGCACGATGGGCCAGACCCAACTGTTCCACCAGCGGTTGAACCGTGCCTCCAGCAGGGGCGTCGACACATTGCCGGGATGCACGGAGTTGACCGTGACGCCGCTGCCTTCCAGCCGGTGCGCCAGGTCGTAGCCGAACATGACGTTCGCCAGCTTGGAGCGGGAGTAGGCCGTGACCGGCGTGTAGGACTTGCGACTCTCCCAGTCTTCGGGGTCGCGGACGCGCTGATGCGCCTCCGACGCCACGATGATCACCCGCGCCGGCGCGCTGGCCCGGAGCAGATCCAGGAGGCCGTTGGTCAGGATGAACGGTGCCAGGTGATTGACGGCGAAGGTGGCCTCGTAGCCATCCGCCGAGGTGGTGCGCATCGGGAAGTAGGCGCCGGCATTGTTGACCAGCACATCGAGGCGGCGCTGGCTGGCGAGCAGATCCACCACCAGTTGCCGGACCTCGGCCTGCACCAGGAAGTCGGCGGCCCAGGCTTCGATCTTGGTATTGCCGCTCTCGGACGCCAGCGCGTCCCGGGTGGCCTCTGCGATGGCGCGCGTCCGGCAGACCGCCAGCACGGTGGCACCGCGCCGGGCCAAATCCAGCGCAATCTCGCGACCGATCCCCCGGTTGGCACCGGTGACCAGACAGACCCGATCCTGCATGCACCCCTCCCGTCCACAAGGAGCCGCAATATAGCGGGCGGACCGCCGGATCGGTCTATCTTGCGGCATGCAGCCCATCCGCGACCCCCGCCTCCCCCCGGACCTGGAGCGCTACCGCCGCGCCGACCACCCCCGGGGCCGGATCATCGTCATTGCGCCGACCCGCGCCTCCTGCGAGACCATCGAACTCGCCCTCCAGACCCGGATTGCCACGGTACTCGAACAGCGCCACGGCGACACCCTGCGGGCCTGGGCCGCCGGGGGCAAGGCCTTCGGCATCGTGGCCGGAACCGGGACCGGCAAGACGCTCGGCATCCGCCTCATCGCCGAAGCGATCCTCGAGCAGGAGCTGCGGGTCGGCGTCGTCAACCGCGAGCGGGAGGCGACCCCGGAGACGGATCTCTGCAATGTGGTGATCGTGACCACCGGCATTGCCCGTCGCTGGCTGACGGACGACCTGGTCACCGCCCGCGACACCATCCTGGTCGACGAGATTCATCAGACCTCTGCCGAACTCGAACTCTGTCTGGCCCTTGGCAAGCGGATCGGCTGCCGCTTCCTCTGGCTCTCGGCGACGGTCGACCCCTCGTTCTATCGCGACTACCTCGCGGCCGACGAGGTGCTGGAGACCTCCGCCTTCGATCCCGCGCTCCGTGCCCATGTGACCGTGGTGCCGCAGACGCCCGAGGGCTTTCTCGACGACCGCACGGTCCGCCGTCTGATCAGCGAGCGACGCGGGGTCGCGGTGTTCCTGCCGACCCGCGCCGAGGTGGAGCGCCTGGGCGAGTCGATGGGGAGCCGCTTTCCCAAGCTGACCGCCGCTTTCTACCACGGCGGCGAACCGATCCGGGTGATCCGTCCCTTCCTTGAGGGCGAGGTCCGCAAGCCCTATCTCCTGGCCATGACGGCGGCCGGGCAGTCGGCGCTCAATCTGCCGGGGCTCGATACCGTGGTGATCTACGATGCCCGCTACGGCAACGTCGTCTCGGGCGGCCGCAATGTGCTGCACCGTCTGCATCTCGGCGCCAACGAGATCCTGCAGATGGCGGGGCGGGTGCATGGGCGGGTGAAGGGCGGCGAGGTCACCATTCTCTCGGACCGTCCCCTCGACTTCGCGACGCTGCGTCCGATTCCGCCGGAGTTCCAGTTGGCCGGCGATGCCGAGCGGGTGGCGCTGACCTGTGCCGCACTCGGCGTGGATGCCACCGATCTCGATCTGCCGGTCCCGCTCGATCGACTGGCGTATCGGGCTGCCGTGGCCCTGCTGACTCGACGGGGCATCATCGCCGATGGGCGCCTGACCCGCTATGGCCACGATGTGGAGGCGCTGCCGGTCGAGCGGCCCTGGGCCGAGTTGCTGCTGCACGCCGAGGCCGACATGCTGCCCGTCGTCGCGGCGATGGCCGGGGTCGAGTCGCTGCACCGGATGACCCGGGACGAGCGGGATCTGCACGGCGTCGCGGTGCCGGGCAGCGATCATCTGACGGCCTATCACCTGCTGGCCGAGGCGGTCAATGCATTCGGCGTGATCGTGGAGGTGCATGGCCTGCACCGCTACGCCTTCGAGGACGAGCCGTTCGCGCAGTGGGCCGAGCGGCGCGGCGTGCTGGTCAAGGCGATTGAGGATGCCTCGCTGGCCATGGCCTCCGTCTATCGCGCCATGGGTGTTGCCTTGCCGCGCATGCTGCCGCGGGTGACCAAGGAGGTGCGGGAATCGTTCATCGATCTGGTGGCGCGGGTGCAGCCGTTTGCGCTGATGATCGAGGAACTCGATGCCAACGGCGAAGAAGTCCGCATCGCCCGCAGCTCGCTGGCTGGCGCCTGGGGTGCCGTGGCCGGGACGATCCGCTATTTCGCCGATCGGCAGGGCATTGCCCGGGCCAGCATCGAAGGCACCACCATTCCGCATGCGCTGGTGCAGCAGTATGCCCGCTGGGATCCGCCCGAGCTTGTGCTGCGCGGGCATCGCCAGCATCAGGGCTTTGCCAGCGCCACCATGCTGCGCTACGGCGACTTTGCGCTGGAGCAGCGTGCCACACGGTTGACCGGTCCGCTGCCGCCGGAATGGCGCGAGATGGGGCGCGACCTGCTGGTGCAGGCCCTGCTGGCCGGTGAGGCGCACCATCCCCGCCAGGACGAAATCCGTCGTACCCTGTGGCAGTTGCGCGAGTACTGGCGTCGCAGCGGTGGCGTGCTCCGGGCGCTGAGCGATGCGTCGCTGGCGGTGCTCCTGGCCGCGCAGGTGGGTGATGTCACCTCGTGGGATGATTTCCAGTCCACCGATGTGCACCTCGACAGCGATGCCCTGATCGACGCGGAGACGCGGGCCCGGCTCGATGCGCTGCCGGTGTCGCTGCGGCTGCACGGCGACGCCATTCCGCTGGTGTACGAGCTGGAGCAGGGGACGCCGATTGTGCGGCTGCATCTGCGCGAAGGGCAGGCGCGCCGACTGCGGGCCGAGGAGGTGCCGGTGCTTGATCGGCCGGTCCACTTCGCGGTGCGATCGGGCGATGGCGAGCTGCGTGCGGCCACGCTGGCCGAATTGCACGAACGGTTGCAGGCCCGTGATCGCACGCGACGCGTGAAGCCAGGCGCGCGATCGGGTGGTCATGATGGGCGTCGTGGTGGTGGGGGCAGGCGACCCGGTCGGGGGCCGCGCCCACCCGGTCGTCGGGGCGGGCGGCGGCGGTAGCTGGCCGACGGCCCGGCGTCAGGAGCGGAGCAGTTGCTCCAGCAGGTCTTCCAGGTGCTGGCGGTGCTGCTGGAGCGAACTGACCGTCTGGTGCCGTTCTTCCAGGAACTGGGTGAGCATGGCGCTCTGATGCGTGTCACGTTCGGAGCGCCGCCGGGCCACGGCCCAGGCCTCGTCCAGGGCGGGACGCAGCACCCGCGCGGTGCTCTGGACCGCGCCGACCTGATCGTGCAGGTGCCGGGTCGACGTCTCGGTGGTCTCCGCCTGGGTGATCGCGGCGTGCAGCGCGTCGCGGATCCGCTGCATCGCCTCATCCATCGCAGCCATGTCCCGGGTCAGCGAGGCCGTCCGCTCGCCGATGGCCGCCGACGTCTCGGCGGTGCTGTCCGCCAGTCGGCGGATCTCTTCCGCCAGCACGCCGAAGGCCCGGCCCGCAGCGCCTGAGCGCGAGGCTTCCAGTGCCGCGTTGTTGGCCAGCAGATTGGTGCGGAAGGCAATCGCACTCACCGTCTCGTTGCTGCTGGCGATCTCGTCGCCGATGCCGTGCAGACCCTCGATCTCGCGCACCATGGCTCCCAGTGTGTCGAGGGCGCGGGCGATCTCGTCGGAGGTCTGCCGTGCCGCCAGTCGAACCGTGGCCGCATGCGTGTCAGCCGCTTCGCCCTGCCGGGCGGCCGCAGTGATCCCCTCCCCGAGCTGATTGAGCACGTCGCTGGCGTCCACCGGCGGCGGCACACCCATGCCATCGTCGCGCGTGGGAGCGGGCAGGATGGTCATGGCCTCGCGGAGGATGGTGGCCACAGTACTGTGGCGCGCCTGAATCCCGGCCAGCGCGTCCCGGGCAGCGGCTTCGCGACGGTGCGCGTGGATGACCGCGGTCATGGGGATCAGCACTGCCGCCAGCCAATCGCGTTCGGCACGACCAAAGGCCCCATGCCGCCGACTGATCAGGTGGATCTCACCGAGTCCCAGGTCACGCGGTCCGATGGGCGCGGACAGCTCGCGTCGGTGGTCGCGGGTCTCGATCCGCAGTGGCCAGGTCGGTGCAATCGGCAGGTCGTGGCCTCGGCCGGTGACCGCGATGGCGTCCGGCTGATGTAGCTGGAGTCGCACGCCGTCGGCTTCCAGTGCGGCGCCCAACTGTTCGGCCACCTCCGTCAGCGTCTGCCCCAGCGGTCGGTCCGACAGCAGGCGCAGCGCCAGATCGTGCCCGAGGCGATCCCGTTCGCGGGCGGTGGCGCGCGGCACCGCTACGGCGGCGAGCCCTCCCAGCGGCGCGAAGAGCAGCAGGCCCATCGCATCCCAGGGGGTGTCGGCCCCCGTGCTCAGCCCCAGACGCGGCAGCAGATGGGTGATCAGCGAGGAGCCGAACGCCAGGCCCACGGCCGCGGTGCCCAGCACGATGGCGCGGCGCTGACCGGCGGTCCGATCGGGGGAGAGCATCGCCAGGACCCCCGCCAGGAGAGCCACCAGCCAGGCGGCCGGTTCCAGAATGGTCTGGCGCAGGGTGCCGTCGATGGAGTGGACCAGGGCCGGCTCCCCCACCACCAGGCCACCCAGCGACGCCAGCCAGAGCAGGGCGTGCAGGACCAGGAAGCCGAGCATCGTGCCATACCATTGGCCGGCACGGTGCGGCCACGCCAGTTGCAGTGCGAAATGAACCAGCAGGGGGGCGAGTGCGTATCGCCAAGGAGAGGTGATCACCCAGAGCAGCAGCGGCAGGCTCTGGGCGGGTGCCTCCCAGGGGAGCAGGCCGATCAGAGCCGCCGTGGTGGCGGCCAGGCGCACGGTCGGTCGGGTGATCGCGGCACCGGGAATCCGGGTCAGGACCAGCAGCGTCACCGCCAGGACGAACAGCGCCAGCAGCGGGAAGAGCAGTGCCTGCTCCGCCGAGTCGCCCGGGGCCTGCTGCCGGCCGATCAGCGTGCCGACGATCACCGCCACCCCACTGGCCACAACGGGCCAGGCGGTCTGCCAGGTCAGGCGGTCGGAGGGGGGCGGGACAACGGTGGAGTCTGTCATGGAGTGCCACACAATATGGTTGAGCCGTCTCCCATGTTAAACTACGCTCGACGTAGCCAATTGAAACTTCAGCCCTGAGGCCATCGTATGGGACAGATGACACAGCCGATGACCGACTCATTGCCCTCCGTCTTCTCGCCACTGGCCAAGGTGGTGCTGGATGCCTTCCGCGAGGGAGTCATCGTGTTCGATCCGGCGGGTCGGGCGATCTACCTCAACGCCGCCGCCCGTTCGGTACTCACCGAGACGGGACTTGATGCGGGTGGGGCCAAGGACGATCTCCTGCCGGAGCTGGCCACCCTGGGGGGTCGACTGGCCCCGCTGCGTGTCGGCGGCCTCGATCTGGGTGAAGCCATCTTCCTCCCCTACCGCGAGGGGCCGACCACCCTGGCCGAGCAGGAGAAGGACGCCATCGTCCAGTCGCTGGAGTCGCATAACTGGCGGCTGGCCGACACGGCCCGCACGCTGGGGATCTCCCGGACCACGCTCTGGCGTCGGCTGCGGGCCTACGGACTCCACCGCGACGGCCGCACCAAGTGGGATCCATCCTCCCCCTCCTGATCCTTGCCAGTCTGATCGGCGGGTCTCAGGCCCCGACGGATACCGCGACCTACGCCGACGAAGCCACTCGGGCGCTGGTCGCGGTCGCGCGGGCTCGGCATCGGAGTCAGGATACGCTGGTCCAGGACTACCAGGCCGATCTGCGTTTCCGGACCTCGTTCTCGCTGGGACGGCGCACCTGGGGCGAAGCGCAGCCACTGCAGATCGAGGAGCAGGAAGCGCGGCTCGCCTGGCAGCGTCCCAACCTGCTGCAGCTCGACATGGTGGGGCGTCGTGACTGGGTGTGGGACTCCGAGTTCGGCGACCGGCCGCGTCCCCGGTGGAACAGCCCGTTCTTTGTGCCGCGGGCGTTGGGCGATTCGGTCCGTCTGTTCGGACGGTACCGTGATCTGACGCCGCGGGCAGCGGCGCCCCATCCCCTCAGTGCCGACGGCGAGGAGCACTACCGCTTTGCGGTCGGCGATTCGATGGTGATTCGGCTCCCGGAACTGCGGGTTGTGGTCCGGGCCGTCACCGTGGTGCCCAAGCGCAGCGGACCGGCCTACGTCGCGGGTGAACTCTGGATCGATCAGGCCACCGGCGATGTGATCCGCTTTTCGTTCCGCTTCGTGGGAACGGCACTCTGGGACCAGGTCGCCGGCAAGGACAGCGCCGAGCAGGCCCGCGACAATCGCCTGACCAACGAGTTCCTCCAGGTCACAGTCGACCTGGAGTATGCCCTGATTCAGCAGCGCTACTGGATGCCCGCCCGCCAGGTCGTGGCGGGGCGCGTGGTCGGCACGCCGGTTGGTCTCGACGTGGCCCTGCCCTTCGAGACCGTCTCCACCTTCCGCAACTACCGCGTCAACACGGGTCTGGTGCTGGAGTTCCCGGCCTGGGATTCCCTGCGTGCGCTCAGTGCCAGAGTTGAGGCGGTGCGGGCGGAACTGCGGCGCGGATCCAGGACCAATGGCTTCGACATGATCCGGACCATGCCGGGCGGCGGCCGGTGGCTGACCCACTGGCCCCCGGAGGATTCGCTGCGCGCCTACGATGAATGGGGCGACACGTTGTCGCGGCGCACCGGCGACGATGCCCGACAGGAGATCCGCGCCATGACGGGTCGATTGGCCCGGCTGGTCGATTCGCTGCCCGGCGAGATGATCGGCCGACCGCTGGCTGGCTTCGGCATTGTCCGCGCCGCCGAACTGTTCCGCTACAATCGCGTCCAGGGGACCACGCTGACGCTGTCGGGGCGGACGCCGACGCCCTTCTCCTTTACCGAACTCGATGCCCTGGTGCGCTACGGCGTGGCCGATCATCGGGTGATGGGCCGAGCCCAACTTCGCCGGGATGCGCCATCGGGTCGCTTCACCGCTACCGCGCAACGCGATCTGGTCAGCACCGATCCCTGGTTCGACGGCCTCACCCTGGGCAGTTCGCTGCGCGCCGCACTGGCCGGTCGCGACGACGGCAGCTATCTCCTGGCGCTGGGCGGACGGATGCAATGGGAGGGTGGCCTGACCCGCGGCGCCGAACTGACCTTGAGTGGCTGGCTCGAAGATCAGCGGAGTGCTGCGACACAGGCGCGGGCCACGCTGCCCCGGCTGTTCGGTCGCTCGGGCCGCTTCGGGCCGTCGACACCGGTGCGCGAGGGGCTGGCCGCCGGGATCGGGCTGCGGGTCGATCAGGGATGGCTGGTGCCCGAGTGGCGCGTCGACGTGCAGACCCAGATGATGGGGCGCAATGTGGCGACACGCGCCGCGGTCGAGTGGCACGCTCCTACGCCATCGGGCTGGGATCTCCGACTCGTAGCAGGTGGCGCCGTCGGCAGTCGGCAGATGCCGCAACTCGGCGTGCAGGTGGGCGGCGTCGGCAGTGTGCGTGGCTACGATGTCGGCAGCCAGCGCGGCGAAGTGGCCTGGGCGAGCCAGCTCACCCGGTCGCTGAGTGAGCGGCGGTTCTCGTCCTGGTATCTGTTTGCCGATGCCGGTCAGGCCGCGGCGGTCGACCGGTTGGGGCAGACGCCCGTGCTGGTCGGCGCTGGTGGCGGACTGGCACTGTTGCGCGGTCTGATCCGAATGGAGATCGGCGTGCCGCTCACCCAGACCGCCGGTCCCAATCGCGGCCTGCGGTTCGACCTCCAGTTTGGCGGGATCCCATGATGCGGCGGAGCGTGTTGCTGATCGCGTTGCTCGCCGCTGCGTGCCAGCGCAATGACGCCGCCGGGCCGCGCATGCAGATCACCTGGGACGGTGCCCAGACGGGAAGCGCCTCGCTCCCGATGGACTTCACCTGGTGTCCGGGCCAGCGCATGGGGATTCTGGAAGCGATCTCCAACGACACCGGCATGGTGATCGTCTTCCACGAGGCCGAGCAGCTCCAGGCGGGGAAGCGCAACATCATTCCGCCCGACACTCACGGCGCCCTGCCGCCCTGGGCCACGGCCGGTTTCCGCGTGGCGCGCGATACCATGCTGCTCGGCTTCAGTTCGCAGTACGGCAGCGTCACACTCACCGGTTCGATGACTGATGGCTTCGGTGGCACCATGGAACTCACCCTGCGGCGGCCAGGCAAGCAGGACTCGGTGCAGGTGACCGGGCACTTCGACCCGACGCCAGTGGTGGGCCGGACCACCGGATGTGTCGGCTAGTCCGCACGGAGCAGTGACCACAGCGCCACTTCAGTGGACGACCGATCTGCATCTGGATCGCAGCGGTGGGCCGTCGCCCTGGCGCGATTTTGCCGACATACCTCCTGGTGCACCGCTGCTGCTCAGCGGTGATCTCTCCAATGCTTCGCGTCTGGTGGCGGATCTCCGGGCGCTGCACGAGCGCGTCGGTGGTCCGCTCTGGTTCGTGCTCGGCAATCACGACCACTTCGGCGGGTCCGTCGAGACGGTGCGCGATGCCGTCATTGCGCTGGCTGACGAAGTGCCCGCCATCCAGTGGCTGCCGAGGGCGGGTGTGGTGCCGCTGGATGCGGAGCGCGTGCTGGTTGGTGTCGATGGTTGGGCCGATGGCCAGTTCGGTGATGCGCAGCGGACCCCGCTGGTGCTGAACGACGACCGACTGATTGCGGAGCTGGCAGCGCAGTCCTCGCGATCGGGCCGTCTCGCGGTGCGCCGAGCACTGGCCGGGGCTGATGCGGACCGGCTGGGCGTGCTGCTCAATCAGGCGGTGGTGGCGGGGGCGCGCGAGATCGTGGTGGCGACGCATGTGCCGCCGTGGGTCGAGGCGATTCCGGCGGACCACCGCGTGGCGCA